>NZ_AP028867.1:1912620-2231390 GCF_036511535.1 Indolivaga capnocytophagoides | reverse complement strand
TCTTATCCCGGTTATAAAGACAGGGATGTATTGCCCGGAGATTATAAATATCAGGACTGGAACGGAGACGGACAAATTGATGGATTGGATGTTCATCCTTATGCTTTCGACCAAACACCGTGGCTGAATTATAGTTTCAGTTTTGATGTTAAGTACAAAAATCTCGATATGAATGCCCTGTTTCAGGGATCGGCTTTAGGATCTATGGAATATAAAGAGCCGTTGTATGCTATATGGGGTACAAACGGAGGTGGTACATTGGAGCAATATCTGGATCGTTGGCATCCGGTTGATCCAACAGCAGACCCTTATGATCCATCTATCGAGTGGGTGAGCGGATATTATGGATATACAGGTCGTTATCCACGCAGCGATTCGGAATTCAATAGAGTAAGTACGGCATATCTGCGTCTTAAAAGTGTAGAACTAGGATATACCTTACCCAAATGGAAAGCCTGGCCGACAATGAATCTGAGAATTTTTGCCAATGCTTACAATTTGTTTACTATTACGCAAGTAAAATTTGTGGATCCTGAACATCCTGATGATGACAATGGGCGTTTATATCCACTGAATAAAACTTATACACTAGGATTATCCCTTTCTTTTTAAGGACTCAGACTTATTTGATGACTGTTTAAGTATAACAGCAATAGATAGTTATTGCTTTAAAATGCAACATTAAATACTTATTGTTACTTAATGAAAAGTAACGAATCTAAAAAATGCAGATATGAAAAAGATATTTATGTTAGCCTTACTCGGTATGCTGTTTATTACATCGTGTAATGATCTGGATATATCGCCTAAGAATATTGTAACGGATGAAGACCTGATGACCAATGAGTCGGGGATGGAAATTTATCTGGCACGTATGTACAGCTATATGCCTTTTGAGGAATTCAAATATATGCCTCAATGGGGGCTGAGGTTCGACTCTTGGCTTGGAGCCATGGGGATATCGGGAACCGGAGAAGCCTTGAACAGAGATGGAATATGCTCAGCCTTTACAGGTGAGGATACACCATACTGGAATGATGAGGGAAAGAAAGCTCAACCTTTCAAACTATTGAGAGATGCAAATTACTTGTTGGAAACCTTGCCTAAATACAGGGAGGCTTTTACGGAGAAACGCTACAAACACTATTTGGGTGAGGCATATTTTGTACGTGCGACTGTATTTTATGCTATGGCTCGCCGTTTCGGAGGAGTTCCGCTGGTTACTAAAGTTATTCCTTATCCTGCTGAATCAAGTGAATTGGAAGTGCCTCGCTCGACCGAAGAAGAAACTTGGGATCAGGTATTAGCCGATTTTGATAAGGCTGCCGAGCTACTGGAAACAACCAGTCCGAGAACAGGTTATTCGAATAAATACGTTGCTCTTGCTTTCAAATCCGAGGCGATGTTATATGCCGGATCTGTAGCAAAATATAACGAAACACTGCCCGGACGTATGACCGGATTGGGTGAAAAGACAGGTGTAAGAGTTATAGGTTTTGCAAGTGATACGTGGCAGGCTGCATCTAAAAGGTATTTTACAGAAGCTTATAAGGCTGCCCGTGAAGTAATGGAAACCGGAGGTTATTCTCTGTATAAGAAGAAATGGTCGGCAACAGATAAAGAAGCTCAATATCAGAATATGGTGGATATGTTCAGCGACTTGTCCAGTCCCGAAAATATTTATGTGAAGCAGTATCAATACCCGACATTAACCCACGGATATGATGCTTACAGTGCTCCATTTATATTCCGTGCTCCATTAGCATCGGGAACTTGCCCCACTTTGGATTTTCTGGAGTTGTTCGATGGATTCGATCGCTATCCGAATGGTACTGTAAAAGTAACAACGGGTTCGTCTAACACTACGGGCGATTATATAATGTACGATAAACCGATGGATTTCTTTAAAAACGCAGAACCACGTTTGCGTGCCTATGTTATTTTCCCCGGAGATATGTTTAAGGGAAAAGAAATTGAGATTCGTGCAGGTATTTATACGGGGTCTTCTCCTGTAAAACCATTGTTTAATGATTATTCGTATAATTCGGCTGATACACGTTATCAGCATTTGGATGCTTATAAAAATACACCTAAGACTTTGTTTTTGAGTCCAAGAGATGGAAATAGTCAAGAAATCGTTTCTTATAATGGAAAAGATATGACGGCTGCCGGAGCTAATGGTCCGTTCTATGATTTTGGTGAAGGTTGTCTTACTGGTCTTTATGGTCGTAAATGGCTTAATCCGGATCCGTCATTCGAAGCCGGAGAAGGTAAATCGGCTCAGCCGTTTATTTTGATGCGCTACGCCGAAGTATTGCTTAATGCAGCGGAAGCCGGTGTGGAACTATCTTTGGCAGGAGCTCCTTCTCCTGATGGTTCTAATCTGATACAGGTGGCTACAGAAGCTGTTAATGCCATTCGTGAACGTGCCGGAGCTACTCAGTTGACCAGTCAGATTACTTCTAACAGAACAGGTTTGGATATTGTACGTAAAGAACGCCGCAAAGAGCTGGCTTTCGAGCATAAAACTATCTGGGATTTACGCAGATGGCGTGTTTCGCATTACGAAGGTCGTGATGAATTCTGGGGCGAAAGCAGGGATAAATCTCTTTACAGTAATAATGCGAGGTATCGTTTCCGCGGTTTATATCCGTTCTTTTCAACTCAAACCGGAAAGTATTTCTTTGACGCACGTTTCCAATGGGTTAGTCTTAAGACTTTTGAGTTTAATGCTATCGATTATTATTTTGCAATACCTTCGGGTGAAGTTGCTAAAAGCAGGGTAATTGATCAACAACCTAACAGATAATGATATTATATCTATAATAATAAAGGTCGCAGACTTTTATAAATAATGAATATACGGAATATGAAAAAAATAGAACCTTATATTTTTATATGTATACTCGCTTTGTTTACGTCTTGTAGTTTATTCGAAATGGATAACTATGATGAACCGGGCGAAACTTTACAGGGCGAAGTGGTAGATATAGCTACCGGCGAACGGGTGCTGACCGATCAGGGAAGTGAAGGCATTCGTGTGAGATTGACTGAAACGAGTTGGGGCGAAAATGTGACTCCGAATCCTGATTTTTATTGCATGTCGGATGGGACTTTTCAGAATACCAAGTTATTTAAAGCGGACTATAATATCCGTATTGACGGACCGTTTATACCTCTTGTCAGAGAAGATGAACGGGGTATAGTTTATGCCGATGAAACGATAGACACTAAAATAAGCGGAGTCAAAAATGTGAAATTCGAAGTTTATCCATTTTTGAAAGTGGAATTACTGGGAGATCCTACCGTTGCAAATGGGAAGGTTACCGCAAAAGTACGTGTGACCAGAGCTGTTTCTCCGGAGATATTTAAAGAAAAAGTTCAAGTAATGGGCGATTATAGCGATAGTTTCCTAAATATAACAGATATTCAGTTTTTTATAAGCTATTCTTCCAGTGTCGGATATAGAGCCCGGGACGAAAGATGGTCAAGCAAAATCGAATATACAGGTTCGGCATTTAATTCTTTGCTGGGAGACGAGATAACTATACAGTCGAACGGAACTATACCTTCGGGTCGTAAGGTGTTTGTGCGTGCTGCAGCCCGCATAAATTACGATACGCCAAAAGGAAGTGGTATCAGAAGATGGAATTACAGTGCACCGATGGAAGTAATGATTCCGTGATAATAAGTAAAGACTGTTCCTGATTTGAGGAATTTGAAATTTTATCTATAAGAGAAAGCGGTCTTTTGGGCGCAGACTCTCTTGTAAAAAAAATATTCTTTAAATGTGTGGCGGGTACATTTTGTAGGGGTAGGGCTCTGCTCTACCCTTTATTAATTATTAATGAAAAAAGGAAACATCAGAAAAAGTACAATTTCAGTGTGACTTTTGTAACCTTTTATTATAAGTAACGGAACGTTTTTAATGGCGTGTCGAAATGCTAATTGCCTGTTATTTTTATGTTTACGAAGTTGATGAAAGGGTCTGAGATCTTAACTAAACAATACTCTATGAGAAATAAAATTTTGGTTCTATGTTTATTAGGTGTTGGTCTTCAATTGAAATCTCAGAATGTCGATAATGTAAAGACTACATTTCAGACATCAAGAGAATGGAGACCTACCATTGATACCCGTGCCGATGCTGTAATGGTATACGGGGTAGGGGGAAATCCTTCCGATAAGTCGGAAAAAATATCATTCGAAGAACGTGTTCAATCTTGGAAAGACAGAGGTTATACTGTCCATTTTATGACAGGAATAGCATGGGGTGAATATCAGGACTATTTTACAGGCGAATGGGATGGAAAGATGCATTTGGATGAAGGTCAGGTACAACAAAATGGCGATACTATCTGGCATGGCCATATGGTTCCTTATATCGTTCCTACTGCTAATTATTTGAAATATATAAAAGAGAAACATATAAAACGGGTAATTGATGCCGGTATTGATGCTATTTTTCTCGAAGAGCCTGAATTCTGGGCTAGAGCAGGGTACAGTGAGGCTTTTAAACGGGAATGGAAAAATTTTTACGGATCGGAATGGAGACCTCAGCATGAGTCTCCCGAGAATACATATCAGGCAAATAAGCTGAAGTACCATCTTTATTATAATGCTTTGAATGATGTCTTTACTTTTGCGAAAGAGTATGGAAAGAGTAAGGGTATGGATATTAAATGCTATGTGCCGACTCATTCTTTAGTCAATTATTCGCAATGGCAGATTGTAAGTCCGGAGGCTAGTTTGGCATCTCTTCCATGTATTGATGGTTACATTGCTCAGGTTTGGACGGGTACTTCCCGTGAACCTAATTATTTCAACGGAAAACTCAAAGAACGTGTGTTCGAAACGGCTTTTCTTGAATATGGATCAATGGAGTCTATGACTGCTCCAACCGGCCGCAAGATGTTTTTTCTTACAGATCCGATAGAGGATTGGCCTCGGGATTGGGTTGATTACAAGAAAAACTATCAGGCTACTTTTGTCGCTCAACTTTTGTACCCTCAGATAGCTAACTATGAGATAATGCCTTGGCCAGAACGTATATATGAAGGTTTATATAAAACGAGTGCAGATAGCGATAAAAAAGAAAGAATACCGAGACATTATTCTACTCAAATGCAGGTAATGGTGAATACATTGAATCAGATGCCTTTGACAGAATCTAGAGTTTCGGGTTCTAAAGGTATTAGTGTTTTGATGGCTAATTCTTTGATGTTTCAGCGATTTCCCATTCACGAAGGATATGAAGATCCGCAGCTTGCAAATTTTTATGGATTGGCTTTGCCCTTCCTGAAAAGAGGAGTTCCGGTTAAGACTGTACATATTGAAAACTTGTCATACAAGGAAGCATTGTCGGAAACTAAAGTCCTGCTGATGTCATATTCTAACATGAAACCATTAAGCCCCGAAGCTCATACGCATCTGGCTGATTGGGTTAAATCTGGCGGTGTATTGGTGTATTGTGGGCAGGATAATGATCCGTTTCAGTCTGTTTCGGAATGGTGGAATACAAAAGGAAATGCTTATAGGACTCCATCCGCACATCTGTTTGAAAGGATGAATATTGAAATCTCTCCTAACGAAGGCATTTATAGCTATGGAAAAGGCTTTGTATATGTTGTGAGGTCAGATCCTAAAGAGTTTGTCTTAAATACAGGAAGCGATAAAAAGTTGCTGGATATTGTATCTGATATGTATGAAAACAAGTCTAAAGCAGGGAAACTTGAATTCAAGAACAGCTTCTATTTACAGCGGGGAGCTTATGATCTGGTTGCTGTCTTAGATGAAAGTGTGAATGATAAGCCTTATGTGATAGATGGTGTATTAATTGATTTGTTCGATCCGAAACTACCCATATATACTCATAAAGAAATTCAGCCGGGAGAGCATGCGTTCTTCTTTAATATTTCACGGGTTAAGGATAAACATAAGCCTCAGGTGCTTGCTTCGGCAAGTCGGATTTATGAAGAAGAAGTCCAGAAAGATTCATACTCTTTTGTTGCTAAAAGCCCTATAAATACGACCAATGTTTCACGGGTGCTATTACCGAGGATTCCGCGTTCGGTGTTGGTCAATGGAACAAATGTCTTCGAAACTCGATATTGGGATAGTCAGACGAAAACCTATCTGCTTGAATTTGAGAACAACCCCGAAGGTGTTTCTGTTTTGATTAAATGGTAAATTATCTGATCCTATTACCCTTATTATAATTCCGTATAAGTGTCAAGTCTTAGTTTGTACGAAATTCGATTGAAAGGCTGACACTTATACGAAATTAAACTACTGTTCACTTAATTGCTTATGCTAACTGTGCTAAGATTAGTATTCCATCCTCTTACTTCTATTTGAGGTTTCTCATTGTTCCTCGGATTGTAGTCTATTATAACAGTTTTGGTTCCACCCGGAATAACAGATACATAATTATCGTCATAAAAAGCAGGAAGTATACGTTTTCCTGTTTTCGAGTCTATTAGAGAAATCCTATTGAAAAAGGCAACCGGGCTATTTATAGAATTAGAAAGACTTACTTCAATTTTTGATTCAGATAAGAATCTGGCAGAAATACCGAGATCAGCCTTTCTCATTTCGTTTAGTCCTGTATATTTCTTTTGAGAATCCGGGTACCAGTAGAAATTCTCACTCAATATATTTTTGTCCTTATCCAATAATTGAAGGTAGAGAAAACCACCCTTTTCTTTAGTGATCTTATCCAATGGCTCTTTTAAGATGATGGTCTTTTTTGTATCAGACGCATTGATATATGCAATCTCTTGAGTCAGTAAGGTCTCTTTCCCGTTTATATCATATGCTTTAGCTATGATCATCAAATCATTATACGCCTTAAAGTTATTGTTAACGATCATTACTCGTCCCGTAACAGGGTTACACATTATGTGCAACGGCTCGCTTCCCTTACGTAAGCCGAATAGTGATGCATTCGAGTCAAGATAATAATCGTACATCTGTCCGCGCATCGAAGTCCATGGATTCTGAGTTTTCCAGATAATAGTTCCTGTATACCATTCCCACATATGAGAACTGAATCCCTCGATCAGTGCCCGATACTGATCGTAGTTGACCAATTGAGCTTTCATCGCAAAGTCTCTAATGTCTTTAGGTTTTCCGTAAGGTTCTATAAAATTCTCATAACCTACTCCGGAATAAGTATGATATGTCCATACCGGATCAACATCTTCTCTAAACTTAGCATTCGGATTATATTGAGGAGCAATTCTATTCTCTTCAGGCAGGAAACGTTCCAATGATTCATAATCGCCGACCCCGACTGAGCCGACCTCGGAGTTAAATGGCCATGTTTGCTTTTCCCAAAACGATTCTATCGGTTGTATAGTATATGGGCCGTCTCCATTGCCTCCTAAGAAATTATACGACCACTCGTCAGAATTAGAATAGTCTATAAACCAACGGGTACCATCCAGTTGAGGGAGAATGCTGTCTCTTAACGGTATTAAAATATCCTCCGGAGGCATAATTTCATTGCCACCGCACCACATGGCTAAAGAGGGATGGTTGCGTATCATCTTTATCATATCTTTGGCAGACTCTAAAACCAGCGGATGATTATCAGGGTACTTTCGTCTTGTCCATTGGTCTTCCGCCTTTAACGGATCGAGCCAGCGTCCGTTGCAATCGCCTGAAAACCAAAAATCCTGAATAACTAACAAACCGTATTTATCACAGGCCTGATAAAATTCAGGGCGCTCGGTTAATGCTCCACCCCAAATACGGATAAGATTGAGGTTCATGTCTCGGTGATAGCGGATTTCGGCATCATAGCGTTCGTTTGTAAATCTGAGCATAGCATCCGAGATAATCCAGTTTCCACCTTTTATAAAAATCCGCTGACCGTTGACGTATATTTCCTGACTGCGGGTTACAGTATTCCATTTTCGGGAAATTTCCCGTACTCCGAATGTTAGCTTTTCAGAATCGGATGCTGTGGTTTTGCCATCCTCTATAAATTCGATGTTCAGATTGTATAACGATTGCTCTCCGTACCCCGAAGGCCACCACAATTTCGGATTTTCCATTGTGAAATCGGGCAATTGTATTTTGGTACTCGAATTGGGTGATATTGTAACATTTTGTGAGATAATATCTTGTCCCAATGTATAGCGTAATGTACCTGATATTTGTTTGTCCGAAGTATTCTCAAGTTCTGCTGACACTTTTAGCACTGCATGCTGCTGTTCTTCACACGGAATACGCTTTTCCGGAACTACTGTTATAATATGAGGATTCAGCAGATTTACTCGTCCCGTTTTTTCTATGTATACTTTATCCCAGATTCCGGTATTACGATCGCGGATAGGCTGTATCCAATCCCAGCCTGCAACGTACTGATGTGATACATTCTTCGCAATCCGTCCATCTCCGCCTTGCCCGCCATTCGGTTTACCTACAGGATCGGGAGGATATACAATAACAGCCAGCCTGTTTTTTCCATCGGCAGCCAACAATTTGGTAATGTTAAAAGTTTTGCGTAAAAACATGCCTTCGTAAAGTTCTGTATTTACTTTTCGACCATTCAGATAGATTTCACAACTGTAATTTATACCTCTGAATGTAAGCCAGACCTGTTCTTCTCCCTTAGGTTGTTTTTCTTCGAAATTTTTGATAAACCAGTAAGTATAATATTCTCGTCCGGTGTCGTAGATGTCAGGTATCTTCTCGTTGTTCATCCCGTAAAAAGGGTCGGGAATTTCCTTGTTCTCAAGCTGGGTTGTTAGCACTGTGCCGGGAACAACTGCTTTTTTCCATTTGTTTGTAGGATACGATATTACTGATATCTTTTCTCCGCTATCTTCAGTTTGTGATGCTTGCAGGCATTTCCATCCCGAATCTAATTCGTAACGGTTCTGCGCTTGTAGAGCAAATATCATACACAGAATTAGTATTGTTAATATATATCTTTTATTCATTGTCGTTAATTGCTGTTATTTAATTTTTTAACCACAAAAGGTTACAAAGGTCACACTGAAATTGCTCTTTTTCATCCGTAACCTTTTCCTCTTAATTTTCATATTGAAAGATCCAGACATTGTTTTCAGTATAGATAAAAATTCTGAATCTTATTTGTTTTCGGCTTTAAGGACATCTTCTGTTGTGCCCCATGTTTTTGAAGGTTTATTTCCCATTTCAAATTCGAGGGTACCTCCCGATTCTATATCCTTGAAATCTATGTAATATTTAATATACTCTTTTCCATTCAGCCGGATACTTTGGATGTACTTATTTTCAGAACTGTTGTTGTGAGCTATTATCTTGAATTCTTTATTGTCTTTTACTTTTATAACAGCCTGATCTATAAGAGGACTTCCGAATATATATTTTCCACCTGCAGGTTCTACCTGATAGAAACCCAGAGCAGACAAGATATACCATGCCGACATCTGTCCTACATCTTCATTGCCCGATAGTCCGGCAGGCTGATCGTGGTATAACTCGGATAATACCTGACGTACTCTTTCTGCTGTTTTCCAGGGCTGTCCTACATAAGGATACATGTACAATACCTGATGGCTCGGTTCATTGCCATGTGCGTATTGACCTATAAGTCCGCTTATATCAGGAGACGCATGCTCACCCAGAGAACCTTCGACAATGAATAGAGAATCGAGCTTGGATATAAATCTGTCGGTACTGCCGAACAGATTTACTAATCCTTGTATATCGTGCGGAACTAGCCATGTGTATTGCCATGCGTTGCCTTCGGTATAATCATTATCGCGATGCACGGATTCGAAAGGATTGAAAGGTGTTCTGAATTTTCCATCAGAAGATAATCCTCTCATAAAGCCTGTTTCTTTATCAAAATAATGGGAATAAGATTTACTCCTTTTCAGGAAATAATTATAATCGTCTTGTTTTCCCATCTTTTGAGCAACCTGAGCTAAAGACCAGTCGGCAATTGCATACTCCATACATTTGGATAGACCTTCTTCTTCTTTGTTATATGGTATATAGCCGTATTCTTTGAGGTATTTTAACCCTCTTTCATCAAGCATTGCCGATTTCTTCATGGCCTCGTATGCCAGCTCTTTGTCAAAACCGCTATATCCTTTCAGAATGGCATCTGCTACTACGGGGATTGCAGGATTGCCAACCATGCAGTCTGTTTCGCATCCCATCAGATGCCATACAGGCAATTTGCCTTGTTGCTGATATATCGCAAGCATTGTATTGATGATATCGTTTACTCTGTCGGGATGTATGATTGTCATTAACGGATGTGCTGCTCTATAGGTATCCCATAACGAAAATGTAGTGTAATTTATAAATGGGGCATTACGGTATATTTTTTTATCTGTTCCCAAGTAGTCTTTGTTCGTGTCGTTAAATTCCGATGGAGCAATCATTGTATGATACATGGCTGTATAAAAACAGCGTTTTATCTTCTCATCAGATGTTGTTATTTTTATTTTTTTGAGCTCGTTATTCCATGCTTCATCTGCTTTTTTTACTGTCTGATCGAAATTCCATCCGGGTAATTCGTCCTTCATATTCAATTTGGCATTCTCTATACTGACCGGAGATAAGGCAACTTTTACATAGATTTCTTCTTTCGGTGTTGTATCGAAAAGTATTTGGGCGTACACTCCTTCTGCCTTGAGAGAATTGCTTTCTATTGTATCATCTCCGTGAGATAACGAAAACCCTTTCATCGGTTTAGAAAATACAGCCGTAAAAAAGATGCGTTGGTCTTTTGCCCATCCTGTAGAGAACCGATAGCCCGATACAACCGAATCATTTTCGCGGATCAAATAAGTATCAACGGGTTTATCCCAGTTTATCTTACTCTTGAGGTCTATTATAACTTTTGCATCTTTGCTTTCGGGGAATGTGTATTTGTGGAAGCCGACCCGTTTGGTGGCAGTTAAAGCAACGTCGATATTATATCTGTCGAGATGTACTGAGTAGAATCCTGCTTTAGCTGTTTCGTTGCGGTGGCTGAACAGAGAGTACATTCCTGATTGAGGGTCGGATATTTCTCCTTTCCCTAGTTTTACATTGCCGATTACAGGCATCAAAGCAATATCACATAAATCGCCTATTCCGGTTCCGTTCAGATGTGTATGTGTGAATCCGAATATGGTTGAGTCCGAGATATGATATCCTGAAGTCCAGTCCCATCCTTCGGTAATGTTTGTGGGTCCTAACTGAACTAATCCGAAGGGGACGTTTGCTCCCATAAAGACATGTCCGTGATCACCTGTTCCTATATAGGGATCAATATATTGAGTCAGATTTTCAGAACTGTTTGAAACAGTCTCTCTTGTTCCGCAGCCGGTTGAGAGAATAGGGACAATGAATGCCAGATAGATGAATGTTGATAATTTCATTTTAAACAGATTAAGTAGTATATATCTATTCTTTATCCAAGATAATAAAGATTTTAGCCACTACTCCATTAATTATGATTGTAATGGCTAAAATCTATCTAAAGAATATTACCAGTCTTTTTCGAACGTGTTTCCGGAGAATACAATTTCATCGTCATATAAAACAGAGGCGAAATCATTAAACGCTGAAACATAGCTCTGCGCTGGATTGAAGTCATAAAGCATATTCACTCCATATTCACTGTCTCTTACCCGTTTGAGGGTTTGCATGTCGTATGTACCTACATAATAACCTTGTCCGTCGGGAAGTTTGTATAAGCCATCAACAATTTTACGGGAATAGGGCGATACTTGCTTATTAGTCATACCCAGATACCGTCTGGTTATATTGTTATTAAAAGACCCGTAATAAGGCTCTAATGTATAATCAACAAAATCGCCCGGATTCATACCCTCTACAGTCTGGCTAAACCCGACATACCCATAATGGTAAACTATGACCGTTTTGTCGGGCATAATCTTTTTTGTTTCATAACATAATCGGGCATAAGCATTACTGGATGGAGTGACAAATCCCGGTACTCCTACTGACTGTGAGTATTGTGAATATTCGTCATCGAAATCGATACCGTCAAGACCATATGCATCAACAATAGCTTTTAGTTCTTTAGCAAAATCCTTAGCTGTTGATTCAGACAAATTAGCAACTCCGGCTGCATCGTGGTTTCCGAGTATTGATAAATTGACACGAATGCCTTTATCCTGTAGAGGTTTAATGTATTTGTCCCTGTTGGACAGCAGATGAGAAACATTTTCGTTCATAGATACAAATACACGTCCGGTTTCCTTGTTGTAATTGATGTTGGCGGCGAATATGGTGACAATATCTACAAATGGTTTACCGCTGTTTTTCAGCATATATTCTCCTGCATTCAGTATATTCGTATTATTAACCTCGAAGTACATGATAGTAACGATACCCGATTCTTTAGCAGCATCGGGAGTATTACCCATATACTTTACAACGAACAGATAAGCCCCTTCTCCTGAAGAGGTTTTGATACCCGAATCATTCGATTCGAATGCCACCGGCAGTATATAGCTTTTGCCGATTTCCAGACTGTTGTCTTTCTTCAGTTTAATGGTTACAGGTTCAGATTCGGTTTTCCCTTTTTCTATCGTTACAGTTTCTCCGTTCTCAATAGATGCCGAACTTAATGGGAAAATTTTAAAATCCGTACCGTTCGCATTATTGTATTCATTGAGAAAAGATTCGTCAAATTTGAGTTTACCTGAGAATGTATTCTCTTGAGCTTTGGATAATTTCAGATATACCTTAATTTCTGTTCCGCCACTTCTTAATTCGATTGTCTGCATGGCTCGCGCATCGTTATAATTCTTTAAGGATACATAGGAGTCTTTTGCCTTATCGTAATTATTGTCGTCTATATTGCTGAGGTTTATATCATCCGAACAAGAAACAAACAATGCTCCTGCCAGTATCGAAGATACAGCTAAAGACGACAGTCTCTTTTTTATATTGTTAATCATAGTCTTCTATATTATTATTTATACTTACGTAAATGAATATATTTAAGAGTTCAACCCTTTATTTAGACTTTTCGGGTAAGCTTACCGAGTTCCATTTCAGAGCATTCTTGGCTACAGCGTTGTTCCCATTCGAAGTGTGATCCTTTACTATATTACCGTCGCCGTCATCGAATTTCCAGTAAGCCACCAATCCGGGAGATTCTGGATCTACATAGTACGGATTGTTTGCAATTTCTTCTTGTGTGCGGACAGTATTCCATATACGGCATTCGGCTATTTCTCCTGCCAGATAACGATCATCGGCATAAGACCGCCCGATATAAAACCCGTCAGCACCTCCGACTCCTAAGTTTATGGTTCCGATACTCTGGGTCGTTACACTTGATTGTACTTTTCCATTGATGTATATTTTCATCGTATTAGTTCCCGAATCATAGGTCATAGCCATGTGTATCCATTCATTAGTGGGTAACGCTTTATTGCTGTCTGCATCCGGATAGTTGCCACGGCTTGTTGCTATTTGTACTTGGCTCGGTGGAAAATTAGCATCGCCGAGACGGATAAGAAAGCGTCCTTCGATTCCCATAACTGTACTGATCAGACGGTCATAATCCCTTGCCCTAAACAATGCTTCCATTGTCACCTGTGACAAATTATTGCAGACGTCCGGCTTAGCCCAGTTTATCGATAAATTGTTTTTCTCGATGTCTGCTACAGTATTGATCAATGCAGCACCTTTTACTACATAATAGGTTGTTTGTTTACTTTCCAGAATACCTACTACGGATACATTGTCTATCGAAACAGGCAATACATATACACTGTCTTCATTGAGAGTACTCAGGTTTTTGAATACTATTTTTACTTCCGAAGACAGCACACTCCCTGCTTTGATAACAGCCTCAGGTTCTGTTATTGTATAATTATCCGAAGGCAGCAGCATAGCATGGTCTTTATACAACGAGTTGTACTTGTCAACCTTCGAAGCATCTGCTTTATATACAATCTTAATATCGGAAGCTTCGGGTTGAGCTACGGAAGCCTGTAATGTTTTTTCCACTACATCTATCCCCCTTTTTATCAAGACTTCTTCTTTTAGTGACGATGAGTTGATAAAAGTTTTATTATCGAACGAATCGCTGTCATTGCATGCTGCAAATAAGGCTGACAGGGCGATAATGGATGTTATATATAATTTATATATTTTCATAATGTTTGAATTAAGGTCTCAGACCTATTTATTACTTTGGTAAGTGAAACGACCAGAGTGTGTTATAAACTGAAAGTATATCATTAAATACTTTTTTTGACTTAAGTAACACCTTAGTTATTAGGTGAAGGGTTAAGAGTATTTATGGCTCCTCTAGTATATGGATATGTCAGAGTAGGATTGAAGAAATCGTTCTGAACATTGTATATTCCGATTCCCGATTTCTTGTATCTGGCAGATGGTTGTGCCAACCATACGGCAGTCTGAGGGATAGCCCTGATGCCTTTTTCGTAGTTAAAATATCCGGTTTTATTATCCGAAGGATCGAGAGATGCTGTTGATACCTGTACAATAAAACGATCAGACGGAACTTCGTCTACGGCTGCCATTTCGAGGATGAAATCCATAGCTTGTGTTGATACTTCATCCATTGCATTGATAATAATACTCTTGCATGATTTTAATATTGTTTTATCCAGAAGATTTTGTGGTTTTCCTTCAAAAATAATTGATTTTGAATTATGAGCATCATACCAGCTTTTTATGGGTGACATGTATGCATTCTGAAATTTAGTATAAGTCGCCAGCTCCTTCTCTGTCATATGCAGTGTAGATTTCCCATTGTATTTTATGGAGATGCCATCATAGCTGTATTTATCTGCTAAAGCTAAATAATCGTTGACTTTACCTGTCAGAAAGGTGACGAACTCGTCTTCATTAACCTCTGCTCCTTCTTCTAAAGCATTGTCATATTCGAGCTTAATAGCTTCATATCCTATCGAGAAGATAAACTTCATCCCTTTATTTTCCCTTACCGATTGCATCTCCTGTAGTTCTCTGTCAGTCAGATTATCAGGATACATCAAGGCTACGACATCTATGCTGTCGGGTAATGCTGTCAAGTGATGAGAGCGGTTTACAGCGTCTTTTGTGCTGTTATCGTACCAGACATAGACTAACTTATGATCTGTAAGCTTATAATTTCGAAGGCTTTCCAAATATTTTGCATATACATCAGGATCAATATTTTCTATATTCGGAACATTTACATCTAGGCTCTCGTTTTCTGTCCAATCGCTGCATGCCGTAAAACCTAATCCCGACATAAGGCAGAGGAGAGCTATAATTGTATTTTTATTTAATCTGTTTTTCATAATTACATCTATTTATGTAAACTGGTTGTTCGTTGAAAGTCATTAATTTGTGATGACTTTATTTCTTGGCGTCCCACCATACATTTGTTGCCATATTGTCAGCACCGTTCAGAAATTTCAGTCCTGTATTCAGGTTAGTAGTGTTATCCGTGTATTCGCTCTGAGGATAGGGTAGGCGGCGAGCCATTTTATTGTCCGATACTATACCGCCGCTTTTGTTAGAGGGAGCAGGCATTAGTTTAGGATAACCTGTTCTGCGGAATTCACTCCACGCTTCAAGTCCGAGAGGGAAATTGGCTATCCATTTTTGAGTGATAATACGTTCGAGATTAGTTTCGAAAGATGCACCTGCATTCCACTTAATGGTAATAGTACTGGTTGTTCCTTTAAATGAATTTATACCTGCGGGATCTACATAAGCTAAAGGCTTATTTGTCTCGTTTGTCATGTAACTATCCGCACCGGAAGCTCCCCATTGTGAAAAAGATAATCTGATGCCTTCTTCATAAAAGCTTTGGGCTGTACCTCCCATATTCCATCCTCGTAAAGCTCCTTCTGCTTTCAGGAACGACACTTCCGCTGCATTCATCCACATGAGTTTACTCTTAGGAGTAACGATCATATTCGAATAAGCGTGTGCGGTTTCTGCCGGCGGAATTTGTATTCCTGAACGTATACCGATAAATCCATCTTCGATTTTTCCTCCGAATGTAGATACTGTGAAATATTTTTCTCTGCGAGGGTCATTAAACCCATTCATATAGGATGTTATATCTGCAGATATGCGGGAATCTCCTCCATTGTATTCATACATAATTGTATAAAAAGGATTTTGATTCTGATCAAGGTCAAGAAAAGCATTATCACTGTTACCAGTCATGGTTCCGATTTCATCGGCTGCAACTTCTTCCGCCTTTTTCTGTGCGGTTGAGGCATCAGCATATGCAATACGAATAGCCAGACGTAATTTTATCGAATTAGCCAGTTTGACCCATGCGATTGCGTCTCCTCCATATACTTTATCGGCTTTAGCACTGAAATTTTCTGTCCGGTATTCTTTCAGAATCAGTATGGCACTGTCCAATTCGTTGAACATTTTGTTATAAATAGCCTGTTGAGAATCGTAAGGGGCATTCAGCTGTCCTTCAGCTCCGATCTTCGAATAGGGCATTGGTCCATAAGTATCCACAATACGAGACATAGCAACAACTTTGATAATGTCAGCTACAGCCAGCGGTACAGGTTTTGTGGTCATTTTTTTGATTCGGCTGTGATTTGGAAATATTTTGGGGATCACATCTTCAAATGGGACTTTCATCCAGTTTTCGGGAGCATTGTAACTCGAAAATTTACCGGAATTAAATCCGGGATTTGAGTCTCCTATATATCCGCCATATGATCCTGCAAAAAGACAGTCTATAAACTGAAACATATTGGCATCCACAGGAATTGTGTAGTTCTGCATTTCGAGCATAGATGCTTGTAAAGCATAATCATCCCTTTGTTTTTCATCATCCGTTACTCCTCCGGGATTCCGGTTTACGTTTTCATAATTATCTGTACAGCCAATGAAGCAGGACAGAGCTGTCAGTAACAGTATTTTGCTAAATAATTTATTCATGACAAATAAGGTTAAGATTAGAATTTAAGGAGAACGTTAAAGCCTAAATTACGGGTGCTGGGCATCATAAAGTAGTCGATTCCCTGATAATAGTTTCCTGTAGAAGCTACCGCTTCGGGATCGAAAGGTGCTTTATTATATATCATCCACAGATTACGTCCGACCAGAGATACTGTTACGTCTGCAACATTCCATACTTTATTGCGTGGAAATGTGTAAGCGATGCGGGCTTCCTGCAGGCGAACATTGGTTGCGCTGTATGTGTAATACTGAGGGATTCCCAATTCTCCGCCTATTGCTGTGTACCAGTTTTGTGCAGAAATAACGTCTCCTCCGTTGATCAATACTCCACCGTTGTCACGGGCATTGGCACTTGCTTCGGAAACACCGTAACGATCAAGTGTAGCCTGAGTGGCAGAATACACAATACCTCCCAAACGTGCGGAAATAAGGAAGCTGAAATTCAGATTTTTCCAAGAAAAGTCATTTCTCCATGCCATGTTCGCTTTAGGGAATACGCTGCCCAGCTTGATGTCTTCTTTTGCGTTTTGTTTAACTACATTACCATCTGATGTAACATAGATATATCCGTCTTGGTCACGCATTAACTCGGCACTTGAATATAAGTCGCCCAGACTTCCTCCTGTTTTTAGAATAAAGCGGGTCAATCCGAGACGTCCGACTTCCAGACGGTCGATATTCATCGTTGCTCCTGTTTCCGGATGCACATAATTTTTTACGATTTCAAGTATTTTGTTTTTATTCGCACTGAATGTATAGGTCGAAGACCACTTGATATCATTCCATGTGTTCTGATAGCCCAGAGATAGCTCGATACCTTTGTTCTGTACTTTTCCGGATTGTACATATAGCCTTTTGTATGCAGATGAAACAGACATTTGGGCATCAAAGGTTTGATTGTATGTTTTTGTGGAGTATAAACTCAGGTCGAGACTGAATCCATGAAGGAACCGAGTACTTAGACCAACTTCCCATGAATCTGTTTTCTCCGGTTTCAGATTAGACATCGGATAGTTGCTCAATGCTCCTGCCCATGAATTAGTGCTGCTGTCCCATTCGTAAGTAGGATTAGACAGAAAGCGAGGAAATGGCATTCCGACAGATGCAAATGATGCTCTTACTTTGGCATATTCGAGTTGTTTGGGCAGTTCGAATATTTCAGAAAGAACAATAGATGTTCCTACTGAAGGATAAAAGAAAGAGCTCTTGGAAGAATAAGGCCCTGCAAGTTGAGACGGCCAGTCGTTACGACCGGTAAGAGTCAGGTAATAGGCACTCTTGTATCCGATTTCGGCACTTGCAAAAACAGATTGGGTTTGTTCTTCCCAGCTTGGCTGTTCCCTCTTTGTCTTGGCATTATCCAATTGATAAACGTTAAATACGTTTGGTATAAGAGATTCACTTATAGGTCCTCTAACCCTTAGAATGTCTTGTTTGATTACCGAAAAAGATGTCCCGATATTGGCATGTACCGAAATTCCGTTATCGAATGACTTATCTATATTGGCGATGGCATCACCGTAGGTTTGTTTTTCTTTAGTACCGGTAATTCCGTAAAAACCATTGGCTGATCCTTCGGTAAGAGTCAGGTTGGAAGATGCATAGAGCTTTTCGGTAAAGTCGTTATTCGAATTATCAACTCTGATACGTCCCGAGAGGCTCAGCCAATCCAATACTTTGTAGCTGAGGCTGGCATTCATCATATAACGGTCTTTGGTATTCTCCCTCAGATTTCTGTAATTGATCCAATAAGGATTCTGTCCTGTATATTCGTTGATTCCCTGAGGCCAGTATTGAGTGCTTATATTTCGTGACGAATCCCATCTTTCGTACATCTTGATATCATTCCAGTCGTCTCCGCGAGGAAATAAATAAGCGGTAACAAGAGGATTGGAATAAATTCCCTGATTGATCATATTCCGATCCTTCTGTTTAATGTAGCTCATACCTACATCGAGTGTCATTTTATCATTCAGAAAATATGCTGTATTACGGAATGTGAAGTTGTATCGTTCGTATTTATTATTGGGAATCATACCTTTTGAGTTTACCGCACTTCCGGAGAGATAAGTCTGATTGGTTTTTGTACCTGTGCTCAACGTAAATGATTCCGTAGCTACTACTCCTGTATTCAGATAATCGTCTTGAGGTGAATATCTGTTATCTGTCAATGCTCCCCAACTTTTGTCAAGAACGGGCGCCGAAGATTGGAGATCTCCTGTTCCGTATTTGTTCTGGAATTTAGGCATAACCAATGGTCTCAGAAATTCGGTATTCTGAGAAACAGTAAGACTTACTTTTCCTTCTTTTCCTTTTTTAGTGGTTATAACTATGGCTCCGTTTGCTCCGCTGCTGCCATATAAAGCAGCGGCAGCCGCTCCGGTCAATACCGAAAGGGATTCTATATCTTCGGGGTTTAAATCGGCTATCGATTCGGACGACCCTGTGGACTGGAATTCAGTTCCACCTCCTCCGGAGAAGTTAAAAATAGGAACACCGTCTATTACATAGAGGGCATTACTTGATTGTGCAATACTTTTATTACCCCTCATGACTACCTTACTGGCTCCACCGACTCCCGATGAGCTTGTATTTATGTTAACTCCTGCTACTTTTCCGGATAGAGAGTTAATAAAGTTCGCGTCTTTATTATTTACCAGTTGATCCTGATTTAGCTGTTGTACATTATAGCTTAAGGCTTTTTGTTCTCTTTTTATACCTAAAGCTGTAACTACTACTTCTTTGATCATCTGTTCATCCGGACGCATCTGTAAAGAATATTGATTCTCTTTCTTCACTTGTACCTTTTGTGTGGTATAGCCCAAATAGGATAAAACTAAAGTTTCGCCTTCCGAAGCCTGAATTAAGAACTTGCCATCAATGTCGGTTATAACACCGCCTTTTAAGCCCGCAACAGTTACACTGACCCCGATCAAAGGGTCGTTGTTTTCGTCTATTACAGTTCCTGTGATATTTTTTTTCGGTGCTGATTTTTTCTCGGCAACCAGCATAATGTAATTTCCGTCTATCTGGTAAGTGAATCCTGTTTCGGAGAGTATTTGGTTCAGAGCCTGATCCAATGTGGCGTTTTTCAGGTCGAGATTTATGTTTCTGCCCGACTCTAATTTAGATGAGTTATAGGCTATCGACATGTTAGCTTGTTTTTCTACTTCATGCAATGCTTGCGCAATGGATAGTCGACTATGTTGTATTGTGATTTTTGCATTGCTTTGTGCAAAAAGTCCTACCTGTATAAAAAACAGACAGATAAAAACAAGCAATGTTTTTGCTCTTGAATGATTATACTTCATAGATTTGATTTAATTTATGTGTTTCTTCTTAAAAAATGGCTTAGAATAGGTTTTCTTATAACAGCACGCCTTTAAAGTTGAGTTAGATATAACTTATTGATGCTGTCGTGTTTCCGAATGAAAAAAGACAAGGGTTTCATATCCTTAACCGGAAATGGTTAAGAGTACTTTTTTTCATAATAATAACTGTATTAAGTTTTCTTTCGAGTTAAGGTGTTAATTACCGAGAGTTTATAGTTAGTGCACTTTTATCTTTTCAACTCCAGATAACAATATTTATTCTCTAGTTTATAATTAATATTTCCGACGACTTTTTCTATGACAGTCATAACTTCATCCAAAGATGCATTCTTTCTGAATGAGAAATTATAAGTGTCTTTGTTAAAGAGGTTTTCTTCTTGATATTTAAAGGTTATAGGATATTTACGTTCCAAAAGATTTAAGATTTGCGATAATGTCAGATCCCGTATTACAATTTCGCTTCTCTGCCATGCTGTGATATTTTCAATATCAACTTCTTTTTGCAAACTGATACTGTTGTTTTCCTTATCATAGATAAATTGATTTCCGGGTTCTAATATGTATCCGTTATCAGCCTTGTGATTGTCGTTTTCAACTAAAACACTTCCTGATAATAATGTAACCGAAGTCTGCATATCGGAAGCATACGACGCCACATTAAACTCAGTTCCCAATGCCGTTACCTGAAAATTGGATGTTTTAACGATAAAAGGCTTCTTCTTATTTTTCTTTACTTTAAAATTGGCTTCTCCGATTAAGAATACACTTCTGGTATTTCCTGTAAATTCATGAGGATACAGAAGAACTGTCTCTGAGTTTAACTCAACGGTTGATCCATCAGGCAGGGTGATAGTTTGCAATTCCGAATTAGGAACATAACTCTCTACTAAATCCTGAGAATCTTTGCGCTCCGAAAGTAAGAGAAATACAGATGTTACAGCTATGATGAAAAATACAGCTGCGGCTGCTTGCCAGATATGCATAGACAAAGATCGCTTAGGGGACTCTTGATGTAAGCCTAAACTTTTCTCTACAGAATGAAGTGCTTCTTTAGTTTCATCAGAAGAAAAACCGGCTTCGGGCAGAGACTCCCACAAAGACCACAAAGCCTTTTCTTTTTCATCCTCGTTTTCCGGAGTTATCAGCCATTGCTGAAACTCTCCGATTGATTCCGAAGATTGTTTTTCTTTTCGAAACTTATTTATTATATGTTGAAAATACTTCATTCTGGTTGGCTTGTTTAATTATAATACGATTAACTCATTTGTTCTACTCAACGGAAACTGAAAAAAAATGCAAAATTTTTATTTTTTTGCTGTATTCTAGGTTTTACTATCCTTTCCGGCTCCTTGAATTACATCTTTTAATTCACCCAAAGCAAGGTATATATGCCGTTCTACTGTACGTACTGAAAGGTCTAAGTTCTGAGCAATATCGTTATTTGACTTTCCTTCAAATCTGCTCATTTCAAAAACAAGCCTTCTTTTTTCGGGCATCTGTTTTAAGGCTAGGCTGATTAATAAATGAAGTTCTTTAGCATAAATCTCGGAGTAGGGATCTGTGATATCTAATTCGGAAAGAAGCGAAGTGCTTATGTTTTCTTGGTACCGACGTTCTATTTTTTTATGCTTTATTAAATCAAAAATATGATTTTTGGTTATTGAATACACATAGGGCGAACAGCTTTCAATCCGTCCCATCCATATATCGGTCTTGTCCCATAGTTTAAGGAAAATTTCCTGAGCAACATCTTTGGCCTCTTCTTCCGACTTTAAAATACTTTCGGCAAAAGCTCTGACTTTCGGATAATAAACCTGAAAAAAGCGATTGAATTCTTTATGTTTTTCTTTACTAGATCTAAAAGACATCTCTAATAAGCTTTAGTATAATTCTACAAATATATTAAATATCATATTTCTATTATAAAAAATGGAAAAAGTAATATTTGTCAGCTACTCTATTAATAACTGTCGGTAGACCATATTGTTTGGTAGACAAATGAAATTTCTATATAGATAATTTATAAAGCTGAAAAAGCGGTCAATAAAATGAGAAGGTTATTGACCGCTTGGATTTAGATAGATAAAGTATGATTTTTAGAACTGAAAAAACTATTTGGAATTACTGCTCAATCCGTAGGCACACCATAATAGAGCAGCCTGTCCGTGCAGATCACCTGTCAGCTTTTTGCGGTCGAGGTAGTACTGGTAATCATTTTTAGCCCCCGTACCTTCGCATACATTACGGATATTGTAATCTTCATTCAGATAGGTCAGTAGTGACAGCCATGCCTTGCGTGCGGCGGCACCGTATGTTTTTTTATCCAGCCAGCCATTTTTCACCCCGATAATCATGGCATAGGTAAACATGGCAGTTGATGATGTTTCTTTCCATGAATTAGGATCGTCTATAATTTGAGACCACATGCCGTCGTATCCCTGATATCTCAGTAGTGTCTCCATCATTTTCAGGTATGCTGCTTTTATTTGCCCTTTGTGAGGATCATCTTTGGGGAGTATTCTTAACATTTCGGCCATGCCTACAGCCATCCATCCATTGCCCCGTCCCCAGAAATAAGGGGTATTTGGCGCATGATAGAATAATCCATTGGGGCGTTGTATTTCTTTCAGATATAAAACCATTTCACGTGATGCACGATCTATGTATTTTTTGTCTCCTGTAACAAGATATGCCTGAGCCTGAACAGCTGTTATCATAAACATATCATCTATCCAGATACGGGTTTGCCACGAATAACCTTTATCGTGCCATTCTTTTTCAGTATTGTTCGGATTCTCAGGTAATATCCATTGCTGGTCGGCATACTTCAGCCCCAGTTCTAGATATTTGGAATCTTTATTTCTTTTGTATATTTCTAACGGCACCGCCCCGAATACATAAAAATCCACAACGTTATGTTCCTTGGGCCTCATGCTTGGCAAGAGATCTTTCTGAGTCGTGAACAGAGGATCGAAGCGGTCTATCAGTTGGTTATACAGGTTATCGTCGTTGATGGACTTCGTAAACCACAGACCACCCAGCCACAGGCAAACATCAGGATAAGTTATGAATGTCACTTTGTTTTTTGAATTGATATATCCCCAAAACGAGTGTGGTGTCTGAAGATATCTTTCCGTTAATTTGATACCAATCTCTTTAGGCTGAGATCCTTTCGGAAAATTTTTCAGATCGTAGCTTTGCGAATAAGCGCAGAATACTATCATTTGAAAAATAAGTAAATACGAAATTTTTTTCATCTTATATAGTTTTAATGGTTAGTTATCTTTTTTCTAGAAATCCGGTGGCTCTTCCGGCGCTCATTAACTCCCAAAGAGAAGCAACCACCCATCCGGGAGCAAAAATATCGTTGTAAAAACCTTTACCGTTTTTACCGTAATCCCAATTGGTATGCTGTACAACTTCCGGATAATATCCGGTTCTGGCAACACCGCATAAATGACCTTCGCATGGCAGCAGCTGGCTCATTGACGAGCGTATTACACTCCCAAAATTGCTGAATCGGGGTTCGTTAAATTCGATTGAAAGCCAATCTAAAACAGATCCGAATTCAAATATGAAAGCATCTATGTGGTTATTTTCAACCGAGACATTTCCCCATCCACGGGTTTTGAGACCTATATCTCCTAGCATCTGCCCTTTTGCAAAGGGAACGTCCCATACATAATACCACGATAATGTGAAATAAGCAGCCTTTTTGCATAGATTTGCATAATAAGCCCGTTCTTTATCCTTAGCAATAAGTGACAGATAATAAGTTGCCGTGGCAGCATATAGTGATGCTTCTTTGTCTTCGCAATTGGCATCTAAAGTCGATGAAAAATAATCTGCTTTGTCTATCAGTTCGGTTTTCAGATAATTGGCTGTCTTTTTTGCTCCTTTCAGGTATTTTTCGTCTCCGAAATATTTATAAGCCATCACCAAGGGTAAGGTAGCCGAAGGTGTACTGCCGCCACTTTTGTCCACAATGTTAAAGTCGTCTTTGAACTTTCTGGGAAAACTTCCATTCTCATTTTGCAGGAAAAGTATTCTGTCTAAAATATTTTTTATCCGGGTTTCCCATTCGGGGTGTTTCCTTCCTTTATTTTTTTCATATTGCAGGTAATGGAATATAGCATGAATACCTTCCGACTGCCTTCTTATACTGAATACATCAGTTTCGGTTCCTTTGTCCTGGTCTACATATTCTCTGAAAAATCCGTTCTTTGTAAATCCATATTTCAGGTAGCTGTCGAATACCTGATTACTGTTGTTTACGAGATCTGTCCGATGGTTCGATTCTCCATATTCATATGCATTGAATGCGTTGAGGAGTACACGCCCGATAAAACCTACTTCTGCAATTCCGTTTTTTTTGCAGTCGGCAACTTTAAGATGTGCGCCTGATGAGAATTTAAGTTGCTTATCACCGACAAAGCTCTCTGCGAAATACGAAACTATACTCTCTTTCATCTGTTGCGGCGTAAAAGTCTGCTGTGGAGCAAGGGGCTGAGGTTTGTACGTGTCGTAGCTATATTCCCATACCTGCTTTACAAAATCTGAATAATCGGGAGCTTGCCCTCTTGTAATTTCCCATTCCAGATCTATTGTTTCGCCCTTCTTTATTTCCTGATAAGCTTTTATTGAGGGAGCTAGCGTCAATTTACGGATATAGCTTTTAGGTGCTTCACGGAAGGGGTATCCGAACGATAAGCTAGCATTGCCGTTTATTTCTTCGAAGCCGGTGAAACCTATGGATGTTTTACCTGATACGATAACTTCTCCTTCTTTGTGAGTGGTTAGAGCATCATATAAAAAAGAATCGATGCGTGAGACTGTTATATATGAACCATCTTTCTCATTATAAATACCGGTGAGAGGTGTACTTAATCGATCTTCTCTTACGATCCAGCTTGATGAAGTATGAAAAGACGGAGCTTCTTTAGGAGATAGCAGATTGTGCCGATACCAGAATCCGGGCATCAGAAACTGGCAGTTACCATGTGGATAAGAAGTCGGTATAAGTTGAGAGTAATTGAAATAAGTGTCTTTATCAGACGTGATTGATACTCTTATACGGGTTTTATTCCCGTTTTCGGCTTCGCGGATAACAATGCTCAACGGTATTGGCTTATCTGCCACCATTTTGTATTGAGTATTATTTTCTCCTGTTCTTTTTAATTTATATTCTGAGGAAGGATTACCCGGCACTTTTATTGACACGCTGGCATCTGTTCCTAAAGAATCTTTTGCCGCGTATCCCGTGTATACAACGAGGAGTCCGATACATATAGTTAATAATCTAAGAGACATATTTAGTAACTGTTTAATTCTTCTTGTTTACACATATTAGTGTTTTATTATTAAGGGTTTTTATTTCAGGAGCATTTCTTTAAGGTCTCAGACCTTAAAGATTGCTTTACCCGATGGATAAAAAACAGATAGTATGATTATAAATTCCGGTCGGAATTTGTTAGTATCCCGACCGGAGTCTATTTTTTATATGAAATTATGAGTTCTTAATAGCCTGAAACAAGCGTTGGACGTGGTCCCATATAAGACCTTTTCATCCCGCCGAAATCCAGTACGATTTTCTGAACCACTACACCGGCATCTCCACAAAGTATCTTTACTGTGTGTGTACCCGGTTTATTGAGATGTAATGTTGTCTTTTTGATAGAACAGTTTCTCAACACATTTTCATACCAAGCCTGAGCATATTCGAATGATGATGTTGTAGGCGTCATCACCGGGCCGTCATCTATACATACTCCGTATTTTGTTTCGATATTAGTCGATTCGTGTCCTGCGTATCCGCTTTCGGGAGTCAGCGGAAATGTGGGTAAAGTGTATGTGTATACATCTACCGACCCGTGTTGGAATGTATAGAAATCGTATTCAAGAGAAGGTACATTATTACCGGATGTTTTCTGCATCGGTGCAACAGGGTCTCCCAATTGTACAGATTCGTGCTCAAATCCGAGATTGTGTATATGTCTGATCTTGATATCGTCATTTTCGATTTTACGGTGATAGCCTGCTGCATCAATCGAAATATAGCCGTTGTCTTCCATATAAATACCTTTTACTTCTGCCAATGAAGGTGAAACAGGGTTAAATACCGAGATAAGTATATTTTCCTTTTCGTTTCCAGCGGTGACTTCGATGTTTCCTGTAACCCTGTCTCCTTTAGGAGCTTTGCTCCAGTCTATAGAAACCCAGATTCTGTCCTCGAGGTCGGTATTACCTGATGTTTGGTTTACTTTTATCCAATCATTCGAAGGGGATACTTTCCAGTTTAATTTCTGCGAACCACTGTTGAATATGTCGAAATAATATGATTGCTTGGTATATGTATTGAATGAAGGCAGAGAATAAAAACTTTCGCTGCTTTTGAATACATCACGTCCTTCCGGCATTATTCCAAGTCGGGCTGTGTTTGCCAACTCTACCGAATCCAGCTTAGGCATTTCGAAATATGCGGCGGCAAAACCTTGTTTGGTTGTCATCATCTGGTTCCATTTACCGTTGAGGAGAGAGTTATAGCCATCGGTTATGGCTTGTAGGCTGTCGTAATCGGCCTTAACCTCGGTTTTCAGAGTATTGGCACTCCCTCTGCCCTGTAATGCGTACAATCGGTTTTTCTGTCCGTTCAGTATCATTTTATTCAAAAGTTCCGAGCCTTTTACCGGATAGTACAGTAGTTGGTACAGAGATGGTTTTTGGTTTGTGTTCATTTCTGCCATGATGCCTGAAACAATTTTTCCTATACGGTCGTATTCGCTGATACGGCTGTCTGCTTCTTTGTAGTTCGAGAAAGAAAAATCGGTATCGGTATTTCGTTCTTTCCCATGTTTTTGGGTAGACCATTGGTAGCCCCATCCCATTAATTCTGGTTTACGTGCAAATGCCAGGTTGTAATACGAATTAGTCACATCCAGAAATTTGTCATAATATTTCTGACCGAAAAGGTTACTCAGCCATTTTGCCTGATATGTATGTATATTATCATAGCTGAAACTATTTATATCGTAAGCCATGTTGATAAACAGGTCTACAAGGAATTCGTTTGGCTTGAGGTCTCCGCAGTTGAGTAGCCATACCCTGTCGGCTGTGGTATCGTATGCCTTTCTTAATTCTTCGTACATAAGGGCTGGCGGTGTTGATCCGAGCCAAAGATAATCGTGAGGTTTACCCAGATAAGATACATGATAGTAAACGCCTGATCGTCCAGCTCTTTTTTGTTCTCTGGGACCGCTCAGCCGTTTCATATATCCATAGTTGTCATCCGCCCATATAATGGTAACATCGTCAGGAACCTCTAATCCATGAGAATACACATCCAAAACTTCTTTGTAAGGGACAAAAATCTGAGGTATGTCAGAGGATGGTTTCTTTATTACATCCAATAATATCTGTTGTTGGTCTTTTAATGCCGCTGCCAGATTTTTGACACGTTCGCTCATGTCGTTGCTGCCTGCCATAGCCCTGTCATGTAAACCACGCAAAGCAAGGGTATAAACATTTTCGTAGGGGGAGTTTTCCTCCACACGTTTTCTCAACTGCTTATTGATTCCTGCTTTGTTGGTTTCGTAGTTCCATTCACCCATGGTTTTTGTATCCCATTCGCTGGCATTATTGAACAATAAAGGTTCGGGGTGAGTCGATCCCATTGCTATTGCATAGCTTTCGGCTACAAGTTTATTTTCCGGTATTTGGTTGAAGGCTGTTGAAGCTTCGTGCATTGCAGGACACAGATAATTTGCTTTCAAACGAAGAAGTAGTTCGCATATTCTGGCGTATGTCTTAGGGCCGATATTACCTCTGTCGGGCTCGTATGTTTTTTTTGCCCAGCGAAGCAATCCCCAGTCTTCATCATTCAAAAATACACCTCTGTATTTTACCGATGGTTCGTGCGATTGAATTCGTTCTACATTTATTGCCAATTTTTTATGCTTTGTCACAGGGGCATCGGCGAACCAGTACCAAGGCGAAACGCCTATTGTTTCGGATATTTTAAAGACACCATATGCAGTTCCCCGACGATCACTGCCTATGATAACGAGCGCTTTTTTTACCCCTTTCGCCGGATTATCAATAACCTGTATGAGGTATGATTCCCATTTTCCGGTAAGTTTGGATGTATTTATCTTATTTTCCGAAACCCATTGATCTATAAGTTTATTGTGTCCGAGAGTTCCGGCTACAATGCTGTAGCCGGAAAGGGATGAATTGACAGACTTTACCTCAATCTTCGTGTCTGTTACTCTGCGAATATCTTCCGAGAACAGGTTTGCTGCGTTTTTTACAACCTCAAAGTCACTGTCATCAATGTAGATCTTTGGCTTCTCTCCTCCGACTAACGAAAAATCGTTAGTCCGGCTACCGTCCGACAGTGTGACTTGCGCCTGCAGCCCTATTAAAGCCTGCAGAACAATAATTAATACTGAAACTTTTTTTATCATATTATGTTATTTATAGGTTCTTGACGACTTTGCTTTTTCGAAAGCTGGTCGTCAGGAACTCAGAATTTAAGTGTTTATTATTCTACAGGCGGAATATTGGTATCCGATCCCTGATATCCTTTATTCTGATTAATATGCCCCAGAGTATTGGAGGTTATCGCTGTAAGAGGTACAGGCCACAATACATGATATGGTTTCATAACATAAGCATTGGTCGAATAGAAATACTGTTCTTTGAAAAAGTTATTTTTCTTCATTATACGGTCATAGTACCAGTTCTTTTCGCTGAAATTAGCCAAAGAGTATCCATCTTGTCCGAGTTGGGCTTTGATGTATGCAATACGGGTCAATTCGGTTTTACGGTGTTCTTCGAGATAGAGCTCCCGTCCCCGTTCGTCCAGAATATCATCTAAAGTAACCGATGATAAAAGAGGAGCGTTGGCTCTTTCTCTGATTGCGTTTACATCGGCAGTCGCTTTCGGCATATTGTTCAACCAGAAGTATGCTTCGGCTCTCAACAGATAAGTTTCGGCTAATCTGAATACGTAAACATCCGTAAATCCTCCGACCGGAATTTTGCCTTTGTTTATGTCGTCTTTGTAAATCAGTACTTTAGTCTTTGGAAAAGAGAAATAGCTTCGTATTGTATCCGATACATAAGTCCGGTCAACCGGTTTACCGAACCAGCTTTCGCTTCCTCCTTTTGATTTAGGTCTGTTATAAACAAGTTTCGATATATCGTACCAGTTATTATCATTGCGGCGAATATCTGTTCCGCTGTTTTTCCATAGTTCGTACTGACTGTAGTTTGTCGGACGTATTTTGGCTAGTCCACGACCCAGTTCCGCAACTTGTTCGTACCCGTCATAAGGACCAGCATCATATGTTGTACCTTGTTTGCCGTCGGGTGTCTTTACTGCAGCTCCATTGCTCCAGTAAGGAACGATATTTCTCATGCGGTTAGATCCGCCGCTTACGGCTGTACCCAATAGCCCGTAACGTTCTTGAACTACAAGTATGGCCTCTTTGTTGGCTACATCGCTAATGTTATCTTCTTTAAACAGATCGTTATATACATCAAGTGAAGCATTTGAAGCATTCACCCCGAAGCGGTTTTTCATAAGAGACAAACCATTGTCGTTTATACAGCGGGTTGCTGCATCTGCTGCTTTCTGAAATTCTCCTGCCGAAAGGTATAATTTTGTCAGCAAATGTTCTCCGGCGGCTCTGTTTACACATCCACGCTTTACACTTACAGGTAGCCATTGTACGGCAAATTCCATATCTGATTTCATTTGCTGCAAGACTTTTGCTCTTGATGCCGTATAGAAATCGAGCTTTGGTTCGGTTATCTCTTCAAGTATCAGAGGAACATCTCCCCACTGATTTGCCAATAAGTAATACCAGTATGCCCGGTGAAAATATCCTTCGGCAAGTATTTGATTCTTATCTTCTTCCGTCAAAAAATCCGCTCCGTTCAGCCGGGATATGATTGTATTGGCATATTTAATGCCGTTCCATGCCAGTTCCCAATAACGAAGATGCAGATTAGCATTTGTAGTAGGTGTCAACTGGGTTTCCATGTTATGTATTTCCTTGGTTTCGGGAGACCCTATTATCGACATATCAGACCATGCAAATTCGTAAACAATGGGAGTTCCGCATGATCCCGATCCGAAAGCATCTCCGTACCATTCCCATTTTATTTGTTTGCGGCAACTCACTAGTCCGGCTTCAAAACCTTCCTTGTTGACGAATGTATTTTCGGGAGCATAAAAAGAAAGCGGCTCCGGATCAAGATCAACACAAGATGTTGTGAAAGCGAGTGTAAGCGATAGCACAAGCCCTTTAGTTATGTATTTTATATTTGTTTTCATTTCTTGATTTTTTTATAATTAACCTTATAATGTGACATCTATACCGAATGTGAATATACGTGGGGATGTACCTGCTACTTCAGGATCGTAATATTTCCAGTTGGTTATCACAAATGCATTATCGATATTAAAACTCAGCTTAAGATTGTCGACGGCAAATCGCTGTAAGAATTTCTTAGGAACAATGTATCCAAGCGACATATTTTGCAGACGTACATAATCTCTCTTTTTGTAAATGTTTACGGTAGGATCTGACGTGTTAGAGCCTAAGCGTGCATATTCATTAGATGGATTATCAGGCGTCCAGTACTTATTCCATACCGAGTTTGAAGTATTGAAATATCGGTTGCCTTCGTTACGCGCGGTATTGTCTTTGCCTAAATAATTGAATTCTCCTCTCAATACAAATGCCAGATTGAGGCAGTTGAAGAATGTGAAATCGTTTCTTAACGACATGCGGTATCGGGGACTTGTTGTTCCTAAGAACTGTTTGTCGCTTTCGGTTATCACTCCGTCTCCATCTGCATCAAATAATCTGGGGTCTCCCGGCTGTTTACCATACTTTTTGGCTTCCTCTTCTTCTCCAAGCTGCCATATACCGATCATTTTGTAATCGTATACAGCATTGATATCATGACCGATATACCATCCGTTCTGGATATCATCGGCTTCGCGCTGTCCTATTATATTTCCTTCTTTGTCTTTTACATCAACCATATTGCCATACAGATGTTTTATGGTGTTTTGATTTGTACTATAGATAAAGGTCGATGTCCAGTTCATTTTCTTAGGTATATCCAGATTGAGGCTGCTTAACGTTATTTCGAATCCTTTATTATTGACCTGTCCCAAGTTTGAGATAACCGAATTAAATCCTGTAATAGTCGGTAAAGCCCGCATCAGAATAAGATCGGTCGTTTTGTTCGAGTAAAGGTCTATAATACCGCTCAGGCGTCCGTTGTATATCGAGAAATCGATACCGATATTTGCAGCCTGAGTCCTTTCCCATTTCAGTTTTTTATTCGATAGATTATCTGTCCATAATCCTGTGACATCTTCTCCATCGATAATGTTGTTCGAAATATTCAGTTTCGACAGAGCACTGTATCGTCCGATATCTCTGTTTCCGTTTTCACCCCACGAGAATCTCAGTTTAAGATTATCCAAAACCTTGTTTTTAATAAAACTTTCTTCACTCAGTCTCCATGCTGCGGCAAAAGCAGGATAAGTTCCATAAGCGTTATTTGCACCAAAGGCAGAGAATCCGTCACGGCGGATAGATGCCGTCAATAAATATTTTCCGGATAAGCTGTAGTTCAAACGTCCAAGAAGAGCATTACCTGTTTGTACTTCGTCATTTGCTGATATTTTAGGTTCTTCGCCTCCCGAGGTATTATGATATCCAAGGTCTCCGTTGGGTTGGAATCCTTTATTAGTTCCTATTGTATTCCAAAATTGATATTTTTCGGAGCTGGCTACAAGGGTAACGTCAAACTGATGTATGTCTTTCAATTTGTAGTTCCATTTCAGCATATTGTCTACTACCCATTCATAATCCGAATATTCATTTCTTTCGGTAGATCCTCCTGCTGGCTGACCCGGTATAAGTTCGGATGTATAATAGTATTGCTTTCTCCATCCGTACCGGTTATTAAAATTAGTCTGGAAAGTAAAACCATAAGGTAATGTCACCAAACCGTAGATAGTAGCATTCAGATTTTGAGTTCTATAAAATTTCTTATCTACACTGTTTGCTAACAGCGGGTTTGCCACACGTGCATCGTCGGTCGGATAAAGTTTAACAGAACCGTCTTCGTTATATGCTGAAGCATATGGGCTCATTACATACGCTTGTCCGGTATCTATTCCGATAGCACTGTTGTCTCTATCCGAAAATTGAGAATTTACTCCGATCTTTAACCATTTTGTAATTTCAGTATCCAGATTGACACGTGCACGGGTTGTCTTATAATTATCTCCGAATTTATATCCCTCGTTATCGGTATGTCCTACAGATACATAATAATTAGTCGTTTTAGATTTGCCTGATACAGATGCACTGTAATCCTGACGGAAAGCATTTCTGAACATCAGGTCGAGCCAGTCTGTTGTTCTGCCTGCTTTGTAATTCAATATTTCGGCATTGGTCAACTGAATACGGGTCAGCCATGTTTCCGTATAGTCGCCTGAGAACGAAGGGTCATATCCAGCCCAATCTTCTTTAGTAACTCCCGAGGGCAGATTGTCAGGATTGTCATAATATCCCAATCCTTTTTTGCCTGAGCCTTCGGGTGTGAAATAGTCATTTGTTTTAAAATAGTCCACACGCCTTTGCAGGTATTGCTCTGGAGTTGTTGCCGACAGCAGCTTTCCTACTTTGGCGACCCCTAAGCGTGCGCTAACATTAATGACTGGTTTTTCGGATTTCCCTTTCTTCGTGGATATTATAATCACACCTGCTGAACCTTTAGATCCGTAAATAGCAGTAGAACTGGCGTCTTTGAGAACATCTATACTCTCTATGTCATTGGGATTTACATCTGAGATATTTCCGTAAAATATAGTACCATCAAGTACTATCAGCGGTGATGTGCCGGCTTTCAGTGATGCCGGACCACGTACCTGTATACTTCCGCCTCCCGATGCACCGTTATCTATGCTGACATTTACTCCGGCTATGTTGCCTTTAAGGAAGTCGACTGCATTGGTTGCGACTTTAGTGTCCATCACCTCGCGTCCTATGTGTGAGACTGATCCAGTTAGATCTTTTTTCTTTACAGCTCCATAACCAATGACTACAACCTCTTCGAGGTGCTGTTCCGATTCGGACAATACAACATCTATCACTTTTGTTTTGCCGTCAAATACGATCTCTTTCGGTTGATAGCCGATAAAGCTGTACACTAAAGTTGCCTTGTCCTGATTAACTTCAATTTTGTAAAGTCCGTCTATATCGGTCATAGTTCCTTGTGTAGAACCTTTGATCGATACAACTGCACCCGGGATGGGTTCTCCTGTGTCATCCTTTACAACTCCGGATACTGTCTTTGCAGCCTGTTGTCCATACACGTTGTATGTTCCGATGAAGAACATAACACATAATAAGCATACTCCCCACCAATGAAAAGGAGTTGGCGATTGTTTTTGGTCGGTATTCATTCTGTTATTTATTTAAGGTGTTTACAGATCATTTTTATTTTTTGTCAGTTGGCTAACATCTGTTTTTCTGTAGATAATGTTGTTTTACTGATTCTGTGTTCGAACACACTGTTTTTGATGATGGGTACGTTTTCTTTTTTTCTCTTTCTATTCATGATATTTCGATTTATAAAATCGTCCCGAGACGATTTAGTTAAAAGGTTAAAGTTTGGGTGCATTTATGTTTTGTTCAGATATGCTCTATGAAACAGGTTCACGGGCAAAGGTGAAAAATCTAGGTTTAGCGGTGTATAATAATCATCCCAATTGATGCAATTATTGTGTCATTGATTTTTAGGTATTGATATGCAATTAGTTAAGCTGTATTATTGTGCTTCTTGCTATGAACGAAGTCTTTAGGAAGCATTCCGAATTGTTTCTGAAAACATTTGGCAAAATATGATGGTGAACTAAATCCAACCAGATAGCAAACCTCATTGATCCTGTTGTTTCCGGTAAGCAGCAGTTGAGCTGCTTTTTTGAGTCGTTCGAGCCGTAAGTATTCATTCGGGCTCATATTGAGAATGCCTTTTATCTTTCGATAGAATCCCGAACGGCTCATATTTAGAGTTTCGGTCATATCATCCATATTGAATTCGGGGTTTTCAATATTGTCTAATATTATTTCGTTCATTCTTTTCAAAAAATTTTCATCGGCTTTGGTCGAGGCCATCGAGTTAGAAGCTATAAACGGAGAATTGGCAAAACTCTCTTTTAGCTTTATTCTGTTTCGGATAAGGCTCGATATACAGGCTTTGAGGTATTCGACCGAAAAGGGTTTTTCGATATATGTATCGGCCCCGGCTTCCAATCCTTCTATCTTGGATTGCAGATTGTTCTTTGCAGTGAGGAGTATAACCGGAATATGACTGTATTCGATATTTGACTTTATAATCCGGCACAATTCGAATCCGTCCATATTAGGCATCATTACATCCGTTACCACCAGATTGATTATATTATTATCAAGTAATATCAATGCTTCTTTTCCATCTAAAGCTGTGAATACGGTATATTCTGTCAGTTGCTTTACAATAAAGGAGAGTAATTCTGGATCATCTTCGACAACCAGCACCGTTGATCGGGACGGCGAATCTTCCGGTGTAACCGGAGTTGGAGGTATCGGCTGTGGGTTATTGTTGATAACAACAGGTAATAACAGGCAGAAACTATTGACATCAGGATAATCTTCTATATATAATTTGCCCTGATGTAGTTCCGTTAATGAGCGGGATAGAGCCAATCCTATTCCTGTACCGGGTAATTGTCGTGAGGATTTGGATTCATTAAACCTGACAAAAGGTTTAAAAACTTCTTCCCGCATATCTGATGGAATTATAATTCCATCGTTTCGGACAGTGATTTGCAATTCGTTTTTGTCTTTGTTGAAATCCAGTCTGGCTGTAATGTATGTCTGTGAATATTTGACCGCATTACTGAACAGATTGCTGATGATCTTGGTGAAAGCTTCCTTATCCAATTGAGCATAAAGATTCTCAGGAGGAAGTGTAAGTGTAAAATCGAGTTTCTTCTGTAATGCTGATAACTTGAATTGGAGATAGCAGCCTTGTAGTATTTCGGATATATTACATAGTTTAAAATTGAGTTGAAAGCCTTTACTCTCTACTTTACGGAAGTCGAGCAGTTGATTTGTCAGATTCAGTAACCTGTCTGTATTATGATTCATAAGATTCAGATCTTCCCTGACTGATTCATCGAGATTATCGGTAAGCAGAATATTTTCTAGAGGCCCTTTTATCAGGGTCAACGGGGTACGTATTTCATGTGCTACATCGGTGAAGAAGTGTATTTTGGCATCGTAAATTTCAAGGGCTTTTTGCTGCTCGAATTTTTCCATGGCTCTCCGTTCTCTTCTTGCCGTCCGCTTTCTGATATTGTATACAATGTAATTGAGTAGAAATATAAAAATCAGAATATAAAGGATATATGCCCACAGTGACAGGTAGAATGGAGGAAGGATTCTGATGAAGATTACTTTTTCGGTCTCTTTTGCAGATCCTGATGTATCGGATATTTTCAGATGGAAAGTATAGTCCCCGTATTTGAGATTCGAATAATTAATTATAGGGCTTTCTGTTACCGGTAGCCAATCGCTGTCGAATCCTTCGAGTTGATATTTCATTATGTTGGTATGCGGCGAAAGATAACTTAATGCTGCGACCCTGAATCCGAATGAGTTTTGATTAGATTTAAGAATCAGACTGTCTGTATATGTGATGCTTTTTTCGAGCGGCGAGTTATCGTCTCCTACACTCACTCTTTTGTTGAATAGTAGAAAATCAGTAATAACGACTGTCGGGATGTATTGGTTTTCTGAAAAATCTTTAGGGTTGAATTTAATGAAACCATCTATACTTCCCATGAAAATATTGCCGTCTTCGGATTTGAAACCCGATCTGTAATTGAACTGATTACTTAAAATGCCATCGGCGACCGTATATGTTTTGATCCGGTTATTGGAAGGATTAAAGCATATAAGCCCTTTGTTTGATGTAATCCAGAAAAGGCCACTGTTATCTTCTACTATCTGGTATATGACATCATTGGGTAAACCGTTCCTGACATCGTATCTGATAAAGGATTCGGTAGAAGGATCAAACTTGCAGAACCCCCGTCCCTGTGTAGTTATCCATATCTGGTGTTGGCTGTCTTCGAAGATACCTGTTACCTTATTGTAAGGGAGGCTTTTCTCGTCCTTTTCGTTATGCTGGTAGTTTTTCCATACTCTTTTATTTATTTCGTAACAATAAATACCGTCGGCATAGGTGGCCAGCCAAAGATTTCCATGTGTATCTTCTTTAATATCATAGATAAACTTACCGTTAAGCTCTTTGATTTGGATAAAGTCATCGGACGATTTATTGTATCTGAGCAATCCGAAGAGTGTACCCAGATAAATATTTCCGTCTGATGTGCGGAACATCGAGAACACATTGTCATCGTTAAGCGAGTTTTTTGAATTTCCTTTATTGTATGACCGTATATGTCCCGTATTCCGGTTTATCACTTTTACTCCCTTCGAGAATGTACCGACCCATAAATCCGAGCCATCGGACAGGAGACATTGTACATTTGAAAATGTTTTGCTCGGCTCGAAAAATGAAATCTTATTGGTCAACGGGTTGTAGCTGCTTATACCTCCGTCTTCGGTACTTATCCAGACCAATCCTGAAGGGTCGGCGCAAAATTCACGAACTCTTTTTCCCCGAAGTCCGTTATTAGAGTCTGTCGGATAATATTTATTGAAAAGGGTATACTGTTTGGGATAATAATTGAGTCCTCCGAAATACGTACCAATCCAGATACCGTTTTCCCTGTCTTTGTACAGGGTATAGACCGCATTGTCGGATAACGAATAAGTATCATAAAACGAACTCGATAAATGTTGGTAATTTCTGTTTCGTACATTATATATGTATATACCCGACTCGGTTCCGAGCCATAATTCATTATCGGAATTTGCGATAATATCCCTGATAAATATCTTTTCGTTGTTGTTATCGGTCAGAAGTAAGTCTTTTGTTTTGCCCGACGAAAGGCTAAGTTCTTTGAATCCTCCTTTTACCGACCCTAAATACAGGCAATTGTATGCACCCTGAATAATCTTAAATATGACATCATTATGAAATATTCGTTTGCCGTTGTTGTCTTTAAATTCGGAGATTGTTTTCAGATTGTCATCGGAATAAAATAGCCCTTCTCCATAGCTGCCGAGCCATAAGATTCCGTTTCTATCAATTTTCAGACATTCGATATTGGAAGATATATTGAATTTGTCGAGATTATAATTTTGTAGCTTTCCTGACTGAATGTCATAACAGAAAACACCTTGGGCTTCAACTGCTATCCAGATGTGATTGCCGTTCCCTTCTATCGAAGATATGGTTTTACTGATTGCTGTTCCATTATCTGCCTGTGCTGAAAATAGAGAGAACTGCTCTTTATCGGAGTCATATACGTACATTCCGGCATCGGTACCTACCCATATTTTTCCGGATGAATCTTCGTAAAGAGCTTTTATGTAATTATTCCCAATGCTATGTTTATCAAATATCTCACGTTTGAATACCCTGAATGAGAAACCATCGAAACGGTTTAGGCCGTCTTTCGTTCCGATCCATAAAAAACCGGTTTTATCCTGTAAAATCGAGTTTACTGTATTTTGTGATAACCCGTTTTGTATTCCATAATGGCTGAAATAGTAGGGATGAGATTGGCTAAAAGCATAAATAGAAATAAGATGCAATAGCAAAGCAATGCAAATCTTTGGAGAATGTATTCTCATACTGATATAGATTTATGATTATTAGACAAGGAGGCTATGCAAATGTATGTCCGCGGTCTTTTGAGAAATGAAAATATCATCTCTATTAATGAAAATATCATCCCATAAGAGGGCTTTGAAGAAAATACTCCCTTTTTTATTTGATTAAAAATCTTTTCTGAAAAGAAATAACAATGCAGATCAAGTTAAGTCATGGAATTTTACAGATAAGGATAAATAGCAACTAGACATTGCCCTGTCAGAACACATCGTTGAATACTATCTGGAGTTTAATAATTGGAGAGGTTGGAATAGAAAACATAACTTTGGTATTTATAAATGAGGCTGTGTGCATTATCTTCTGAAGTGAGAAGTTGAGATAATGTATAATATTACATGTTTTACAGGAATATTACATTTTTTATCTTAAATTCTTTTCAGAATATTGCAAATTTAAGAACCTTGACTTTATTACTTAAATCAGATTACTATACAAATGAAAAATGTAGGATATTTATTTTTATTTATTTTCCTGTCTTTACCCTATACTGTCACGCAGGGAAAAAGCAGGGAGAAGTATAATTTCAACAGTCAATGGCTGCTCCATGTCGGAGATGTGAATAGTGGAGAAAGTGTTAAATTGAATGACGGAGCATGGAAAAAAGTAACCTTGCCCCATGCCTTTAATGAAGATGAGGCTTTTAAAATTGCGATTGATCAACATACCGATACGATATCGTGGTATCGGAAACATTTCAAACTGCCTAATTCGGATAAAGGCAAAAAAGTTTTTATCGAATTTGAGGGTGTACGATTTGGCGCAGATTTTTATGTGAACGGAAAACATATAGGCTTTCACGAAAACGGAGTTATGGCAGTCGGGTTTGATATTACCAATTTAATAGAATACGGTAAAGAGAATGTGATAGCAGTCCGTGCCGATAATTCATGGAGATACAAAGAACGTACTACAGGCAGCGGATTTCAGTGGAATGATAAAAATTTTAATGCCAATTATGGGGGAATTCCCAAAAACGTATATCTGCACGTAACCGATAAAGTATATCAGACATTGCCTTTGTTCAGCAATCTGAAAACAACAGGGACATATATTTATGCCCGTGAGATAAATATAAGGGAAAAGAGTGCGACCATATTTGCACAATCTGAGGTCAGAAATGAGTACGATACTCGTAAAACAGTTCGTCTGGAGGCTGTCATAGAAGATATGGACGGAAAGATAATCAAGACTTTCTCGGGTAAGGACGAAACTTTTTCCGGTGGAGAAACAAAAATACTGTCTGTTTCCGATCGGGTGAGCGATCTTCACTTTTGGAGTTGGGGATACGGATATTTATACAATGTATATACTACGCTGTATGTGGACAATAAGCCTGTCGATAAAGTGAAAACACGTACAGGATTTCGTAAAACCCGTTTTGCCGAAGGCATGGTCTGGTTAAATGACCGTGTTTTGCAGATGAAAGGCTATGCCCAGCGTACCAGCAACGAATGGCCGGCTGTGGGGATGTCTGTACCTGCGTGGCTGAGCGATTACAGCAATCACATGGTGGTAGAAGGCAACGGGAATTTGGTTCGGTGGATGCACGTAACACCATGGAAACAAGATGTAGAGTCGTGTGACCGTGTAGGTCTTATTCAGGCTATGCCAGCCGGGGATGCCGAAAAGGATGTAGAGGGACGCCGTTGGGAACAGCGTGTCGAACTGATGAGAGATGCTATTATTTACAACCGCAATAACCCGAGTATCTTGTTTTATGAGTCGGGTAATGAGTCTATCAGCGAAGAACATATGGCAGAAATGAAAGCCGTTCGGGATAAATACGATCCGTACGGAGGACGGGCTATCGGTTCACGTGAAATGCTGGATAGTAAAATCGCCGAATATGGGGGTGAGATGCTTTATATCAACAAGAGCGGACACATACCGATGTGGGCGACCGAATATTGTCGTGATGAGGCTCTACGTAAATATTGGGACAATTATTCATTCCCATTTCACAAGGATGGAGACGGTTCTACTGAATATCAGTCTACTGTAACCAATGCCGTCAAGAAACTGGCGGATGCTAGTGCTTATAACCGCAATCAGGATTCGTTTACAAAAGAATTGGTTACCCGTTGGTGGGATTATTTCCGTATACGTCCCGGTACAGGTAAAAGGGTAAGTTCGGGTGGTGCGAAGATTATCTTTTCCGATTCGAATACGCATTACAGAGGAGCCGAAAATTATCGCCGGAGTGGCGTTACGGATGCAATGCGCATACCAAAAGACGGATTCTTTGCTCATCAGGTAATGTGGGACGGATGGGTTGATATAGAAAACTACCGTACTCATATTGTCGGTCATTGGAATTATACACCGGAGGTAAAGAAAGATGTATATGTGGTATCTGCCGGAGAGCAGGTTGAATTGTTCGTTAATGGAAAATCGAAAGGGTTTGGAGTGCGGAGCGATCATTTTTTCTTCACATTTAAAGATATTCAATGGGAGGCCGGAAAAATAGAGGCCATAAGCTACGATGCAAACAAACGAGAATTAAGCAGAGCCAGCATACAAACAGCCGGACAGCCGGAATCTATAAAATTAAAGTTGCTACAAGCTCCCGACGGATTTAAAGCGGATGGAGCCGACTTGGTTATGGTAGAAGTAGAGGTCGTGGATAAAGAAGGACGCCGCTGCCCGTTGGCAAACGATAAGATCAGTTTCGACCTCTCCGGAGCAGCCGAATGGAGAGGAGGTATTGCTCAAGGTCCTGATAACTATATCCTGTCGAAAGAACTGCCCGTGGAATGTGGAGTGAACAGAGTATTGATCCGCTCGACAACCAAAAGCGGAAATATTCAGTTAAAGGCGTCGGCAAATGGATTGAAAGGGGATGTCCTTACATTTAAATCAGTGCCTTTCATTCAGAAAGACGGTCTTTCGGATTATATAAGCGGAGAGCATCAGCCGAGTAATTTATCGAGAGGAGAGGTTTTAGGAGGAGAATCGTTTCAGGTTTCCCGTAAGACAGTTGATATAATAGATGCTATAACAGATACCAATCAGGATAAAGTGCGGAACAGTTTTGATGACAATGAATTATCCGAGTGGAGTAACGATGGCAAACTGAGTAGCGGATGGATTACTTACGAATTGGAGCGTGACGCTGATATCTCAGAAATAGAATTGAAACTGACCGGCTGGCGTATGCGAAGTTATCTGATCCAGATATTTATCGATGGCAAAGAAGTCTTTAACGGTGAAACACCCAAAAGTCTGGGGTATATTTCGATTCCTGTAACTCCGACAAGAGGACGTTTTATTAAAATCCAATTGATAGGGCAAAGTACCGATAATGATGCGTTTGGAGGTATTGTTGAAATTACCGGAAAGATAGAACTCGATTTGTACAAAGATCCGAATGCCGCCGATGCTAAAGGGCAGCTTCGAATTGTAGAGATCGATGTATATGAGAACGTAAAATAGTAAGTCTGAATATAGATTTTATCTATTGGTTATTCAGGGCAGACTTTGATATTAAAGTCTGCCCTGATATTTCAATGAAAGATACATGGTAACCACTTTGTGACAAAAGGATAATGAAAAACCGCATAGTATATAGATGTATAATACTAGAGCCGGTTATGAACTTTAATCTGATTAATGAGCATAAAATAGTTATATTTGTTTTTAATAAGGTCTCAGACCTATTTATTAAAACAGGAAATTCGTTTGCGGTTTTTGTGTAGAGCCCACAGAGGTTTTTACCTTTTTTATCTTTAGAGAAAGAAGTTATAATTTACTTCCGCCCTTTCGGTAGTTACAAGTTATAAGAGAAAAAAGTATCATCTGATAGAATACAATTTGGATGTAACTTTTGTTACCTTTTTTCTTTGGGATGAAAATTGAAAACAGAGTTTATAATAAGTAACAGAAAGTATTTAATGACGAGTTTTAAAGCGATGGCCAGCTGTCGCTGTTATGCTTGAAAAGTCAATAAATAGGTCTGTGGCCTTAAAAGAAGCTGTACCCGAAAAGGTCTCATCTGAAAAGTGAACACAACGCTTGTTACTTTTGTTACCTTTTGCGTTAAGCTGCTATTTATAGCTGCATTAGAAAACAGAAAAATAACTAATATCAATGAGTTCAAATCAGGAGAATGCATCCCGATGGCTGGGCAAAAAGATTGCGGAGGCCAAAGGTGCATATATTTCAGCTTCGGCATTTACTATTTTAAGCGCAGGCTGTTTTGTCATTTTTTGCTGGTATTTATCCGAATTCGCAGCTTCGTGGCTGAACGAAGGAGTGATTTTGCCTAATACTCTGTTATTTGCATTGTTATTCCTTACCGGAAGATACCTCCTGGCTCATTTTGCTTCGTTGTTCAATTATAATGCAGGGAATATTATTGTTTCCAAAATAAAAAAGGAACTTTACCCCATATTACTCAATAACAGTAAACAAGATTCTGTGTCGAGCACTTTACTTGTTACCAGAGTCAGTGATGACCTCAAACCATTCTATGCTTTTTTTATCCCCTATGCGATGGCTTCGGTTATGGTCAGTTCATTTTTATTGGTGATCTGCTTTTGGGTGGAAAAATGGGTTGCTCTAGCACTCATGGTTTCACTGGTGGTTATTCCTATGCAGATGATTGTTATCGGTTTAGGGGCAGAATCGCTTCATAAGAAACATATCAACCTTTTCTTAAAATATTCGGCTGTATTTTATAACAGATTGCAAACCATTGCTGAAATTGTCAATCTGGATAATTTAAAACCTCAATACCGTTTTTTATCGAAAAAAAGTAAAGAGTTGAACAATGCAACTACCAATGTGATGAGAGTTGCTATTTTATCGTCAGCCGTACTTGAATTATTTGTCACTATTTGTATAGCCTTTATTGCCATTTATTTGGGAATGAGTCTTCTTGGAATTATGACAGGGCCTAATTATGGAAAAGGGTATGATTTTAGGATGGCTTTGTTTCTTTTGACTCTGGCTCCTTATTTCTTTTTTTATCTGAGGAAGTTTGTGAGTGCCTATCATGATAGGAATAAGGCTCTTGCATCAGCAAAACTAATAATCCCGATTCTGAATGATGCTGTTCGTATGCAGCATTTGGATACAGATGCAGCTCTTCGTGATATTGAAATAAACGGCTTGAATTTTGCTTATCCCGATTCTCCGGTAAAAGTCCTGCATAATATCAATCTGAAACTACCAATTAAAGGTTTGGTTCTGGTAAAAGGTATTTCAGGCTCTGGAAAATCGACTCTGTTGAAACTCTGTACAGGAAGTTTATTTGCTCAGGAAGGTTTGATTTCGGTAAACGGAAAAAGCAATGAATGGTCTCATCAATGGCTGAGGGTGAACTCTTCGTACATGAATCAGTTTCCCTTCATATTTGATGGAACGCTGAGATATAATGTTTTCCTCGATCTTAATAATACTTCGGAAGATGTTTATCCTGAGTTTTTAGATAAAATTCTTGCTAAGAAAGAAGATCGCTGGCAAGCTCAACTGAGTCATAATGGAAAACAGCTGTCGGGAGGAGAAAAGCAATTAGTGACTCTTGCCCGTATGATGCTTCATCCAAGACCAATAGCTATTCTGGATGAGCCTACGGCAAATCTGGATGAAGATACAGTTGGAATAATCATTCCGCAGATCATGAAGCTGGCTGAAAATAAACTGGTAATTGTCGCCTCGCATGAGAAAATGTTCGATGCGGTTGCAGATTCAATTATAAACTTAAATTGGGGAGAGCAGATGCAATATGAATAAGTTTATTGTAAAATATATATTCAAGCCATTAGAAGGCAGATGGCTTAGGGGTGGTTTTTTATTGTTGCTCTGGACAATTGCATTCATAGCCCTGCCCGCTATATCCGGATGGTTTCTGGCAATCTGTAGTGTGGTATTTATAACTGCAAATACATTGTTCCCTTATTTGGTACCTTCTGCTGTTATCAGATTACTTGCATTGTTACGTACAGCTACGAGATATTTTGAACGGCTTGAAAATCATAAGACCACGCTCGATGCTCAGCAAAGCCTGCAATTGAGAATCTTTAAATCCGTTGCAAATTTTCCTTATTTCAAAAAACAGGTTAATAATAACTCCGCATTGCTTGAAAATAGCACGTATGGTATAGATCAGATTCTGAATCATATTCTTTTGTGGATTCTACCGTTTGCCACTCTGATAATTTCACTAAGTATCTACTTTTTCTTTCTGATTGTATTTTCTCATGTTATAGCTTTAGAGTTTTTAGTTTCATCGGCTATACTGCTGTTTATAGTTCCTCAGTTGATTTTCAGAAAAAACAGGACGTTATATGAAAAACTGAAATCGCAGCGAGAAGAGAATAATCAGGAACTTATTCAAAGTTTCAGAGGGCGTATAGAGATTTCCAAATATAATATGGAAGGAAAAGCTATCGATCAATACGAGCAAAGACTATTGAGCCTCGAACGATCAGAGAATAAATTACAGACTAATTCTTTTACTCTTCAGCTTATTGCGGGATTGGGAGTCAGCTATATTGCTGCGTTCCTTCTTTGGGATTCGAGTAATTACAGTGTTAGTGCCCCAATGGCAATCGGAATTTTTTTCGGAATTATGGCTCAGGCAGAATTAGCCGAAATGCTCTTTTCGGGAAAGTCTGAAAAAAGCTCAGTCAGAAATCAGATTAAGGATCTTGATTCGATAATTGAGCAAGGCGATCAGCCTGTTGACAGTGTACGCGTGGCTTCCCGTCTTGAATCTGTAAGTTTAAAGAATATAAGTGCAAAAATTCCGGAAACGCATATAGAAACAGCAGAAATTTCATTGGATATAAAGAAAGGTGATTGGATTGCTCTTTATGGCGAAACCGGGAAAGGAAAGACTACTTTGTTGAATAGCCTTTTTTATCCAGAGTACAGAAAGAATGGCCTGCTGATATGGAATGGAGATACTGAATTGAGACATTTGCCTGTTCCTGAATGTATTTATGTAACCCAGAAGGCTTATCTGCTTACCGGAACATTGCGTGAAAATTTCGAAGGCTATTCTGATGATGACATAGAAGAAGCCTTGCAAATAGTCGATTTGGAAAGCTGGCGTTTGTCTCTTCCCGATGGTCTATCCACTTGGCTGGGTGAAAACGGTGAAACCTTGAGCGGTGGGCAGCGTAAAAAGTTGTTATTGGCACAGGCTCTCCTGAAAAAGCCTCAGTTATTGGTGGTGGATGAACCGACAGCCGGGATAAGTTCAGAAAATGCAATTGCCATTTTTGAGAATATCAAGAGCAAGTATCCTGATGTGTCCATTCTGATGGCTACTCATCTCAAAGATTTTGAGAGTGTAGTAGATCGAATTATTAATCTTTAGTTATAGAAAGTCTTTAAAGAAGCATATATTTATGTCTATAAAAAATATTCGTTTGGAAGTTATGCGCTTCCTTGAAAAAAATGTCGATACTTTTATCGAGCAATATTTAGTCCCGATTGAAAAAATCTGGCAGCCAACTGATTATTTACCTAATTCACAGAAAGAAACTTTCTTTGAAGATGTCAAGGAGTTACGCGAACTGGCTAAAGAACTGCCTTATGATTTTTGGGTGGTATTGGTTGGTGATACCATTACCGAAGAAGCCTTGCCTACGTACGAGTCATGGCTAATGGAGGTTGAAGGTGTTGATAATATGGAACGTAATGGCTGGTCGAGATGGGTAAGGCATTGGACAAGTGAGGAAAACCGGCATGGAGATTTATTGAACAAATATTTATATCTGTCGGGGAGGGTAAATATGAGAGAAATTGAAATAACAACCCAGCACCTTATAAGTGATGGCTTTGATATAGGCACAGGGCGAGATCCATATAAAAATTTCGTATATACAAGTTTTCAGGAGTTGGCGACATTTATTTCTCATAGCCGTGTTGCCGAATTGGCAAAAAAAATAGGAGATGATAAATTATCCCGGATGTGTAAGAGGATTGCCAGTGACGAGATGAGGCATCATTATGCATACAGTGAGTTTGTGAAGAATATATTCGAAGTAGACCCGAGTGAAATGATGCTCGCTTTCCAGTATATGATGAAACAGAAAGTAGTTATGCCTGCGCATTTTCTAAGAGAATCGGGTCAAAAAATAAGCAGTGCGTTCGAGCATTTTTCTAATGCCGCTCAACGAATGGGTGTTTACACGGCCTCCGATTATGTTGATATTATGCAGAAGCTTATCGATAAATGGCAGATTGACAAATTGTCGGGATTGACTGACGAGGCTGAACGTGCCCGTGATTTTCTGATGAAATTACCTTCACGAATGGCTAAGATTTCCGAACGATTGACAGTTCCTGTTGATTCTTATATCTTTAAATGGGTACAACCTGCGGTGAAGTAAGACATAATAGGAGGGAATTTGTTATATATTACTAAATTCCCTCCTAATTGCTTTTTTCAGATTATTCGATACTGTTCAACAGATCGGTTTTGCCATCATTTACAAGTTTCAGGATAAGTTCACCGAATAAGGTGTTCTGCCAAGCAAACCACGAACGGGTAAACTTCTCAGGGTTATCTTTGTTGAATGATTCGTGAATGAAACCTGTGCCTGCATCAGTATCCATTACCATTTTGATACAAGCTTTTATTTCTTCATCATCTTGACTGGTAAATGCTTTCATCATTAAACTCATCGGCCATACCATGTCATATCCGATGTGAGGTCCTCCGATACCTTCTCCTGCTTTACCTTTGAAAAAGTAAGGGTTGTCAAGGCTCCACACGTACTTACGGGTATTTTGGTATATTGGGTCATTTACAGACACATCACCCAAATATGGCATAGCCAGCAAACTGGGGACATTGGCATCATCCATCAAAAATTTAGTACCGAAACCATCCACTTCATAAGCATAGATTGTTCCGTATTTAGGATGTTCATAGGTCGCATGCTCTTTTAAGGCTGATTCTACTTCATTTGCAAGATCAGTACATTCTTGAGCCAACTTTGTATCTTTATTGACTTTAGTCAGTATTTCGGCTGCTTTACGTAATGATGTAACTGCAAAAAAGTTAGAGGGTACAAGGTACAATAATGTTGTAGCATCATCAGAGGGGCGGAATGCCGAAGCGATAAGACCAACCGGTTTTACAGGAGCTCCCCATCCGTCGTTTATCATTGTGTCTGTGGCTTTTTCTGCACGACGTTGAAATCTGTATGGGCCAAGATTATCTTTACGTTGTTGTTCTTTGAATGTCTTCAGTACATTCTTTATTGCGCTCATCCAAATATCATCGAATACACTGGTGTCACCCGTTACAGTCCAATAGTAATATGCCAGACGTAGCGGATAGCAAAGGGAATCTATTTCCCACTTGCGTTCATGCAGTTCAGGTTTCATATCTGTTTGGTCTGTCTGCCATTGATGATCAGGATTGGGATCATGAGGATCAAGAAATGCGTTGGCGTAAGGATCTATAACAATACATTTAAATTGACGGCGAATTGTTCCTGCGAGCATCTTTCTCAGTTTTTCGTCTTTAGTTGCCAGCTGAACGTAAGGCCAGACCTGAGCTCCGGAATCCCGCAGCCACATAGCATGAATATCACCCGTATATACAACAGTATCATCCTTACCGTCTATCGTATAATACCGAACGGTAGTATCCAATGTATTCGGGAAACAGTTTTCGAACATCCATGCCAGTTTTCTATTTGTTATAACTTTTTTGATTCGTTCTATTTCTTTTTCTACTGCATTCGATTTAAATAAACGTTCTCCCGGTGCAGGTCTGTTTGTTACGGAGTAATCGGGAATAACCTCTTCCGCCATTTTTCTTGATACTGCTGTATTATCACTTGGATGCACTTTTATATCCATAGAGGCAAACGTGTTTCCTCCTGAAAGAAGCATAAGAGCCAAAGCATAAATGCTGACATGTTTTTTTTTCATATTTTACTTATTTGAGTATTTGTTGGTATTCAATCTTATTTGGTGTTTTTTATCTCAGCCAGCCGTCCATAGAATTCTACAAATGCGGCTTGTGTCAGCAACCATTTTTTGTCGTCTTTTTTCTCTCCTGTCCAATCGGTGCTGAATAAGCCTTTTTCGTCACGCATATGAGTCCATGCGTATTCGAGGTTTTTACGGAACGCATTGATGTATACATCATTTTTGTCCAGATTATATAATTCGATATAACCTCGGAACATTACAGCTATAAACCAGACATCGCTTTTCTTCAATAATCTGAATTCTTCTCCTTCGGATGTTTTAAAATCCGTAAAGAAATAGTTATAACCTGATTTGGCTATATTCTGAGCATCTGTCAGATAGTCTTTGTTTTTGGTCAGTTTATATAGTAAAGCCGAAGCCTGTAGCATTTGTCCGCTGTTGTATGGATATTTAGCTTTGTCGACCTTACCTTCCATATTAATATTATCGAAGTACAAATAATCTTCGGTATCCTGAAGGTTTTTTTTCGTCCATTCATATAGCTTTTTTCCCTGATAAAAATAGCTGCTGTCATTTGTTGCTTCAAACAGTTTCAAGGCGTATACTGCTCCCGGAGCATTCGAGCATGTATTCTTTCCGGATTTCTTTTGTTCGCACCAATAAATACCTCCGCCCAGTTTGTCATCGGTTCCGCTTTCGATAAATTTCCATATCATTTTTGCTTTGTCGAGGTATGATTGTTGTTTGGTCTGCATATAGATATCGGTAAAATCAATTCCTAACCATACATTGTCATCATAAAAACGATCCGATTCGGGAGCCGAATTTATGTACGAAGCATATGCTGCTGGTTGTCTTTTTGTATCTAAGTACTCTTCAAGTCCTGGTAGAACTCTGTTATCCAATACCTTTTTATTATAGACTGTGTCTCCGGCTGCAATTAATACATTTATAGCGGAAAATGTTCCCGAATACGGCCATAAATATGAGTATGCATTAGGTACATTTGCTTGTTCCGCAGATGCCAGATAAGTAGCTGTATGAGCCGAATCGAGAGGGTAGGTTTCCGTGAGTAGATTAGAGCCTTCTACCGAATAATACTTATACAAAGAATCTAGTGTTTGCTGAGCTCTTAACCGATCCGTATTTTCTTCATGAACTGATTTTGTTGCACAAGCCACAGATAGAAATAGAAATAGAAGCGGAAATATTCTGTTTGCTTTATTCATGTCCGATGTTTGATTTAAGTTATTATAAAAATATTAAGTAACAATAAGTACTTTACTTATCGTAGCGTCACTGACTGTTACGTACATAACGTAGTTCAACGGGATAACTGTTCGTCTTTTTCAGGGAAGAATAGAGAAGATGTTGTCAATCTCTCTATTCTTCTTTACATTAGAAGTAATTACTTCTGAGATGTATTCCATTTTTCATATGCGGCTTTGGCTTCTATGAGCATACATCCGCTGGCCTGTGACGTTAGTTGGGTAAAGCTAACTGGTGCAGAATCCCAAGAAGTTCCAAATAGCAAGTTATTATCATAAGTCCCCTTTTTATATACACCCGAAGACCAAAGTTCATATGCATTATTATTAAAGAAGGTGATAAACTTATGCTTATAAGCATCATCAAAGTCATTTACTTTGATAAGTTCAAAAAAGTAACGCATAAATATACCTTTAAATAAACCATTATCGCCACTTCCTTCATCTCTTAATACATTACTGCTCGAATTGATCAGGGTTGAAACTGTATAGTTGGCAGCTTTTTTTGCATCATTCAAATATATAATCTCTTTTGTCAAATTATACAGTTCGACTCCGGCTCCTACATAAGTTCCCTGATTGTAGGTGAGAGCCGTACCGGAAACTGTTCCGGTTTCGACATTGATATTATCCTTAACTTCTCCTGTCGAAGAATTTACCAGAGTTTGCTTCTCCCAATCATATATTTTTTTTGCCCATTCGAGATCGGATTCGTCATTGGTTATCTGATACATCCGGGCTCCGATAATAGCTGCCGGTCCGTTGGAACAAGCATTCTTCGTAAATGCTTCCCATGATCCTGTGCACCATCTGATACCGCCGCCTACGTCTTCAGACCAAGCATCTTTAATCCATGTCCATAATTGTTTGGCTGTATCAAGATACTTTTCATCTTTAGTCGCATTATAAATCCGAATCATAGTCAATGCATTCCATTCCATATCGTCTACATAAGCATTCTCATAAGTATTGCCGTTTTTTATTTTGATTCCGGCTAACCACTTATCGAAGTAAGCACTGTATTTACTGTCTCCTGTACGCAGATAGGCATCCACCAGTACGTCCATTGCATGGGCGTTGGGCCAATAGTGAAAAGTCAAATCTTTACTGTCATTTCCATAATTGAAATAATTATCGGTTTCATTCCAAAATTTATTGATCAGGGCAGTTGACGAACTATCAGCTGCAGCATTCCAGTCGTATTCTATCTGGCTTCCGTAGGAATATTCATCTTTAGGATCATTACAAGATGATAACGCCATAACAGCCAAAGCTATGCTGCCGAATATTATATTTTTCATAGGCTTCATGTTCTATTTATATCTCAGAAAGTATGACCCTGATTAAGAAACAGGGTCATTACTCCTGATTATTATTCATTTTTTATCAAAGAGAAACTTCGTGAGTATAGGTATCCCCTGTCATTTTAACAGTGAGAGTTACGGTTTTACCATTGAAATCATTTGCAAATTTCCATTTATGATCCCATTGAGAAACCGAAGTGTATATCGCTAGATTGTAATAACTGGCTGTTCCGGAAGGTTTACCGTCTTCTCCGGCATTAGCTGGTCCCCAATCTTCCAATGCTTCAACACCTTTTAAATCTTTGGTTATTACTCTGAACTTGTATCGTTCGTCTCCTCCCCATGATTCAACTTTAAAGTTTACAGGTCCTGCACCTTTCCACACACCTTTACCTTCGTAAGCAAGTTTCCACTCCGTTTTATTCGTCGGACAGAACCAATAACCAACCTCTTCTATCTTAACAGGACTTGAAGCCGAAGCAGACCCGAAGTCAATCTTTATACGATAAACACCATCTAATGTATTGGCTACGGCATCCGATCCTTCTTTAAGTTTGCTATTTTCGTCAATATAATATGAAGCAGGACTTCCTGATTTAGAGTCAACGAATGTATATGAAGCACCCGATACTAATTTTACATAGATTTCGTATTCTCCATCACCTATACGATGCAAAGGCAATGCATTAGCCAAATCGCTACCAGCTTCGGTACCTGCACCTGTAATATAAACTTGCCCTGGATCTTCAAGCCCTTCTATTCTTGTAACAGTTAAGGAACTACTCATTTTACTTATTTTGGGATTGATACCTCTCGAGGAGGCTACAGCCCATGAAAGAGTTATTGTTTCCCCGGGTTCGGCTCCTGCCAAAGCTGCAATTTTGTTCAGAATCTTATGAGAAATATCTGCGCCATTAGAATATCCGTTGAGATCTGATGATAAGATATACAGAGGACTTGAAAAATCACCTCCGGCTTTGTCAAAGTAAACTTCGTATAAAGCGGCTCCACCATCTTGAGCTAATGCCGGTTCCCAAGAAAAATAAAGGGATCCGCTTGATGTTAGATTTATGGCTTTACCATCTGTCGGCTCATATAATTTGGTAACTTCCGACACTTCTGCATTTTTAAATTCCATGTCATCGCTTCCGCAGGCTGTCATTAGTATTAAAAGAGGAAGCAGTATACATATCTTATTAAATATCTTCTTCATGATAATTATGTTTTTCTGTTTAGTTGTCTTTATTTTAGATTTATTATTCCGAATATCCGGAATTGTTAGGCTTTAAATTCGGATTTTTAACTATTTCCTCAAGGGGTACCGACCATAGATAATCTTTACCCTCATTAAACTTTCGTCCATCCAATGAGATAAAAGCCGTATTGTTATTTGCAAATTTTGCTCCGTGTACTGTTCCATTCAGGTATTTGGTTCCTTCTTTCCATCTAACGATGTCGTAGTAACGTAAACCTTCAAAAACTAATTCGGTACGGCGTTCGCGATGAATCAACTCACGCATCTCTGTCGTTGATAGAGTCGAAGGATAAGTTAGTGCACTTGCAGCTGTAAATCCTGCACGTTCACGTATTTTGCGGATTGTTTCATTCCAAACGGACTGGCTCATTTTATTTTGTTCAAACATGGCTTCTGCATACATTAATAGTACATCTGCATAACGGAACATGATTATATTATTTTCCTGAGCGTAATCAGACAAAATTTTTCTTGATGCCGGATCGTAATATTTGCGGATGTAGTATCCTGTTACAGATTTATTAGAAGTAACACCTTCCCACGAGTCTTTTGTACCTGTACCATAGGCTGTACGTATTGTGGAAACGGTACCATTTTGGTCAACCCATTTAAATCCATCATAAACCACACTTGCTGTAAAACGAGGATCTCTGTTTATATAAGGGAACTCTGCACTGTAAGCCGGGTCTTTACTGATTGTATATCCGTTTACAGTAAGATAATCATCGACCAATTCTTGAACAGGGGCGCAAGAATTTAAAAATGCCCCTTGAGTCATAGGTACACGTGAATACATTTCTGCCCAAGACCGATTTGCTGTAGCATAACCGTAATCAAGTATCACTTCTTTATTGTATTTATTCTCGGAGCGGAACAGGGTTTCATAGTCGGCAAAGAGATCATAAGTACCATAGGTGCCTTGTTCGTTGATCAGCATGCTTGTATATTTTTCGACCATTGCCCAATTATTTTCATACAGATATGCACGAGCCTGAAAAGCTACTGCCGCTGCATTAGTTATTCGTCCCTTGTTTGTTGCTCCATCTTTTGTCGGCAGCAGTTTGATTATATCATCCAATTCATCATGAACGAAAGTGAGTACTGTTGCTTTTGGTGTACGGGATATGACCTTGGCTTCTGATAAAGAAATGTCTTGAGTGAAGAACGGAATATCTCCATAGAAATAAGCCAAGCGGAAGAACAAGAATGCTCTGATAAACCTGATTTCGGCTTTTCTTGTATCTCTCAGGCTTGTACTCATATCAGGAACACGATCAATATTCTCAAGGTATTTGTGACAAGTTTTTATTCCTTCGTAAGCCCATTTCCATTCACTTGCAAACAACCCTAAAGAAGGCGTAGCCAATCCATTACGGATCTTACGGGGGTCATTATCATCTCTGGCTTGAATAACATTATCACTCAAAGCCTCATCATTCCAGAGCTTAGAGGCTCCGTACATTTGGCTGTATGCCATATTCACCAACAGTTCGGAGTTGTCGGCCGATTGCCAGTATGTATCATCAGTATGCTTATCCGATGGGCTCTGATCCAAGTCATTACATGCGGCAAGCAAAAGAGATCCGATACATAAAGCCATATATTTTATTATGTGTTTTCTTTTCATCTTTGTTTGTTTCTGTTTGTTAGAATTCTATATCCAATCCAAATCCAAAGTATCTCAGGGTAGGATAGTTACGGGCACTATTTGCAGAGCCCCCCATATTTGCATCAAATTCAGACGATTCGGGATCTATCCAAGAGTTTTTACTCAAGGTAAATAAATTCTGGGCATTCACATAGGCGCGTACTTTCGAAAGAGACAGCTTATTGGTTAAGGTTTTAGGTACAGTATAGCCTAGTTGTATATTTTTTAGTCTAAGGTATTTGCCGTCAAACTTATTTATTTCAGAACCTTGTCCGTAGTTGTTGGTATTTGATGCTGATCCGATTGCCGCCAAGCGAGGATATTTTGCATCGGTATTAGTAGGTGTCCAGTAATCTAGCTGATGCTTATAAATCGTATAAGAATAGTTTGAGTGGAATGGCTCAACTAATTCACCACGTACCATCATATCTCTTTTGCCAACCCCTTGCAGAAAGAATCCAAAGTCAAACCCTTTCCATTCTACATTGTACGAAAAACCAAATGTATAACGAGGAAATCCGTTGCCTAATACATAACGGTCTTTCTCATCAATAATACCATCGCCATTCCTGTCTACGTATTTAACATCACCGGGACGTAAATCCGAAGCTGAAATTCCCGAGGGCAGAGCAGATGTTTGTATTTCATCCATTGTCTGAAAGAATCCGTCTGTCTTATATCCATAATAAGAGCGAAAAGGCAAGCCTACTTCTTTCAGAATATAATATTCATTGGCAGATGATATCTCTCGGCCACCAACCAGTTTGGTTACTTTATTCTGGGTATCTCCTAAGTTTCCACTAAAACTATGAGAAAAATCTCCAGTCTTGAGGTAATAGTTCAATGTAATTTCCCATCCATGATTTTTCATTTCTCCAATATTTTCGGAGCTGAGAGAAGTTCCGAATACAGTTGGAACCTGAGGAGCCAGCAATATATCGGACGTTGTTTTATGGAAATAATCAAAAGTACCGGAAAGAGCTCCGTTCAGGAATGAGAAGTCTGCACCCACATTGAATGTTTTTGATTTTTCCCATTTCAGATTTTCGTTGCCGTATTTATAACCTGCTCCTCCTACGGTTTCGTTATCAAATACATATGTGTTTGTCGTAACCGAGTAGGTTGTGAGTGTTTGATATGAATCGATATTTTGATTTCCTAAGACTCCGTACGAACCTCTCAGTTTTAGATCTCCAATCTTGGTTTTATAAAAGTCCATGAAAGATTCGTCTGAAATACGCCAGCCTAATGACATAGATGGAAAGAAGCCCCAGCGGTTGTTTTTAGCAAATTTAGAAGATCCATCTTCACGGAAGCTGAATTCGGCATAGTATTTATCTTCATAGTTGTAAGATGCACGTCCTAAAACAGATGTTATACTTTCTTTCTTCCGTCCCTCTAAAGATGTACTTCCCGATTTTGGACTTTCGGTCGGAATTCCCAATATAGGATCTGTATTTATGAATTTAACTTCATTTGTTTTGAATGTGTACGATTCATTAGTTGCGCCGAACAAAAGTGACAGGTTATGCGATTTATTGAATGTTTTCTGATAATCCGCTAAAAGCTGGTAATTCATCAAACGTTTGTTCTCATTATAATCTTCTGTGTTTCTATCGGCGTTCATGATCATATCAGCAGTTGTATTATTTTCGTTATTATACAACTTAACTTCTTTCCTTCTGATGAAACGGTGATATGAATATATGTCTGCTCCGATAATTCCTTTCAATTTCAAACCATCAATAATTTTTACTTCCAGATTTACATTTGCATTTATATAGTCGGTATTTCCTTTTTCATATCCGCCTTCTTTTAATCCTGCCAATGGGTTCTGATCAGTCAATAAACTATTCACAAGGTATTTTCCATTATCGGCCTGCATTTTAGTCCAATAATAAGACGGAATACGTGAAGAGTTGATAATAGCATTTCCATCTACATTTTTCTTACCATCGTCCCTGGTATATGCCAAAATAGAAGTTAATTTAAGACGTCCAACCTCTGTTGTTATATTTGAGCGTAGGTTGTACCGTTGTTTTCCATATTTAGGGCCTATAAAATTACTTTCCTGATCGAAATAACCGGCAGAGAACATATAGGTCGTAGATTCACTACCACCGGATATACTCATATTATAGGATTGTTGAAGTGCCGATTGCATAATTTTGTCATAGTTCCAGTATTCTTCATTCCTGTGATTATACAAATCAAGAACTTCTTTAGGTGAATACATTGCACTCTGACCGACATTTGTCAAGGATAGATTTTTCAGTATTGCATTTTGATATCCTGCCACGGGGCGGTATAAAATATCAGGATCTTGTACTCCCATCTGCATACCTAAGCGAACGATGGAGCGTTGATTCTTCTTTCCCGTCTTGGTTGTAACCAAAATAACACCATTAGAAGAACGCGATCCGTAAATTGCAGCTGTTCCTGCATCTTTCAGTACCGAAATGTTTTCAATGTCTCCGGGATTCAGCTTATTTAAACTGGCATTGTCTGTTACCAATCCGTCAATAACTATCAGAGGCGAGTTACTATTCATCGTGGATAGTCCTCTGATGTTTATATTCATGCTATTATCATTGGGATCCATGCTGCGCTGCTGTATTGTCAAACTGGGAGAAGCTCCTTGTAATGCTTGTGTAACATTGGCTACAGGACGTTCTTCTATCATTTTCGATTTAACCTGATCAACAGCTCCAATAGCATTTTTACGAGTGGTGGTACCGTATCCTATCACTATAATTTCATCTAAGACTTTAGAATCTTCAGACAGGGTAATAAGGATACTGTTTTTGTTGCCGACAGTTATTTCCTGAGACGTGAATCCCATATAGGAAATATCCAGAATATCTGAGCTCTTGGCATCGATAGAGAAGTTTCCGTCAATATCGGAGACAGCTCCTTTGGCTGTTCCTTTAACCTTAATTATGGCTCCGATCAGTGGTTCTCCATCCTTGTCCTTAACAGTGCCTCGCACCGGTCTGTCGGATGTTTGCTGAGCCCCATTCTGATTATTTTTTTCTGCATACACGTATATAGGGGTATTCACAGATATGAATCCGCATAATATGCAGGCAAAAATTGTTTTGTACTTTCCTTTAATCATACGATGGTTCTTAGATTTAATTTAGTTTGGTTTCTTGTAGGTGGAATTTTGCTTTAAAACCTCTGTTTTCCTTTTAAGAACAGTTTTTAAGTTCTGTTCGTTTTTTTTATTTAAAAGATGTTTTATTAAAAACAGCAAAATACATTAGTGTAAAAAAAAAAATCTCTACTTATCATTTCTCATGTGGTACGGTTTCATGGTTATTATTTCATATTTATTCAACAGGAAACAAATGTAATCTTTGTTTTATTAGATGATAAAAAGTATGAGGTGTAGATTATGCTTATGTCTCATATTTATATAACAATGTCGCAAATAAATACTTCTTGTAGTCTTGTTTTAATGCGGTTTAATCGGGGTGTGAGGCGTTTAATTCTTATATTTGTCGCAAATAAATACTGTCATGCGGGAATTTAATACTAGCAGTTCAGGTGTTAGAATGTCAGGTATTCTAGGATGCCTTTTTCTTTTTCTTTATTCATTTGTATCTGATGCAACTAATATTCGTCAAATAACAAATCAGGATGGATTATCCAATAGTGCCATCCTTTCTATTCTTCAAGATAGCGAAGGATATGTTTGGTTTGGTACTTGTGATGGGTTAAATTTATTTAATGGACTCAATGTCCAGGTATATAAACCGACCGAAGATAACCGCAATTTATCAGGAAATCTGATAGAGGGGATTCTGGAAGCCGAAGATAATGTGCTTTGGATACATACAAACTATGGACTGAACAGGCTTGATAAGAAAAAGTGGAAACTTTCGGTTTTCAATCAATTCAAGGGGCTTTATTTTATTGAAAAGGATAATAAGAATACAATATTTATAATCAATCAGGACAAAAGTATATTCTATTATAATAAAACAGACGGTTTATTCAAAAAAATAGATGTTCCCGATATTTCATACCGTGATATAATAAGCTTTACAATAACATCAGAAGACCAAATTCACATTTTTACAAATGATGGACGGAATCTTTGTTTTGCGATTAACCGATTAGCTGACGGAAATGTTACATTGTCTAAAAAAAACGCTTTTAGCCACCCAGCCAAACTAATTTATTGTTTTCATGAGAAAAATAACCCTGACATAATTTATTTCATAGACGATACGGATACTTTATATGAGTACAATTTTATAACTAAGAAAAAGTATTACATATACAATTTAGGTAAGGAAATAAACAATAAAGGGCTTATATCTTCTATCATAAAATATCATGACGATTATTTTATCGGATTTAAAACAAATGGCCTTCTGCAATTAAAAAACACAAGTGACAAAGTTGATAATTATCAGGTAGAAGATGCCGGGATTAAGTCCGGTGTATTTTGCTTGGCAAAAGACAGGTATCAGGATCTCATATGGATCGGAACGGATGGACATGGTGTTTATATGTACTCTAATGATATATACACGATGCGTTCATATACTTTTCTCAACTTTGGATTCAAAATAGATAAACCCGTGAGAGCTCTCTTTATGGATCAGAATAATGGCCTCTGGGTAGGGACTAAAGGTGATGGGATCGCTCTTATTAATAATTTCTCTATAGATAAAAATTTCTCGAAAGAAAATATCGAATATATTAATGCAGAGAACAGCAGCTTAACAGACAATTCAATTTACAGCTTTGAGAAGAGCAGGCATAATCTTTTGTGGATAGGTGCTGAACTGGGGCTGAATTATTATTCATTTTCTGAAAAGAAGGTCAATACTCTGCATTTCCAGGCAGGAGGACAGCCTGTAAAATATATACACGGAATATGTGAACTGAACGATTCTACTCTCTGGATCTCTACCGTGGGAACGGGTATTATTAAAGCTCATCTGAAATGGAATAATAACATACCCTTAGTAACAAAGGCTGAGAGGTTGACTATTTATGATGGCAGTGATTTTTATAATTATTTTTTCTCGATATATAAAGATCCGGACAATTCTAAAATATGGTTTGGAAACAGAGGATATGGGGCTTATTTTGTTACACCGGATGAGAATAAACTTCATAATGTTAATTTCGATAATCTGTGTACTAATCAGACTGTAAATGATATATATGCAATACAGCGGGATTCCCATAATAATATCTGGTTCGGAACGAGTTTTGGGCTAGTTAAGCAAAGTCCCGACGGCATATCCCAACTACTAAATCAACGTGATGGACTGCCCAATAATACTGTTCATACAATTTTGTCAGATGCTGATGATAATCTTTGGCTTAGTACTAACCGGGGGATAGTAAAGTTTAATACAATATTGAATACTTTCCAAACTTATAATCAGCATAATGGACTCCAAATCACAGAATTTAGTGATGGTGCTGCATTCAAAGACAGCAAAACAAATAATATGTATTTTGGCGGTATTAATGGTTTTATTGTAATTTCTGAAACAGGTCTGCCTCAGCAAGAATTTTCGCCGCCTATATACTTCGGTGATTTATTTATTTTCGGAAATAAAGAGAATCTCCATGATTATGTAGTAACAAATGAAAATCAGGAAATACTAAAGCTTACATATAAACAAAATTTCTTTTCGTTGTCGTTCACTGCTCTCGATTATATCAATGGAAATGATTACAATTATTATTATCAGCTCGAAGGTCTCAGTAAACAATGGATAGATAATGGTTCGTCCAATACCGTATTTTTTACTAGTATTCCTCCTGGAGAATATGTCCTTCATGCCAAATATAAAAACAAACTGACAGGTGTCGAAAGTCAGGAATACTCTCTTTCTATACTTATCTCTCCGCCTTGGTATATGTCGTGGTGGGCATACCTTATATACATTATACTAATTCAGATATGCGTTGGTTTTGCAATCAGAACTATATATGTACGTAATTACAGGAAAAAAAAGAATGCAATGCGGAAGCTGCAACAGCAACATATAGAAGAAGTACACGAATCGAAACTTCGTTTTTTCACAAATATTGCACATGAATTCTGTACTCCTTTAACTCTTATACATGGTCCGTGCAGTCATATATTGACATACTCGGGAGCTGATAACTATATACGAAAAAATACATTGCTGATACAGCGTAATGCCGAGCGGATGAATGATCTTATTCAAAATTTAATAGATTTCCGAAGGCTGGAGACCGGTAATCAATTACCCATTGTACAGGAAATAGATGTAGCTGTTCTTATTTCCGATATCAGTGATTCATTCGGAGATCTGGCTAATTCACGGAATATAAAACTCAAGAAAGATATTCAGAGTCATTTGCAATGGAACTCAGATCGGAATTTTTTATATACGATAGTTTCAAATCTCATATCCAATGCCTTTAAATATACCTATGATTATGGATGCGTAGATGTAGAGGTCTATGAAGAAAATGGAGACTTGTATCTTATTATAACTAATACGGGTAAAGGGATAGAAGAAGAAAATCTGATCAAGATTTTCGATAGATATATGATATTAGATGATTTCGAGAATCAAAATAAAACGAAAGGCAGTTCGCGTAATGGATTAGGATTGGCTATATCCTATAATATGGTGAAGTTACTAAATGGAACAATAGAGGTTGAGAGTGTTATGGATGAAAAAACAACATTTGTTGTTTGTCTTCCACCATTAGATATAACCGAAATAGACGAAAGTCTGAAAATAAAGCAATCATTACCCGAAATAAAGCCTGTATCTGATCATGAGACAATAATAGAATTGCCTAAATATACTTTTGATCAGGCTAAGCGTTCATTGCTTATCATCGAAGATGATGTTGAAATACTGTGGTTTATCTGCGAAATTTTCAAAGAGGAATATAATGTAATTCCGGTAAATAATCCAATGACTACTACGGATGTTCTGCTCGAAATTCAACCCGATATTATTATCTGTGATGTGATGATGCCCGAAATAGACGGAATCACTTTGGCTAAAGGTTTTAAAAGTGATAAGAAAACCGCACATATCCCTCTGATTCTGATTTCAGCAAAACATTCTACTGAAGAGCAAATAGAAGGTCTGGCAACAGGAGCACAGATGTATATAGGCAAACCTTTTGATCCGGATTATCTGAAAGCCTCAGTCAGAACGCTTTTATCCGGAAAAGAGAATCTGAAAAATTATTTGGATTCGCCAATAAGTGCATTTGTTCTCCAGCAGGGGAAGCTGACTCACAAAGAACATATTAAATTCATAACCGATATATTCGATATTATCAATAAAAATATAAATGAACCCAAATTATCGGCTCAATTTATTGCCCGTGAACTCAATATGAGTCCGAGGCATATGTATCGAAAGTTGAACGAGATAGGAAGCGAAAGTCCTTCGGAAATGATCAAAGAGAGCCGGATGCATATTGCCAAAAAGCTTTTATTGAATAGTCAAATGACCATAGATGAGATTATTTACAAGTCGGGATTTTCCAATAGAGCTACATTTTTCCGGCTTTTTGCCCAGAAATACGGATGTACACCGAAAGATTACAGAGAACAGAATACAGATATAAAGTAATAGATGTTGAATACATAGAGAGGACAAATCGTTGTTTACTTAACCTGTAGTCTATTTCAATATACTTTCTAGTACGATATCTCATACGTGATAGTTGATATTTTCTGTACTTTTAGCTTATTCCTATATTCACTCGGTGAGAATCTGAATACTCTCAGTTCAGAGTCTGAATATTGAGTGTAATACATCTGAATGAGTGTTTTCTTTTTGTCTGCATTAATTTAAGTACATTTCTGTTTCGTTTTAGGCTTAATATTAAGATATTTGTATTCGTATTACAAAAAATGAGGAAGTGTATTTCCGTTACAAACCGGATGCCGGATTAACTCTGCTCTGGGTTTTCTTGATTTTATGTGGAGTTATAGGTTATTTAAAGACTTTTTGTAGATGAATGTACATAGTGTATTAAAATCTCTATTTATTCTTTTGGTTTTGTTTTTAGGAAATAACGTAGAAGCATCGGTTATCAAAGGAAAAATAACCGATACAGAAGGTAATCCTATAGTTGCGAGCATTCATATATCGACATTGAAGGTAGGGGCTTTCAGCAATACTGATGGATATTATGAGCTTAATATATCATCCGGCATACATGATATAGATTTTCTGTATCCCGGTTATAGAACTAAAAATATTCATCTTGAGGTTAAGGAAGATACTGCTTATGTGGCTGATATAATAATGGATAAAGCGATATTCAGTATTCCTCAAAATGTGAAAGATAAAAAGAATGATCAATCGGGCTTAAATAAGATAGCTCAAATTGTTCAACAGGAGATATATAACAGAAATGTATTGAAGAATGTAAAAGCCGAAATATATTCGAAAGGGACTGCCAATACTCAAAAAGTATATCCAATACTTCGAAAAGCAATTAGGTATACTCCTTTTTCTTTTTTGGCTACATGCTCTAATGTATTTACTGAATATATCGATAGTACAGAATATACCTATCCTGATCAATTTACAAGGAAGGTTGATGATATCAATGGAAATATACCAAATCCGGAGGTATTTGTGAAAGTCCTGGATGAGATGAGAGGGGCTTTATTTTTATCAAAGGATCAGTTGTTTATTACTCCGTTTACGGTCAATACTTTAAAATTCTACCGTTATTATTATGAGGGTTCAACAGTTAATGATAAAGGAGATCTTATAAGTAAAATCCGAGTTAGTTCGAAATATGACGATGCTGCTCTTTTTAACGGATATGTGTATATCAATGAACATGATTGGATAATAGAACAGATAGATATAAGTAATCTGTTTTATGCGATTCGTGTATCTTGGATGAAAGTGAATGATAAGAATATTTATCTTCCCGGTACTGTAATGGTCAAAAACAAGGTTAAAGTAGAAGGTATTAATCTGGATTTTAACCTTTATTCTACGAACAGATATATTCAGATAACACTATTGGATAAAGAGTCTCCCGTTGTTCAATACAAGCCTTTTAATGCAATTGATACATATATTAGTCCGGGGTTTCGAAAAGATTCTGCTTTTTGGGCTAATAGGCGTCATTTTCCGCTGGTCAAGAGTGACAATTATACTTTGTCTATTCAGGATTCGATTGCTTCAGAAACAAAGAATGCGGGAAAAAACAAATCGTCATTGAAACAAATATTTTCTAAAAAACAGATTAGTACAAATTCGGGCAATGGAATATTAACATTTAGTGGACTATCTTTATCGCTCCCCGAGTATAACTTTGTTGATGGATTCGTAATCGGGCAGCATATCTACTATAAACTAAATACAGGGGAGGATAGAAGTTATGAGGTAAATCCTTATGTATATTATTTAACCGGTAGACATCGGTTTAATGGAGGGGTGGATCTTATTCGCAATTATAGCAGAGGACAAATTACTTTATCGGTCGGGACGGAATCTGCAGACTTTAATCCCTTGGGAAACAGAACCGGTAATACATTATCGTCAATCTTATGGGGAAAAAACAATAGTTTTTTCTATGAAAATAACTTCGTGAAAATAAATAATGATGTCTTTTTTAATAACACCATAAAGCTAATAACTGGCTTTACTTTACAAAAAAGGAACGGGTTGGAAAATAGTACCGACTTTTCTCTTTTAGGCAATAAAGAAGATATAAAGCCTAATATGTACAGTAATGCCGTTTTTGATAAGACAGCATATTGGCTGGGATTGGAATATTCGCCCGATAATAAAACTACTTTTCGGGCGGAATACGAAGAAGCCTTTGGCCGCTGGCAAAGAGATAATTCAAGATATCGCAAAATAAAAGCCTTTGTCAATAGGCAAAAAACTTTAGATATATTCAGCGCATACCAGTATTTTTTTGAAGCCGGAACATTTTTAGGAAGCAATAATGCCCATTTTGCAGACTATAACCATTTTAATGCCTCAGATTCGTATGTAAGTGCAGGCTCTCCTTTTGCATCATATATGCTGTTGGATAGTTACAAGGCTTCAACAGATGATTTTTGGCTTGATTTTAAAATAAATTATACGAATAAATATTTGCTGATTAAAAAAATACCGTTCTTTCAGGCATTTCCATTCACCGAAAGTGTACATTTTAAATCTCTATATACACCACAGATTAAGCATCATATTGAATTTGGTTATTCTGTGAACTTCACCCATCATATAAATTTCGGAATCTTCTGTTCTGTTAATGATCATAATAATTTTGAAAAAGTGGCTTTGAGGTTTTCTTATAACTTACAAGCTTTTAAAGCTGAACTGCCTAAGTTTTGATGAGCCTTTTTGCCATTTATACCCATCTTTGTACATCTGAATTGAACAAGTGTGAATATAGTTAATGAATATGTTCTTTTTTTAATCGATAGTAGAAACGGTGTGTCAGAAGATGTGACAATTTTTGACACACTGTCTCTACTCTAAATTATTTTAGTAAGCCCGAATAAAAGTTCTCGACGTCTTTCCATTTATAGAAAGGGGGGATATCACTTTTGACAGGAGTTATAAGAACTTCTTTTTCGTTATGAAGAAATTTGACGAGTATATCATCCGAGCCTGACTTTCTGTAAAATACAATTTGAATATTACTTGCCATGGGAACTGTCTTAAAATTGCTCCAGACTTTATAGAAATCAGTGGTATTAGAAATGCTCTCATAACAATTCTGAACATGCATCAACGCCAGTAGCGGAATAAGATTGCCATCGTGTCCAAAACGTAATGTCGCTCCTTTACCTTTTGATTGAATAACGTCGTCTGCCTTATCCATAATATCCTTTAATAGAGGATTTATCATTCTGATAGTCGCTCCTGCGCTTTTAGACGAAGGTCCGTCAACTACATAATTATGATAATTCTTACATTGCCAGATATCGAATAGTTCTTCCGTTGTAAAAATGTCATAGAATGATACATTTACCTCCATATTTTGTACACTGCCGGCTATCTCTCCCAATGCTTTCATTAATGCAGATGGATTCACTTTTTCAGTGATAAAAGTTTTGTCTGAAAATAAAGAGTTCACAAGTCTTTCAGGTTTTATATGGCTTTCTTCGAATTTGCGGTATTCTTCGCGCCAGGTATCTTTGGCCGACCTGAAGGTTTCGGCTTCCGGACTGTATGGCGGGCATATATCGGGCATATGTCGATGACTGGCATTGCGGCTTATATTTAATCCGGGATTAAGTTCTTTCAACCGCTCGCAAAAAGCATCCATACTTAGTATACAGCGTGTAACTAAAGTAGATCGTGCCGAAATATCTAGATTACTATCAAATATCTGAGGATACGAATTGTACATACGCTCGGCAATTCCCCGATGTTGTCTGACTCCAAGCGGAGACAAGTCTCCACCTCTGCCTCTGGCTTCTTCCCATACTTGCTTCAGTCTACCGAGAACATCTTCACCTAAGGGTGTTAATGCTCTTGCAGCAGATGCACTTTCTAATAACTCAAGTGGCCATTTATACTCATCGTCATTGATGAGATACCGAGATCCGTGCCGTCCGAAGTGACTAATGTAAAAAGCTTCGTATCCTTTCGGCGGAGCAGTGTAATTCTCACCTTTAAAAGGATAGGCATATAATACTCCGCCTGACTTTTGGGGTGTTTCGGTTATCTCCTGCAAAGAGGTTTGTGCAGACACTGTAATTAATGGAACACATAATACAAACAAAGCTAAGATTTTTCTCATATTTTATTCTGATTTTAAGGTCGCAGACCTATTTATTTATTGTTCAAATCTGGTACTCATTTATAAATATAAACAAGTACCAGATAAAAATATATAATTAAAGTTGTGTATCCTTACTTCAGATTGGGGTTCAGGTCTTTTTGTGCTTGTGGAATCGGATAAAATTCCGATTCGCCCTTTTTAAATCCTGGTAGCGTACCTTCAGCTTTCCCTGTACGGACAAGATCATAGAAACGCTCACCCCATTCGCAAGCCAGTTCAACCCTTCTTTCTTCCAGAATCTGATCTACAGTAACATTTGCAAGCAAAGGCATCTTGGCTCTTGTTCTTACCAGATTGAAAGGAATATCACCGTTCTGTCCTTTTCTAACTTTGGCCTCGGCATTCAGAAGCAAGATATCAGCATATCTGAATATCCGGATATTATTCCCCAGCCCATATTCAGTTTTGCCCTCGGGCAGCTGGTCGCTTGGCAGATATGTTTTACCATTAAATACACGATCTTCACCTCCCGCCAAAGTCGCAGGTTTCAGTTCATCACCTTCTTTTGTCGTGGTTCCTGCATAAAGGAATGTCGTTTCGAAGCGTATCGTTTCTCCTCTGTCCTTAAACAATTTTTCGAGAGAGGCCGAGGGCACCATGAAGCCCCAGCCTCTTCCCATTTTAGTACCTTGAAAACCATTGCGCGGTCCTTGGAATCTGAACCATGTATCTGATTTAATTTCGGTACTTCCTACTAATCCATATTGTAATTCAAATAGGTTTTCATTTGAAAGACATCCCGGTTTCTTAAAATAGTCGTAAAAATCAGGATAAAGTTCGAACTTATTACTTGCTATGATTTCATTAGTTGCATCTAATACAGCATCCCAATTATTCAAATCCGAATTTGCCTTGGCTTTCAGTGTAAGTGCAGTATACTTTGTAACCTGCCCTTTTATCGGCATTTCATTAGGACGCAAAGCAGGTAGATTAGCAGCACAAAAATCTAATTCATTATTCATAAAGGCATAAATATCCGCACGGGATGTAACTCCTAATGATCCTAAGACATCCGAGTTATCTGTCACTAATAAAATATCTCCCCAGAACCGGACTATATTAAAATAAGCATAAGCCCTGATAAAGCGTACTTCGGCCTGATACTGAGCATTCAGTTTTCGGTCGGTATCTGTTTTCACATGTTCATTATACCTTTCGAGATCGACCAGAGCCGAATTGCAATTCAGTACCATATTGTATAAGCCGGTCCATGCTCCATTCAGGGCGGCATATCCGCCGAGTTGATTGTATTCGAAGGTTTTAGCAAATGTCAGTTCTCCCTGATCGGATGAGGCAGACCCTTTATCCGTATCGTCTCCTCTGACAGCCACAAGCCCGAATCGCTGCCACGAACTGAATCCCGATCCTGTTCTGGCACGTGCATAAATCCCAATGACAGGCAAACTCATGTTTTCGGTAAGGGCATAATTGACATCCTCAACCGGTACTTTGTTTTCCGGTTCTTTGTCCAGAAAATCGTTACAGCTACTTAATAAAAACGCAGCGGATAAAATATAATATATGTATGATTTCATAATTTATTTCTTAATAAAATAGTTGTTAATGCCTAGATTTTCAACTCTCTATTTTCAGCTCAACAAAAAAGGTAACACCAAATCAGTGATCAGTCAACAGTGAACAGTTATCAATTACTTCGTATTTTTCATTTTTCTAAAAAGGTTACAAAAGTGACACTCTTTATGTACACTTTTCGGCTGTTACTTTTTCTCCTTTTCTGTTGATAACTGATAACTGTTACAGATCTTTCCCTATAGATAAAATTTTAGCATCAAACCCTTAATATGTTATCCGTACACCAAAGCTCAAAGTCGAAGTCAGCGGGTACACGTCATTGTCTATGCCGTTGGCGATATCGGTAGTGAAACCGTTATAAGAGAAAAAGTTAAATGGACGTTCTGCCGTGAAACTCAGTCTCAGGCTTGATTTGTTAGAACTCTTAGGCAGTACATTCGAGAATGTATATCCTAATTGTATATTCTGTATGGTGAATGTATTTGCATTCTCTACAAAAAATGAGTTGAAACGGCTGTAAGTCCATGTATGTCCCAAAGCGGCTCCCGATACATATTTGTTGGTAGATCCTTCGCCTGTCCACCTGTTTTTTACAATATCTCGATCGAAGTTTATATCTGTTTGTTTTCCTCTCGCAAAGCGTTTCAGATTGAGTATTTTATGACCAAACTGTCCTTGGAATGTAGTGCTGAAATCGAATGCTTTGTAATTAAAACCGATATTACCGCCTAAAAAGAATTTAGGAAGTGGCGAGCCCAAGTCTGTTCTGTCCTGATCGGTTAATTTACCATCACCGTCTATATCTTTAAACCTGATGTCTCCCGGTACAGGTTTAGTAGCTATACCCGAAAGGGTAGGGTCGTTGTCTATTTCCGCCTGATTTTGATAGATACCATCCATCACATAACCATAATATGCATCTACCACTTTTCCTACTTGTCTTATCCGGCTATAATCTCCGGGAGTGATAATGCGGCTTAGTCCGTCCAGAGATGTCACTTTGTTTTTTAATGTTGATATATTTAATCCTACATTATATGTCAGGTCTTTACTGATTTTATCTTCCCAGTTAAGAGACAATTCGATACCCGAGTTTTCTATCTCTCCGTTATTCATTAACAGTTCGCCGGCACCAAGCTGAAGAGGTTTTCTGAATACAGCATCTTTGGTTGTACGCTTATAATAATCGAACTCTCCGGTAAGGCGGTTATTGAGGAATGCAAAATCGATACCGAAATCCCATTCTTCGACTTTCTCCCATTTCAAAGAAGAATAGAATGATAGACTGGATGTTCCCGGATATAATTGTCCGTCGAAATAGCCTAACTCCTGAGAGATAGATGCAAATCCGTCATTCGCCTGTATCTTATCATTACCCAGAAGCCCCCAGCTGCCTCTTACCTTCAGAAAATTAAGAAAGCTTTGATTCTTCATAAAACCTTCTTCGGTAACAACCCACCCAAGACCGACTGATGGGAAATAACCCCATTTTTCCTGATACTTGCTCGTTCCGTCGGCACGGAAGGTGACAGATGCCAGATACTTGCCTGCATAGTCGTACATAGCACGTCCGAAGAACGATGCTCCTCTGTATTCCTCTGCATTGTCATACCAGGTGTCTGAATTTTCGTTCTGATCTATAATCGATCCATTGTGAATATACCAGTATTCGTCTTTGCCATCGGGTACTCCGTCTCCTTGCAGACGTAGTCTTTCCCATCGTTCTTTACGCACAGAGCTACCTGCCATAACAGTTAGGTTGTGCTTTTCCTTAAAACTATCTCTGAATGTGACAATGTTGTCTATAAGCCAATTATTAGTGTATTTAGTAGCTTTTGTCAAAAGGGTTTTAGTTCTTTGGTCGGTTGACGAAATGGTATATTGAGGTAAGAACTCTCTGTTTCGCTGGAACGACAAATCCTGATTAAAAGAGGTCTTGAATGTCAGCCGGGAGTCTAAGAACGATAATTCCATGTAAAGAGCAGGAAGCACCTGAGACAGTCCAACTTTATTGTTATAATTCTTGGCAAGTGCCACCGGATTCCAGAAGTATCCCGAAAGACCAATGCTTTGAGCAGCACCATACTTGGTCGGATCGGCCAACTCGTTATCGGCATCGTATGCCGGATATATCGAAGGAGATGTATATGCATTGCCGAACGCCTTCGAGTTTGCTAATTGTTGTTCGCTGTTTGTAACAATAAAGCTTCCTCCCACTTTCATCCAGTCGGTTATACCTATATCTACTTTCGACCGCATATTGATACGCTCATAACTGTTATTGGCATCGAGTATCCCTTCTTGATTAAGATAACTGATACCTACCGAATAGGAAGTCTTATCTCCTCCTCCGGTTACACTAATAGCATGACTGTGCATAGGTGCCGTTTTGAGTATCTGGTCGTACCAATCGGTATTAACAAGCGGAGAACCATTGTTTCCTCCGAATCTCGAAATAGATTGTTCGACTGCGCTCACGTCTCCTATTTCTTTCATAACAGCCGCATATTGAGACGAGTTTGCCATTTTCATCAGATTCGAAGCTTTTTGTATAGCGAAATACCCATCGTAAGTAATCAGCGGTTTTCTGTTTTGAATTCCTTTTTTTGTAGTCACTATAATTACCCCGTTTGCAGCACGTACACCATAGATTGCTGCGGCAGAAGCATCTTTCAAGACACTCATGTTTTCGATATCCCCATTATTCAGAAAATCGATGTTATCGAAGAACATACCGTCTACTACATAAAGCGGTCCGGTTTTGCTGTCGTCATAGTTTCCGACTCCCCGTATACGTACTTTAGGAGAACTGCCGGGCTGCCCGCTGTTGATGATCTGTAATCCGGGAATCTTGCCCTGCATAGCCTGCATAGGTGATGTTGTCAGGTGCTTGTTTACCTCATCTCCGGCAATAGTTGCAATAGGCGATGTGAGGTCTTTAGCTTTGGCACTGCCATAACCGATAACAACGGTTTCTCCCAGAAGGGTACCCCATCTTTCAATGTTATATTAATCGAAGTCTGGCCTTTCACTGCGATTAATTCGGTTTTCATTCCGATAAACGAATACTCTATTATATCACCGTCTTTGGTACTTATCGAGTACATACCGTCTATATCGGTAATTGTTCCGGTTGTTGTACCTTGTACACGTACAGTAACCCCGGTCAGAGGGTCGTTAAGTTCATCAATTACTTTTCCCGAAATGGTTTTCGTTTGGGCATAAACCGCTGAAATACTCATAAGAAAAAAGCATGCGAAGAATATAAAACTCTTAAAAGAATAAGAGCTTAAATCCTTTGGATTAAATGTCTTTTTAGTCTTAATTTTCATAGCTTTACTTTATTGTTTAACATAACAATCTAACTATGAACGACCGGTAGGTTAACTTTTAAGATAAAAAATAAATTGAGGTCGTCTGATATTAGATCAATGCCAAACATATGTAATCGCTATAAAACAGATGTGAAGTTTAAGCCAAGATAAACTCATAACATTGCTTTTTAACAATATTATTTTTCCCTGAAGACTACTCTTTATGATGCTATTTATTTAAAAATTAAGTATTTATATTTTAGATGTTTTTGCTGAGGAAAAAGTCGATGAGATTGTCAGTCGATGGGATATTCAGCTTTTTTCTTAATCTGTAACGGTTGTTTTCGACCGTCCTGACCGATAGATTCATAAGAGAAGCAATCTCTTTTGTTTCGAGATTGAGCCGCAAGCATGCGCATAGACGAAGATCGCTGTTTGTGAGCTGCGGGTATAATTCTTTTAGTTTCTGAAAAAAGCCGGTATGTTTTTCTTCGAATTTAATTAAGAACATTTTCCAGTCTTCTTCCGAATTCAGATTGTTATTTAATAACGAGTTTATCTTCTGATTCAGGGAAACGGAAGCACTTGTTTTATTTTGCTGATTCAGATCGCCGACTATATCTTTTATCTTTAATAACAGTTCGTTTTTATGAATAATATAAGATGTTTGGGTCAGAAGTTCTGCTTCTTTTTGCTCTACCTTATTTTGCAGCTCTTCTGCTAAAAGATGAAGACGTTTGGTTTCTCTGAGTCTGATTTTTTGCAAATGTAAATTGCGATAACGCTTGAGTATGAGTATCCATAGAATGTACATAGCTGAAGCGAAAACCAAAATGTATAGTATATAAGCCCAAAAGGTCTGGTACCAGGGCGGTTGAATCTGAAATTCGTATTGTAGGGAATCCGACACATGTCCTTCGTTATCAATAGTACGCAACATCAGTGTATATTTACCCTTAGCTAGACGTGCATAAGTTACCTTATTTATTTTCTCGGGTTTAGACCATTCATTATCAATGCCCTTTAGTTTGTGTTGGATTGCATAATTAGAGGCAAATATGTTTTTGGCAGAAAAAGAAATGGTAACATTATTATAATTATACGAAATGCCTGCATATTCAGATAAGCTCCAGTATTGCGAATTTCCATTGGAATCTGATGCTTGTAAAGATTCGAGGTAAGGAGCCGGTACTTGCTTGTGCGTATTTTCTTCTTTTTTTCGATAAAACAGATATCCGTTATCAAGGCATATAATACTCACCGAATCATTTATGACTGAGATATTTTCATTTGTGTTAACCAGAGACAAATTCATTCCCAGATTGTAACTCTCCGAAATAGAGGCTTTGTAGCCGTCATAGGTAAATTTATAAACTGAAGAACCTGTCAAAGCCCAAAAAGTATTTTTTTGTATAGCAACTACCCGCTTTATTCCTTTTATATTTTTGAAACATTCGTTGAGTATGTTATTGGGTACTATTCTGTCACCAATATCATCGTATGTGTAAAAATTATCATTGCCTGATAATACAATTCTCCCTCCGACTTTGAAAAGCTTCATCTTATAAGGCAGCCCGTCTTTCGAATCTCCTCCGTAATATTCAAAATGGGTAATATCTTCCATATTATCAGACAGCCTGCATCTGTATATTCCCCTGTTGGCTTGTTCCAACCATATATTGCCCAGATGGTCTATGGCAGAGCTTATAATAGGGTCGGGGATTTTATCCATATTATGTATTTTTCCGGTCTTTTTTTCTATTATTATCAGCGATATATAAGTCGATAATAACAGTACATCCTTATTATTGATTACGGCTTCAGATATTTCATATATACCCGGAAGCGAATATGGAGAAGATATATTCAGATTTTTATCTATAATTTTCAGTCCTCTGTTGTGTCCGCAGTATAATTTGTCATCAACCACTTCGAGAGCCCAGGTTTTGCCTTGTGTTCCGTTGACCATTTTCATGTTTTGCAGTGGATTTGGCCCCCACATGTCGCTTTCATTTATATAGAATACCCCTTGATTGGTTCCGATAAAGAGTTTATTGTTCCACATTGTTGCGTCATATACCGGTCCTGTATTTCCTCCCGGATCGGAAAAACAGCTCATGTTTTGTATGTACTGCATGTATGCAATACCTCTATACAGACCGGCCCATATATTATTGAGATTATCTTCATACAGAGACAGTACTGTATTATTTTGCAGCATGTTGTTTGATGAAATGTGATTTATGATTTCCCCCGATTCGTTTACTTCATATATTCCATCCAGAATTGTCCCGAGATAATAGGTGTTTCGGGATGTAAAGATACCGCAGTTCAGTTCTTTGGCATTCATAATTGTTGATAAAGATTTACTCCACTCTGTAAATGAATGACCATCATAAATGAAAATTCCTTTCGTTGCTGTACCCAATAAATATTTGTCGTTGCTGTACGGAAGAATTACCCTGACATCTGTATTTTTGAAAATGTCACTGCCATCTATTTTCTCCAGATTCTCTCCATTCAGACGAAATATTGCACCACCCATCTTCTGTACAATGAGTTCGTTCCGAACTTTTGACAGAAAAAGAAAGTTCTCTCCGTTCGGAATTTTTCTCACGTTATTTCCGTCATAAATAAAAATGGAATTAAATGATTGAAAATAAATATTATTGCCTGCAGAGCATATCTTCCAGAAATCGTTGTTTCGGAGAAGGCTCTTATCTAAACTTTCACTTAAAGAAGTGTACTTGAGTTTTCCGCTTATATCTCTGTCCCATCTTCCAAATTCTTCACAGCCCCCGGTAAATATGGTTTTGTTTGATAATACAAATAATGATCTGACCAAAGGATCATTAGAGTTTTGGTGTAGCTGCCATTCCACACCATCATATTCGAGCAAGCCAAGGTCATTTCCAAAATACATTATTCCATGTTCATCTTGACCTATTGCCCTATTTTTATTTCCGGCATGGTATATTTCTTTATAAATATTGATTACATGCGGTTTGCTGTTAGCTATGATAACACTTGCTAAACACGATAGAAGTAAAAGTATAGTTATGCAGATATTATTTTTATAAGCCATTTGCATATAGTATTTTACAATTTTAGATATTCAAGGCTTTTACAATATTATCGTTTTGTTCTAAGGTCTAAAACCTATTTGTTGATTGTATTTAGTCCTGCCGAATTCGAAGAATCACCGGAGCCAATAGTTTATTAACTTTGAAAAGCATAGAAGCAATAGTTAATTCTCTCCAGGAATACGATTCTAGAGTCTTTCAGTTACTTATTACCCGAATATTAAAATTAACGGTGTGTTTTTATTAGATCTTAAGATTAGGAAAATATACTGAGTTGATCTGTTTTAATATGAATTTCCCTTTTTATTTAGATGAAAGAGACTGAGCATACTTGAAATTTTTATCCCTAATCGAAAACTCAGATCACTTCATATTTTCCACAAAAATAATAAATTAACAATATGATTGTATATTTTTTATATGTGTAAAATTACATTTAACTACTATTAATCTATTCAAATACTTGGTTTAAAGGTCTCAGTCCTATTTGTTTCTGTTCAAGAATAACGGCTCTATTTAGCCATCTATTGAAAATATATTATTAAGTATTTACTATTATTTCGTAGCTAAAAAGCAGTTGAAAGTCTTATTTTCAACTGCTTTTCTTTAAAAATATCTCTATTGTAAGAAAAACGATATATTACTTAGAATCTTCTGCACGGGCAGGAGATCCGCTTACTTCGAAGTAGTTGTTCTCTCCTGTTTCTAATAATTTGTATGGTTTATTTTCGGGAGAAGCCCAATATGCGACACTATCCTCGTATGGTGTTTGCAAATTTTGTCCTTTCGGGGGTAAAACACATCCAGCATCCGGCTTATCACAGGCCATATGAATTGTATCATCCCATATGTAATCATTTATCAATGATTGCCATTTTTCTATACGAGGTATGCTTTTACTTACATGGAACAATCCGGTCTCTGTATCGGTTAATTCGATAAAAGCATCTTTATACATTTGGCGGAACTCGGTTATATTCAGAAGTTTTTCTATTAACGGATTGCTTTCTACCCCCCAGTGGTAAAGATTTTTTCGGCCGATATCTCCAGTCCAGCCACACCCTAAAACAGGATCAAAATCATTCGGGATGAAATAGAACTTGCCATGTGTGTTAAAATAGAAATTGTAATTATTAGCATTAAACCAATAATCATCCTGATTTCCACAAATAACATTGATGAGATAAGTTTTCATTAAAACAGGTACATCTATTGTCTCATTAGCCCATGCTTTAAGCTCGTCTCCTTCCAGAGTTACCAGATTTTTAATAAAATCCGTTAACTGTTCAAGGGCCTCAGCCGAGTGGCTGGTTCCTGTTTGCAGTTCATATATAGGAGAATCAACAACAGCTGGATCATAATTTCCTAATGATGCCCCAAAATCGGCTTTCCATAAAAAGGCTCTTTTATCTCCGGGATTATTATCTCCGAAGATAGTTTGACGAGCAGCGAGATAATCTTTTTCGACATGTTCTCTCATTTTAAAAATGCCGAAATATCCGGGGTCTGATGCGCCTCCTACGACTTTTATATAAAAACGGCACATACTAATTAACGGACTGGTGTATACTTCTGCTAAATAATATAAGTTGAAGCAATACACTTCGCGAATACGCATAGGATCTTCTCTGATATATCTGAGATCAAGACGATCCAGTTCTTCAAACCTCAAATCATCTACATATTTATCGAACCAGAGAGCAAAGCTCGATTGCCGCCATTTAGGGTTCTCAGGGTTATGTAATTTTCCAGAATCTCCTTCCGGACGATTCCGGCTTGAATTACCACGAACTCTTAGTCCTATATTTTCAAGTCGCTGATCAGGTACAGAATTACTTTCTTCAAAAATAAAATTTCCCGGAACCCAAAAATTCTCATCAGGATCGGCATCATAGGCCAGCAATAACGCATTCCATTGTGTTAATTCAATCTCCAGTGTAATTTTGGGAAGTTCTATCCAAATTAAAGACTTCTTCGAGGGTTGGAATCTCGAAATTTGGTAGTTTTGTTTTCATAAGTATTTATTATTAAGTGTGTAGTACAATAATTAAACATGTAAAATGGCTATATAGTTTTTTTATTGTGTTATGAAGATTGAATTCTGAGAAAGATGCTAATCTCGTGATTAGCAAATGGACTCTGCTGTGTTTATTCGTTATTCTGAGCGATGAAAATTATTTAGCACAAGAATTGAATAAATTTTACTGTTGTATTTGGGCTACAATCGACTTGTGTTAAAATCTGGAATATTATATTTGACTTCTATAAAGTATGATAGTGATATTTTTTTTGCTTTCAAAGGAAAGGTCAACAAAATTCATAGAGATGTGTTCTATGTGGGCTAATTATTAATCTACGAGCTGTATTTTTCTCAAAAACAACAATCCTCCTTCTATATCATAATATTTATCTCTAACTAACGAAATCTGATACTTTTTTGGGAGTATCCTTCCCCACTTTGAAAAGTCGAGAATAGCAGGTTTATCCTCTAATAGTTGACCAATGGCATTATCAATATCCGAAGTTGCATTTGCAAAGATATTTTTCAATTTTTCTATTGATGTCGAAATGGTAAACGAACTAGTCGAATCGTCTACACCATAATTAACACCTGCAATATAAAGAAACAAACCTATAGTTCTATTTATTTTAGTACCCGTAAAAGTGCAAAGTTCTGAAACAAATTGATCTTCTTCGTCCTCTTTCGAACTGGAAAGCCTTTCTATTACAGGACGGTCATATAATATATCTTCTATTGTAAATATCGAAAAATCTTTTCGCAGCTCGTTAATTTCATCCTGACCTTTATTATCGAGAAAATCATATTGAGTATCTGTTCTTAATACTTCAAGCATCTTTATTCTGATTCTCGGGTGTACGTCACCAGCATTACCATAAAATAAAGGCTTTTTCCCATCTAATGCTTTAATGACAAATATCTTTCGGGCTTTCTCATCCACGACTTTAATCTTCCATATACGAGCAGCTAAGAAGATATTCTCGTCTTCGATAATCTGCGGCGAAAAAGGCAGCTCTCCTATTGTATTGCCTTCGTTTATAACCTTAAAGTTCTGCTCAGCTATAAAAACACTATAAAAATCGCGGCTATTTACAATTTTTTCGCCTTCGATGCCTATAATAATTTCTAGGCCTAGTTTCTCTACCATTTCGGTTTCCAACAGATAATTTATAATCTCTGTAATTTCAGTCTCTGAAATAGCCCGAAAAGCAAAATCAGATTTAATAATGTATACTAAATCAGATAATCGAATTTCGCTGTGTTCTCTTACAATTGATAATACTTGATGAGCGAGAATATCATAAGGTTTATCTGTAATAGTCGGAGGTTCGATAAAACCTTCGGTATATAAAAGCCATGCTGCCAGAGACTGTAGCAAACTCCATTTATTGGTAGCATACAAGTATAGGTTGCTCTGCTTATTTCCCTGCCTGCCGCTCCGCCCGACGCGTTGAATAAGTGAGGCTATACTATGTGCAGCATCTATCTGCACAACCTTGTCTACCGATCCGATGTCTATTCCCAATTCGAGAGTAGAGGTACATGCTATTGTAAAATTGTTTCGTCTATTGTTTTTGGCAAAGTCTTCAACATACTCTCTTACCTCTTTATCTACTGACGAATGATGCGAGAAATAATAAGGATGACCTCCGATGCGCTCGGATATTTTCTTGAGTTTAACCGCAATTTCTTCGGCACGCCCTCGGCTATTCGGAAAAACAAGGGTTTTGTTATCATATGTCTCTCGATACAAATCTTTCAAGAGTTCAAGAGATAGTTCTGCTCCTGATTCTTTGAAATACTTGAAGACTATGTTAATCTCCTTGGCCGTCTTGTCGAGTAATACAGTTGTATTTTGAATATCTCCCGTAAATGCTTTTGCTTCGTCAAAATCTCCAAGAGTAGCAGACAGTCCAAGAATGCAAAATTTCGATCTGTTAATCGATTGCAGTCTGAATAATAGGGATTTAAGCTGTATGCCTCTATCCGTTCCGATAAATGAATGAATCTCATCTATAACCACATATTTGAGATTCGAAAAAAGATGTTTGGCTTCGTGAGGACGATTGGCTAACATAGCTTCTATCGACTCGGGTGTGATCAGCACAATACCATTGGGAACTTTCAATAAATTGTTTTTTGCTGACTTATTTGCTTCTCCATGCCACTTGGTTACTGATATTTCGAGATAACGGCATAACTCCTCTACCCGAAGAAACTGATCGTTAATCAATGCGATTAAAGGCGAAATATACAATACCTGTACTCCTTCTTCATTGAAGTTGACCTTCGATAGGATGGGTAAAAAGGCTGCTTCAGTTTTGCCTGATGCAGTACGCGAAGCCAAGATATAATTCCTATCGGTAGTCATTATGCGCTTAATTGCAGCAACCTGAATGGGGCGAAGTTGTTCCCATCTCTTATCGCGCACATATTTACGGATTGGTTCGGAAAGTAAGTCGAATGGCATTTCTAAAGCTATTATTTATAATTCCTCGATACTATCTAATGAGTCATCTTTGGGTCGCTCGTCGGAAACCTTAATATCGCTAAACAAACGGGTTTTATCTACATGTGGGTTTTGTCTTAGCAGATTCATTATATTCAGAAAATCACGAATAACCTCACGGGGGGTTAGAAACTCTGATGCTCCGGGTTTATTAAATATTACTTCCATGAAAGAAATAATGTCTTCGTCCGAAATAGCTATATCTACTTTATAATTAAAATTGAATATCTCTCTTAATTTTTTCAGTAAAACAAATATCTCATTATGGTCCAAAGGCATTAATCGGATAACGGGCTGAGCCAGATCTCGAATATCTGCTGTTTCGTATTTATTGGTTTCGAGTCTCGATTTTAATGCATGATAACTGAACAAACCTCTACGTTCGTTTTCGAGAAACTCTTTTGTACCAGCGAAATTTATAAAGAGATTGGTTACTTTTCCTTGAAAACAATCGTTATATATAGACAATATTTTTTCGTAATTCTTCTCCCTCATCGTAGATGTTGCTATTTTATATAGGTTGATAGCTTCATCCATGTTTATCATAAAGCCACTGTATCCGATGCTGACGAACAGCTTGCAGAAGTTTTTGAGCATATCGTAATAGTTCTGATCATTTACGATTTCTCTAACACCCAGATCTTGACGAGCTTCAATCTTTGTCTTGTATTCACCCTTCAGCCATTTTAGGGCATTACGGCATTGCTGATCATCGCCATTAATATATCCTTCGTAATATTTTATGACCACTGTACCAAAATCGAAACCTCCAACCTCTGTTATTTCGTTGATCGTTTTCATTATATTGGCAGATATTAACTCCTGGTACTTGTTGTTTCTTATTTCGGTCACGGGTATATTATTTTCTTCGGCTGTATTCGATGTAACCTGTTCTATCCATTTTTCCATCAATGTAGGTAAAGCTCCTCCTTCTGGCTTGGTTTGAATAGCTACATTGTCCATTATTGCAGAATAGAGAGCGATCCCTTTTCCGTCATTGGCATACAGTCTGTTGTCAGGTGTAAAGTCGGCATTAGCAACTACAAATTTTTGTTTCATCGCCACCGTATTTAAAAGATGAAGCATGAAAGATTTTCCTGAACCAAAATCACCAATCCAAAATTTAACAAGGCTTTGTCCGTTTTTTACATCTTCCAATGAAGAAACGAAAGCATTAATCTCTTCCGATCGTCCGACTGTTATATGCTGTACTCCTATTTTGGGTACGACTCCACTAACCAGTGAATTTATAATGGCTGAAGCCTCTTTTGGTTTTATGTTTATCATTGTGCTAATATAGTTTGGTAATAGTTTTCTGTTATTGTATAGTAATCGTCTTCCTCTTCAATTAAAACATCCTCCAGAAACTCATAGCAAGTTTCATTAATCCCATCGATAACCGGACGTGCAAACCATCCGTTATTCTTGGCATAATCTTTAAAATCGTCAGTAGTAATGCTAAGATTGTTCTTCGAGAAAAAGCTTAATACAGAAATCTGAATCTCGGAAAGCAATAATTCGGACGAATATATACTTTGCATCTCAATTTTAGTGTCGACTTTTTTATCTGTTATTTTTATTTCAAGTTCTTCATCATTTATTTGTGTCGATTGAATCAGTATATCTTCATTTTCAAAATCATCACATAAATATTCATTCAGTAAATTTACTGTTTCGGAATGAAGAGCTTCTACTTCTCTGATAGTATCCAGATTAACCGAGATTCGCTTTCTTTTTGTTTCGAATATCGGAGGAATAGACTTTAATGCACCGAGTAAATCTCTATCATTGATGTATCGGCTTACTACCGATTGGAAACTATGCAGCTGCTGATTCGATTCGAATATATTTTTCTGTATATTTTTTGTTAATTCTTTATTATCAAATGATTCTGATTTTAAATCGTAATGGAGATAATAGATATACAAAGTAAGAGCTGTTTCACGATGATATTTCGATAAAAATTTAGATGCTTCATAAAAGATATGTTCTAGAGAGGGGTTTTTCTCATTCAGAATACCCAATGCAATAATATCGCTCTTAAATTGTTTATAATCGCCTTTATAATTATCCGTAAGTTCTTCGAATTTAATCTTCCAGCGTGAGGTATTAAGCGCATACAATTCTTTTTCTGTATCAGAATGTGGTTTTCTAACCAGTTTTTCAGCTAATGGAGGTAATATACGTTCTATTATCGGTGTTATGCGTTCGTTATACTTGTCATTGGCTTCGGTTACATGCAGCCCTAAATCGGTATTAAGTTTTCTTTTATGAGCATAAATATCTCGTACCGCATTTTCAGCATGTTTAAAGATATTGTGGTAAAAATACTTTTTGGTTTCTTCTATGCTATACTTATAGTTAATACTGCCTTTCAGATAACTATATTGCTTTTTTACATAGATGCCTGCAATGTAATCGAATATCTGTTGCAAGGTAACATTATCATTAAGACAAGCTTTTTCCAACTCATAAAATAGGGCAATATATAATTTTAGTATTTCTACCTTACAAGTCTCTATATCACAGAAATTATTTGTCGGATTCCATAACTTATTCAACAGTTGTACATCAGTTTCCGCTAAATTCAGTTTTTCTCGGTATCGGCTGCCTAATTTCCAATAATCATCATTATAGCTAAGAGGAGGTGTAGCCTGCTGAATTAGTCGATTTATACGACCTCTATCTCCAATCTTTTCCAATAATTTAAGAAGAAAGGATGTGCAGTATGTTTTTGTTTTCGGATATTGATTTCCTAATGCTTCGAATTGAACTTGGAGTCTATCTATATTTTTATCCTCATCATATATTTCCAACAAGTTGAATAGTAAAATAAAAGCGTAGTTGAGATTTCCTTGCAGATCGATGTAACTTCCTTTTAAGAATGACTCCTTAAATACATAATAAAACTTTTTTTGATCTAATGTAGCTTCACTCAAATCCCCATAAGAATAGATATACCTATGCTCCCAATACGGAATGTCCAATTGATTCTTTTCGTAAAGTTCACTCAAATCATACGATTCATTTGTAATATCTATAATCCCGTCCATAGCCGTCGTAATGTCTCAAGTTGTGCCAATTTTACTAATTCTACAAATCTATAAAATTTATATGATTAAGCATATTATAAAGACTAAAATCTATAGGAACTTTTAAGGGACTTATCAGATATCTTTCACTCAGAATAAAGTTCTGTTCTAATATTTTGTTCTTCTTCTTTGTTAAAATGAAAATTAACAAGAAACTCCTTCGCTCTCACAGAATCCATCATAATTAATTTTGGTAACTATATATGACAATACCCTAATACAATTAGTCTCATAGCTATTTTAGCCAAAAGCAGCATAAGCTGCTCCAATTAAATTTGCATTCTCAATCCTATTGATTTCAATTGTTAAATCAGTATAGCCCAATGAGTTCAATAAAAGACATAATTCTTTTGATACCATCTCTTTATAATTTTCGCCTTTTCTGTTTTCGCTCCAAAATAAGCTTCCCTCAGCTGTTATACAAATCTTTTTTATTGACGGAGACTGTTCTTTTAGTTCCTTAATTAGTCCAGCTAGTGAAGCTGCAACTAAATAGGCCGACCGAATATAGATATTAGTAGCGACCTTTACATATTCAACCTTATGAATATCTGGATAGCTTATAATTTGTGTTAATTTTTGTGCATCAAATTTATTTTCAAACTCAGTATCTGGAAATACAGCCTTTACTATTTCACCTAGATACATACCGGAAACTGCTTTTTCGAATATTTGAACTCCTAATATATCAGACTTAACATCTACAATATCATCGATCATGGTTAAATGAGGTGGTGTGAAGTTTCCTGATTCCAAATTCACTGGGATGTATTTCCCCGAGACAAAGTTTTTATCTAATTTCTTTACTTTATTTGTTTCTACAAAAGTTGCCATATTTGTACCCGTGCCTACGATTAGACCTATTTGAGCATCGTATCCTGATCTAGAAAGTCCGGCAAATAAACTGGCTACTGTGTCGTTTATGATTTTAATACCCGAAAACTGCCCGATATTGTTATTTCTTAAATAGTCTAATAATGGTTTTCCGACGTTTTCCCCTATCATTTCGCGAATATCAACACCTTTAGTCCATCGTATAAGTGAGGCATCACCGTTGGATAATGATTGAGCAGGATATGAAAAACAATAGCCAATAGGCATTTCCTCCTCAAGATTGAGTTGACTTATAAAATCAGAAATTTCTTTAAACAGCTGATCTCGTGTGTAACCCGAAGTTTTCATCACTGACAAGTCTTTCTTATAACCATTTATTGGATGTATAACAGGTCTTCCATTAATAAACTCTACTACAGCAGCCCGGTAGTTTGTTCCTCCAAGATCCAGAACTAAAGCCTTGCCATTTTGTATATTTACATTCGGGTTAATATAAGTAGGAATACATTGAACCTGTGTACTCTCTTCCTCGAGCCCTTTCTTAATCTTACTCTGGAATGATAAAGCTATATCCTTTAATTCATTCAGACTTAATTCGAAAATATTATCTTTCATTACTTATTCCCTGCTTTTTTAATATTTAAAATTGTCTGTAACCTTCAATCCTTGTAGCATCTTTTTGTATCTGATCAGAGCTTGAATATAATAATAATCGGCATAATTTATTGATGCGTCAATTTCTGATCCGTTTGGTAAATGACCTGTGGAATGTAGTAAAAAAGAAGGTTTCAATTCTCGACTTTGATACCTGTCTGATGACAACTCTATAAGCATATTTATTGATGCTTGTTTATACTCAGCTGCTTTTGTTGGATTATCTTCAAGCTGCGATAATTCTAATAATGCTGATGCAACAACAGCTGCAGCAGATGCGTCTTTCGGCGAATTGGGTATAGCAGGATCGTCAAAGTCCCAATAAGGAACATATTCATCTTTGGGTAGTTTTGATAAATACAGATCAGTGACTTTCTCCGCAAAACGTAAAAATTTTACATCTTTCGTTTCGCGATAAACAAATGTGTATGCATAAATAGCCCATGCCTGACCTCGAGCCCAAAGACTGTTGTCTGCATAACCCTGATGAGTAACACCTTTGATAAAATCACCTGTTTCGGGGTTGTACAATACTACATGATAACATCCGCCATCTTCTCTAAATTGATATTTCATGGTAGTTTCGGCATGTTTGGTCGCTATTTCAGCCAAGTGTTTATCTCCTCCATTCTTAGCTGCCCAATACAACATTTCCAGATTAATCATATTATCCATAATTGTATTGAAAGGAGCAAACCTTCCATTTTCAACTTCGCGAGGCCATGAAAGAATAGTGCCTACCTTAGGATTAAATAATGTTGCTAAAGTATCGGCTGCATTGATAATTATTTGTTTATATTTATTATTTCCGGTCAATCGATATGCGTTTCCGTAACTGCAAAATATCTGAAACCCTAAATCGTGATCGTAGGCTGGAAGTTTAGTTAATGGATTTAATAATTCCGTATAATAGACAGCAGCATCTGCATCTTTTTTATTTTGAGTGTTTTCGTAATTATACCATAATATGCCCGGCCAGAATCCGACTGTCCATTCGGAAATATCTACAGGAACCAGCTTCCAATGGTTCAAACTATCCATGATATTCCGAGGCATCATGTCTTTACCTGATATTTCGGATAAGGTTCTAGTAATCTGATTGCTGCAATAGTTTAGCTCTTTTTCAACATCTGGTTTCGTATTGTTTTTTTCTATCGAACAAGACAAAAAAAATACAGCTAACGGTACAACCGTCAGTAAATTAATTAATCTCATAATCGTTTATTATTTAGTTATTTTTTCTTTTTTATTTTGTCTTTATTTTGTAACTCTAAACCAGTCAATATCCATCCAGGATTTTAGAGATCTGTTTTCTTTGTTCAAGATAAACATTCCCATCTTTGCACCGATCCACTTACCTTGTCGAGCTTGGAATTGTTGCCCTATCTCTTGGTATTTTTTACCATCTAGGCTATAAGAAAAAATACAAGTACCACCGTCCTTCATTGACAAGCGATAGTAGAAATCAAGATATTCAAGCCGAGTTTTATAATTGTAGCTGATGCGTGGTTTCGCTGCACTCAAGTTGACACGTTGGATCTCTTCTTCCGGATGTTTATCTTCAGCATCCTTACAGATGATTTGCTCTAAATCGTAGCCTGTATCTGTTTTTATTAATGCTATGTATGAGTAATCCCAACCCATAAGAATCAATCCTGCTTTATCTCCTGTATTCTGAAGTACAACAGTAGCTTTCATCGTCGCAGTAAATTCTGGAGCAGGAAGTTTCTGCATCAACAGGTTTGGAATATCCCAAAAATTCGAAAAATTATCCGGATAGTATTGACCATAAAGACGAACATATCCATTAGCTGATCCATATCCCCATGTCTGTTGCGGATTAGCATGCCATGACCATTGTAAGCCTAGTTTTGAAGAATTGAATTCATCACTTTCCTGAGGTGTTGATATAGGAGAAATTTTCCCGATATTTGGTTTTTTGTAAGTCAGCACGGGTTCTCCGCAATAATCTTTATCATTGATTCCCATAACAGGCCAACCGCCTTTCCATGTTACAGGTTGGAGATGGGTTATGCGCCCATATGCACCTTTATCCTGAAAATGAAGAAACCACCATTCTCCGGTCTGGGTTTCAACCAAACCTCCCTGATGAGGACCGTTTATTGATGTATTACCCTGAGCTAAGACTTTCTTCATTTCATAAGGACCATAAATATTTTTCGATCTTAAGGCGATTTGCCATCCTGTTTCTACACCTCCGGCAGGGGCCAGTAAATAATAATATCCGTCTTTTTTATAAAACTTTCCTCCTTCAGTAGTATGATTACCATCTGTCAATCCGTCATAGATCAAAGATTCTTCGCTAATCACTCTTGTTCCGGTTTTATCAAGTTCGCACAGGGTCATTATACTATTAAGCTGGGCACGACTTCCAGCCCAAGCATGTGTAAGATATACTTTTCCATCTTCGTCAAACAGAGGACTCGGATCAATGCGTCCTTTGCCAGAAAGTACTAATATAGGCTTATCCCACTTACCTAAAATATCTTTAGTTTTTACAACATAGATACCAAAATCGGGATCTCCCCAATAAATCATATATTCTCCATTGTGATACCGTATGCAGGGAGCCCAAACTCCTTTGCCATGTTGAGCTTTATCGAAAAAGGTACTTGGTTCGATTCCTTCCAGTTTTAAATCACTTAAAGCATAGTTAACGATCGACCAGTTTATTAAATCCTTGGAGTGCAGAATAGGTAGGCCGGGAACGCAATTAAAACTGGATGAAGTCATGTAATAGTCATCGCCAACACGAATAATATCCGGATCAGAATAGTCAGAATACAATACAGGATTTTTATATGTTCCATTACCCTGATCAGACACCCAAACTTCAGATTTATAAGATTGAGAAAAGCTATTTAGACAAACGAATAATCCTATAGTTATAAAAATTTTAGTCATATGGCAGATTTATTTTTCATAGTTTTATTTGTTGAAAGTCCATTTTACTCTTTCTGATTTCTTTTCCTTTGAAGCTTATTACAGAAGGCTTGTCGCTAGTGAAATAATATTTACCGTCTTTATATTCTAAAATAACATTCGCTTTTTCTTCTGTTCTTATCAAAATATCTTTTCTTTTAATGAGAGTACCATTACCTAAAAATAAAGTGAAATTATTACCACTTTCACTTATTACAGCGTAAGTTGCATTCACTTCCATATGCTTAAATAATACTTTCTCATTTTTGACTGAAGAGAAAATATAATCAGTTCTGTCCGATTTACTTGTTATTATTAATCCCACAAAATCAGGAGAAACATTTTTCACCTCAAATGATTCTATAGACTGGATTGACTTACCTTCTTTTTCTGTTGTTGGCTCAAATACCGACACAAAAGGATGATTCCAAGCTTCGCCATGTTGACGGGCAGCAATAGTCAGATAAGGAGCTTTTTCTACTTCATACGGAATGCCATGGTTCCCTCTAAAAGCCTTGCATGAGGGAGCCTTAATCGAAAAGACTTCACGTCCATCATATCCTTTCATCCATAAATTCATATATATGTTATCTCCGTCTGGCATAGACATTTTCCATATTGCCTGATAATCATCACTTGTTTTAGCAGAACGTTTATCCCACATATAATCAAGAGCAAAAAGATGCCCGCCGGCAAACCCCATTTCGTTACTTGGTTGTAAATTAAGGCTGTCTCCTTTTATATTTTGCAGAAATAACTCTTGTCCAAGATTATGATAGTAATAATCATGAAATTTATCTCCACTACGTTGTTTCTTTGAACGGAAAATATCTACATAATATCCTGTTGTTTCTCCTGTGCTAATGATGCTTAACAAACGATTCTGATCGCTACGACTTTCCGGCTCCAGAAAATATGCATCAGAATAAGTTATATCCTTGTAATAGCCGTTTTTCTGATTAGATATAGGATAAGATGCTAATAGGTCAAAAGGATGATTGCTTAACATTTCCGGATATTTAGAAATTCCATCTACCATCACTGTATTGTGTGCCGGAAACTGGGAATAATATTCCAGATATGGTTTCTCAAAATAAGAAGATCCTTTTCCCGATTCAGCACCCAGTACATATCCTTTTCCGTATAGCTCTATTGACAGCCCATTACTATGAGCATGATTTCCATAAGATGCATATTGAGAAATCATTAACCCGTTCTTTTTGCTGTCATATTTGTTGCGTTGTACAAACCAGCTAACATTTGGGGCATAAAATGTTTGAGTTATATAATCGTTAAGCTGACCTTTCTCTATTGTCGGGTCTAAGACTAATGGTTTTGTTACAAAAAATGATGAAACTTCAGCCGGAAGTTTTAATGAAGCACTATTATCGGCTTCTTGTATTCCAAACAGTTTATACATTTTGGTAAACAATAGCTCTTCATCTTTATTATTATATTTTTGAGCAATACGAATCATGTCACTGAAAGCCTCGGTATAAATGTCGGCATAATCAGTATCTCCAAAAGCTGTTATTTTTCGATTAGGAAAAAGGTATTGAGGTAATGCCTCTACTGCTTTTTTCATAACAGGAGCATAGGGCAATAAATTTTGATTAAATGTATTATCGTAATCACGAATAAAATTTGTAAGATCTTTAGTTACTCCTTGTGCATATCCCGGACATTCATTCCAAATCCCGGTATTGGTGTCATAACCATACTTCAAAAAATCTGTTAGAGACCATTGTCTGGCAGACGACTTATTTAATATATAATCAATATAATATTCACGTCCTTTATTATCGGAGTAGTGTTTATTATCTTCCAGAACCATAGCAACTTTTAATACAAATTTAGATTTATGCAAGTTCCAATTATTGTGAGGTACTCCATTTTTAATACTTACATCTATCCATTTCTTAAATGTTTCAGCATATTTATCTTCCTTATCCTTATGATTAGTATCAATATAAGGATATAAAAAATCGTATAGATAAGCTAACTCGTTGAGTATTCTTTCCTGTATTACCTCAAATGTAGATAGCCCGACAAGAGTCTGGGCATGTCCATGACCTAAATCAATCGGTTCGTTACGATAGTACATTCCCATCATATAAGTATCGAATAAGCCGAATGAAAATCGGGCATATTTTTCATCCCCGGTTAACCAATAAAGAAATGCAGCATCTTTACCTATACGCATGATCTCTTCATTTACACTTTCGATACTTGAACCTGAAACATTAGATTGTTCAACCCACTCTAAAGGATTACCTGTCTTAGAGCTATTGTGAAAATACACCCCTTTTGTATCATCCATATAAGGAATAATATCTTCTATTCGGGGTCTTTTGTAAGGACTGCTAACACCGCGTGTGCTTCCGAAGCGAACAGTTGGTACAGGCGATTCTCCATCCGCATGCGAATAAACTCCTCCATTGATATATACTTGAGTTGCTCTGCTTTTCCAATACATCATCAAGCGGGAATACATCCAATCTGGTTGTGATTGAGTCTTATCAACATAGAAGTCTACTCGCTTTTCTATTCCTTGTATAATTTCTTTTGCCCATACTTCTTCTTTTATCTGAGTTTGAAGAATTGGTTTATATTTATCAAAAGTCATCAACCTTGGATGTCCTTCAGGTAAATCTGATGGTAATGGAATATTCTGTCCCGATAAATGAGTATAGATAAATAAGAAGGATACAGCTATAATTATATATTTCATTTTTCTTGATTTTACTTAAGGTCTCAGACCTTTTTATTGATTTGGTAAGTATAATAACCAAAGCCGGTTATAAACTAAAAGTATATCATTAATCTTTTCTGTTACTTAAAGTGAATGTTTTTTATAAACTCGTTGTGACGGAAATAGTCCAGATTGTTAATCTTTTTCCCGTTTATCGTTACATTCTCAAAAGTCACATCTTTTATTATCTGATTTTTACTCAATCCCTCCAATACACATAAACTTTCATTGGTACCGTTGTAGGATATATTACGGAACATAATATTTTCTATACCTCGACCAGGTTGCTTGTCATATTTTTCATTAAAACGAACTTTTATATAAAGCAATCTTCCTTCCTGTATACTTTCCACTCTAATATCTTCGCACAAGATATTTCGTACAAGATTGCGGTCGCCGGCATCAATAGAGATACATCCCTGGTAAGGAGGGTCATCCTCATCATGCTCTAAAATATCGATATTTCGAATTGTTATGTTTTCCATAATCTCACCCGGATCATTGTTGGGGTCACCATGTCCACCCATATTTATGGGGTGAGCAACATCCGCCCAAAGAGTAGAATTCTCTATCGTAATATTGTTGCTTCCTCCGTAAAATTCCCATCTGTGATTATAAAGAGCTATGCAGTCATCACTGTTTCTCATAAAGACATTGTCGATGAGTACATCCCGACAGCACATCATATCTATACCATCGCTCCACCCTTGATTACTGAACGATCTGAAATTACGGATTGTTATTCCGGATGATTGTCCACCTGAAATTGAATAATGGCGTGGGTTGATGGCTATAATATCATGTATTTCTACATTTTTAGAAAAGTTTATAGCAATACCTTGTGTTGGTTCCAAAATGATACCTCGTCCGTATATTTTCACATTTTCAACATTCTCACATAGTAATTTACCATTTAGCACAGCTCCGCTTGCCAGATATACTGCAGTATTAGACGGTATTTTGAAAACCCCTTTGTTTTCTTCGGTCGGAGTATGTAATCCCGCATCAAAATACATAACACCTTTTGCATTTTTTTCGGGCTTATCTTTTTCAATAGAATTTGTGAAAACATGCAGATTATGAAGACGATCTCCGTTAAATTCCACTGATAGATTTTCGGGAGAGTCAAGTGTGAAAATTATAACATTATCATTAATATGTTGCACTACTTGCTTTGATAGCGGACGAATCGAAACTCTGACTATATCTCCGTTGTTTTTTTGTACTTTAACCTCAACAGTACCTTTGAAATCAAAATAAACCATCGATGCATCGGATTTTGTATCCATATCGACTTTTACATTGTATTCATATAAATCAGTCCATTCACGGTCTCCTTGCATTCGCACCTGCACGGTATAATCGTCATTATGCATCTTGTAATACAATTCTTTCGGTACAGAATGAGTCACAATCTGAGTGAAAGCATTGTTATTTATAAATACAATCAGGAGTAACATTACAAACAAAGATGTCTTTTTCATACTTTTATTTCAATAAGTTAAAATATTGGTGATTAACCTATATGTTCTAATTTTTTATTTTACTCTACTATATTCCAATACACGACATAACGCTGGCGATGTATTTTATAGATCGGCTCAAGACGGATATTATCACTTTTCACATTGAATACCAATCCTTTTTGTTTTTCAATATAATCTTTCAGATTCTTGCGATCAAGCCTCAATGAAGTTTGCAGGTTTGCAGGCACATGGTAGTCGTAAGTATAATAGTCATTGTACTGGCTGGGGGCTGAAAACGGAGCCGGAGCTGTCATATTCTCGGTTCCCATTACACCTGCCAATACCAGAGGGCCGTACATAACTGCTGCTAGATTTGGATTGTCATTGGCTTCTGCAAGATGCAAACTCATAGGATAACGTACTTCTATTTTATCTCCGTCTTTCCATGTACGATCTAATTTTATATAGCTTGATGGGGTTTGTTGTACTCTTACTGTTTTGCCATTTACTTTGACTTCGACATTCTTTGCCCATTCTGGATAGCGCAAATAAAGTGGCATTTTTATAGTTTTATCAGTCGATACAGTGAATTTTACATTTTCATCATTCGGAAACTGAGTTTCCTGTGTAATCTTTACGCCTTTCTCTTTCCATGTGAGTTCTGATGGTATGAATAGGTTTATATATATCCCTTTGCCATCATTATAATAAATGGCCTCTCCGTACTTTGCATGATTTTCGAAACCTGTACCAACACAACACCAGAATGAATTTTCGGGAGTGCTGTATACTTTATATGCTCCGGGTAGTAAAGGTAAGAAGTAAGCAACCATACCTGATTCCGGGTCTTGCTGACCAAGTATGTGGTTATACAAAGCTCTTTCATAAAAATCGGCATAACGTGGATTAGTATCCCAACAGAATAGGTGACGGGTTAGTTTCAACATATTGTTGGTATTACAGGTCTCCTGTGTATAGCCTGTTAGATTTTTCGAGATACTATCAGCCTTAATAAATTTTTCTTTATGACTGTTCCCTCCTGTACAAAATGTCTGATGGTCATGTACAGTATTCCAAAAGAAAGTTGCAATATCCTTTGATCTTTCATCCGAAAATAATTCGTAATTACGTGCTTCTCCAATTAACTTCGGTATAAATGTATTAGCATGTTTGAGGTTAAGGTCTGCATGATGTTGAGCCAACGGATCGAGAACATCTGCATGATAGAAAAATTCTGCCAATTTTTTATGCTCGGGATTACCCGTTATTGAGTATAAATTATAAAAAGCTTCGTTAGTTCCACCAAATTCGTTACGCAACATAAGCTTACGCTGCTCGTCGGTTAAAGGCATCAACTTTTGATATGCCCATGCAGCAGCCTTAATCATAATATCCAATGCCTCTTGATTGTTGCAGTAAAGATATTGATCAATCAAACCTGCATATATTTTATGCAGAGTATACCACGGAGCCCATACGCTTTTACCGGCAATGTTGCGATTGATAAGATTTTCGGAGTAGGCACTAATGTAGCCTTTCTGCCCATTATCCAGCATGGTAGCTTGAACTTCGTATAAGCCTTTGACTATGCTGTCTCCTTTTATTTTGTACTTAACATCTCCGGTAGATGCATACAGGTAGGCAAGTCCCGACATAATGTGTCCGGTAGTATGTCCGCGAAGGTCACAGTCCAGTGATTCCCATCCTCCCAATTTATTAACTGTCATATAACCGCCTTCACGACCGGCATAAGTACCGGAAGTGTTGCGGAAACTATGTAATAAACGATCGACACCAATGGAAATTATCCATTTTGATTCCCGATCCATATTCTCTTTAAAAGGAGAATCCAATAATCTTATCTCGTTCAGATCAAAGCTAAAGGCTTTAACTTCTCCTGTCAGGGGTTGTTTTATCTTACCGGTATGTTGTCCCGGATAAATAGATTGAGCAACTAGAGAATAAGATATTAAGAATGATAATAATATGAAATATATTTTTTTCATGGGAATCTTCGTCGTTATAACACTTGTTTCTTATTGTATGCTTTGTACTTTTTCAAATCATCGTTTGATGCAGGAGTAAAATGTATTGTACAGCCTCCTTTAGGTTTTAGTGTAAATTGTAATATGTTTTCTTTCGTTACAATCAACTTGGTGATTTGTACTTTTGTTTTAGTATTAACCTTATCGTTATCGGTATAAATACTAGCTACATACTTTGTGCTATTATCAAGGAAAGACAATGACGTTGATATTTTATGTGATTCGTTATTGCCAATAGTACCCAGAAACCAATCATGACCACTGCGACGTGCTATCGTTATATATTGTCCAATACTGTCATGGATAACTCTGGTATCATCAAAAGTAACAGGTACATTATCAAAGAACTCTAATTCCGGTACATTCTCAATTCTGGCAGGTGTATCATACCAATACAATGTTTGTAAAGGGCTGTAGTATATAATTGGGAAAGCGAGTTGATGAGCATGGGTGTTTTTGATACGAGGATCAAAATAACAAACGGTATAATCGCCTGCACCTGAAATCATTCGGGTGAAAGGTAATATTGTATTATGTGTTGCCTCAGGAAACTCCTCATTTCCTCGTATCCCCTCTTGAGTTAAGAGGTTGGGATAAGTACGGCTAAATCCAGAAGGTCTAAACTCATCATGTATATTTACCATGAGATTATTGTCAGCAGCTAATCGAACCAGATTATGTACCCATGTTGCCCAGCGATGAGTTTTGAATTGTACAAAACCGAATTTAATTCCAGCGATACCCCATTCTTTATAAATAGGAAATATTTTCTCCGCTTGTTTTTCCAGTGCGTGGTGATTTACATACAGCCAAACTCCAACTCCTTTTTCTTTACCGTATTCCACTACCTTTTTCATGTCAATGGGAGCGACTACTGTCGAAGCATCCGAAGAATAATCAAAAGCTGGACCATACCATTTCCAATCAAATAGTATATATTGCATATTGTGTTTTTCGCAAAAATCGATACATGCAATAGCATTCTCTGTGGTTAGAGTTGTCTCCCGCATAATTTTGCCGGGCTTTATCCAATCCGTATTTGCTATTTTATTGGGTTCATTCAAATTCAATATAATATCATTGTTTTCAAGCAATCTTCCGGGAGAATCTGCTGCCATAATAACCTTCCAAGGAGTAGAGTAGGGGGTAAGCATATCCATAGATTCATACATTGTTGTTGAAATAGTATTAGCCTTGTGTTTTGATTTAACAAAATTCAGAAAAGTCCAATTCGAAACCTCTGCATCTGTCAGACATGCCCATTTACCGCTGGGTAATTGTATTGTCAATGGACGTTCGTAAGGAATATTATCCTCCCATTCAGAAAGAGTCATCTGCTTATAATCTCCTTGTGCCCATTTGGCATTCCATGTTTTAGCATTTTCAGGTAGAGTATAATCTGTCAGATCGGCTGTGATTTTATTATAGACAGCATCTGGATGCATCGGAAATGTATATCTGAAAGCGATACCTTCATTATAAGCTCGAACTTCAATATTCATTTTATAATTAGAGCGATCAGGCTTTTCTAAAGAGATTACAACAGAGTTGTAATGATCTTTTATTTGCGACCGTTCTCCATAGAGAGGAGTCCATGTTGAATTATGTTGATCAAATTTGGCATCCTTGTATATTAGATTATCGTTCCAGCTATTAACTTTATCTACCTTAGGTGTATATGCTAATGCACTTTCCCATACTCGATTGTCCATCTCCAAACCCATTATAGAGGGTTGAATGATAGACTCATTTTTATATAGAATCTCATAATACATCGTGAAAATTCCATTGTCTTCTTTTTGAGAAAAGCAGAATTTCAAGTTGTTATCAGGAGATGAAAGCGTTATATTTGATTTTTGCATATTTTCTGCATGCAGAGGTATACAACAGATTAATAAAGAGACAGCTAAATAAAGTATCTTTTTCATGGTCATCATATCTGATTTTATTTGTTAATATAAAAACTTCGTTCAATAGCATCAGCGGTTTTCCATTGGCCTTCAATTCCGTATTGCCAGGCTACCACTGTTACTTTTATCGGGTATTTAGAGCGAGGAGGTATCGGGGTAAATATAATTTTATTGTTTTCTATTTCAGCAGGGCCTTCTTTTACATAAAAGTACACAGGAAGTCCGCTCGAACTACTTGCTTCAAGAGAAGCATTCGATACATCTTTAGACTGGTTCGGCAGAGGAGGAAATGATATATTTTGTGTATTTCCATTCTTGATAGGGAAAGGTATCTGTATATTCATTTGCTGTACTGTGCTCTTGTATTCCCGATCACCTTTATTAGACGCTAATAACCAAATCTCGCCTGTTCGTCGAGTCGGGTACATTCCCATACGATAAAAGCGAACCGAAAAGGTCGTGTCATTTAGTTGCGTAACAGGACCACAAATACGGGATATTTTTATGTGTCCTTTTGTATGGTTATTACTTTTTATAGTTCTTAATGAGTCTGTATAAACAGCATTTATATTGAAAGTCAAACCATCAGTCTGAGGTAAAAACTTTGCAACGATTCGTGCATGTAATTTTTCATTGTATGGCAGTAGCTTTCCATTTTGGGTGAATCCGATGTATTGCTCTTTCTTACCTCTAGCTATTAAATAGTATTTTTCTGTAGCTTGTGCCATTTCTTTATCAAAATACCAAAAAGCTGTATTCTTATCTCCGTCGTATTTCCTGTATGGAGCAGCTTGGGCACTAGAAGGTATATCTTTATGCCATCTATCTGCTAACCAACCATCTTTGGCATTGATAGGTATCAGCTGTACAGCTCTATCTGTAGGCATCAATTTAGGTAATCTGTATTTAGCCGCTTTTTTGAGGAATAATGAGAGATAATCAATCAATTCATCGGAATGATCGAAATGTCCGTGTCCGGCATCTGCTAACAACGACAGCGGAGCTTCAGGATATTCAGCCCGATAATCCAAAGCTGATGTTAGGCGGTCTTCCATCCATTCATATTCCCCCATTACCATTAATCCGGGAATGCCTTCAATTGAACGTTTTCCCCAATCAAGATTTTCCCTTCCATATCCGGTAAGCTTAGTTCTAGGCGAATCTCCATGTATTGAAAGAATGGCAAGTGTACGGTTAGGATTCCATGCAGCAAAGTTCCACGGAAATGTAGCCATTGCCGAATGTCCTATTGGAACTATCGGTGCAAATTTCAATTCACTATGCCCAGATGCTTCAGACAATTGTGTCATCATATCCTCAAAGATTCTATTGACATTGTTCACAGGATCCCATTTTACATCAATACTTGGTGTAACCCATACAATGGCAAAGCCTAATTCTGACATGGTTTTTCTGAACTTGGGATGTTCAAAAATGCCTTCTTCAGACATATTATGCATACCAACCACAACAGCTTTTACTTGTTTGCAATTATAAGGAATCCATAAAAAAGCCTGTGGTGAATGGTTGGTCTCAGTTTTAGCAACCCCTTTTACTTCAACCGACCACTGCCATTCTGCTGTATATGCTTTGCCTGATGTAATTAACATTAAGACAAATACTATTTTAAATAGAAATTTCATTTTATGTAATCGTTTTATGAATTTATAGTTCCCTTATTAAAAGACATCGACATGGCAAAACTTCTTTATTTACGGTAAGAGAACCGTTATTGTCTGCTCTAACTATTTCTTTAGTTGTCTCTTGAGAAAAGAAGGTAATCGGTATTAGATTAATGATTATTGTTATGATTTTTTTTCGCATTATCATTGATAAAATAGAGTTAACAACTTATTATTTTTCTTGACCTAACGGATTTATAATAGAAACCAAAGTCAAATCAAACAAGTTTAAATATATTGATGTTGTTTATGTCTCTGATAGGCTAACATTGTTGCGATACCCTTTGACTGGTTTATTCAGTAACAAGATCAAGGGGACAGAACAAAAATAAATAAAAAATAAAGGAGGTGCTGAATCAATGTTATTTATATATGTATCTGTAAATTCTCTCAAACAAAAATGATATAATTTTATTATATACAGCTATTTATGTTGATTTATGTCGGTCTTTTTAAATTTAAAAGAACTAATAGCCCCGATGCTTAACCTTAAATAGAGTCACTTCACCCTAATGAAAGGTAAAGTCTGGTAATACCTTTATTAAACTCTTACTTTTTTTTGTAACTTTCGGGTAAATAAATTACAATTCATGCGTATTAGACATCTACTTTCACTAATTATTCTGATTTTAAGCATTGGAGAATACTCTTATGCGAGAGAATCTGATTATAGAAATTTAGGAACTAAAGATGGATTTTCGAATCTGACATGTTATTCTATCTTCAAGGATTCAAAAGGTTTTATCTGGTTTGGGATGAATAATGGATTAAATCGTTTTGATGGAGTAAATGTAAAAGTATATCCCGAGTTTGAAGATTCTCAGATTTTTTCTATTTCGGAAAAAGATAATTATTTATGGATTGGTTCAAGTAACAGATTAAAACGTATGAATCTAGTGACTGAAAAAATTGATGAGATTTTGTCTACAGATGAAAAATCGTCAATAAAAGGTGTACGTGATTTGTATATTAGTGATGATAATATCCTTTATATTGCAAGTGAAACAGGATTATACATGTATCGGGATGGAAAGTTAGAACATCACATATTTGAGTCTAATGTACTTTCATCTGCTAATTTTATTCTTTCAATCGTTGAAGAAAAGAAGGACTCGTATTGGCTGATAACGAGAAAGGGATTAATTCATTTTAATCCAACTAATAAGAGTTCTGAATTATATACATTAAATAATGCAGCTCAGTTTGCAAAACAAGCAAGCTTGGTGTTTACCAATAATACCTTATATATAGGTTTATTTCCTGAAGGAATTATAACATTCGACTGTAAATCGAAACAGATGGATGTGCTTAAAGATTTTAAGGGAATAGATGTTTCGAAATTAATATATGAAAAACCCCTAATATATGCTGCTACAGGAAAAGGGTTAAAAACTATTTCCACTTTGACTAATAGAGAAGTTTCAATTGATGATGTTTTAGATATTCCTAATAATGTAAGGATAAACAACATTAGTTCTTTATTGAAAGTACAAAACGGATATTGGGTAAATGTTTTTCAAGGAGGTATTTATTATATTGAAACCCTGAAAAGAAAATTCGAAGTATACAGCCAACCTTCATTACAATATTCAACAAAAGGAAATACTATAAGATCATTTTGGGGCGGCAAAAATGAAATATTAGTTGGTACTAAAGAAAACGGACTAGATTATATATCAGAAGATCGGGCTTTTGTGAAAAAATTCACATCTAAATCGACTCATGAATTACCGGGTAATCTTATTCTTTTTATAAAACCATATAATAATAAGTACTTAATTGGAACATATACAGGTTTAACTGTATTTGATCCAAAGACTTTAACATTCTCATCTTTTTCTGATGAAAAAGTTTTTCAGGAGAATACAGCGTTCTATTACTGCGAAGAGGATAAAAATAATAATCTGTGGTTTGCTACAAATAAAGGTTTAATTAACTACAATACAAAGAACAGAACGTTAAATAAGTATCTGGGAATGAGCACTGGTGTAATTGCCGGAGATATTAATCTTATTTATTGCGATTCAAAAAATAGATTATGGATTGGGACAACCTCTGGAGTTCATTTATTAGATATCCCTTCCGGTATCCTAAAAAGTGATATTTTCCCTAAAGTTGAGCCTTTAAAAGAAGAAATAAAATACTTTTTTGAAGATAGCAGGCATTTTATCTGGATATGTACGCAAAAAGATGGAGTTATCAGGCTTAACCAAGAGCTTACTGAATTAAAAACATTCTCAACTCAGAATATCTTACCTAATAATGTAGTATCTTCGATAATAGAGGATAAAAATAATAATTTGTGGTTTGCTACATTAAGTGGTATCTTAAAATTTAATCCGAATACCGAGAGATATCGATTATTCGGATACTCTGATGGTATTACAAATTCTTTTTTCTACAATAGAGTACAATATGACAGTAAGGATAATACTATTTGGTGGGCTAATGGAGATGGGCTACTTACTGCAAATTTAGATCATATCGATGATAAATCATTCTCAATACCTCAAATTGTTTCTATTACTATATCAGGTAAAAAAATGTCGCTCATCAATGATGAGAATGGAAACAGGATAACACCCGAATATATGCAATCTCTGAGTTTAGAATCTGGCGAAAATACAATCCGTATTGCATTTTCTTTGCTTAATTTTTCATTTTCTAAAGGCTCATATGAATATATGTTAGAGGGGTACGACAAGGACTGGCAAAAAAGTATCGAAAATGATGAAATTGAATATTCTAATTTAGCTGCAGGCTCTTATTTGTTGAAAATACGAGAGTTTGGTAAGCCTGAAAGCGAACGCTCGGTAAAAATAAGAGTCTCTGAGACATTCTTTTCATATATAGCAATATTTCTGGCGATTATATTTATAGTCTTTATAGCTTTTATTATTTATTGGAAAAAAATAAGAGTTGCAAAAACTGAGAATGCAGCAGTAGCATCAGAAACACCCCAAGAGGTTGTATTAGAGAATAAGCCAAAATATAAATTTTCGAAGACAGATAAAGAACGGTTAGAGAAAATATATAATGAACTAATTGAATACATAAAGGCTAACAAACCTTATACAAATCCCGATTTGAAATTATCAGATCTCGCATCTGAAATAAACTATCCTCCATACGAATTATCAAAGATGTTTAGTTTGTATCTTAATAAGAATTATTATGATTTCATAAATGAATTCAGAATTAATTTATTTAAAGAGTTGGCCGATTCAGGTGAATATAAAAACTACACATTAATGTCTATTGCCGAGCAATGTGGATTTAAGTCTAAAAGCTCATTTTATGGAGCATTTAAGAAGATAATGAATACAACTCCTAATGAGTATATTAAGAGATAGATTGTTTTTCTAAATTTATTCGAACTCGTCTATACCTATAATAAGATTTTGCATTTCAGTGCTTTATCGTTGTTTTGTTCCCTTACAATTTACCAATACAAATCTGCCATAGATTGTCTCAAAAAAAACGTCAGAACAGCTTTTCTTTGTTGTCAATAAATTTCTTTACGGACAGAATAATGTCTACATATTAGTTATTTTAATATTATAGTTAAGCTCTACATTGTGAATATTCAGAATAGGGATTATCTATTTGAAATATTTATGTGTATATGGTCTTAGCTGATTATTCTGATATTCTAATTGTGTCATTCATATCTATGTCTTTAATAGAAAGAAATATAACCTAACTTCTAAATATGCCTATGAAGAATGATACCGATGAAAAGAAACAACATGTTGTAATGTTCTATTATCAAGAAAAATGTTAATCACCTTTCCTCATTATATGTATAAAATACAATAATGCTAATACAAAAATTATAATTATGAAATGGAATTTAAAATCTAATTTACCATCGAGTAAGGTATTTTTAATGTCTCTTGCTTTTGGTTGTATACCTATGGTCTCTTTGCAAGCTAAAGCTGAGATAAAAGACATTTTAGCCGAAAATCAGACAACAAAATCAATAAAAGGAAAAATAGTAGATACCAAAGGAGAACCTCTAATTGGGGTTAGTGTGGTAGTGGTGGGAGCTACAACGGGAACAGTAACAGATTTGGACGGAAACTTTTCAATAAATGTACCCAATGACAAGTCTCAAATAAAAGTATCTTATATTGCCTATAAAGATCAAATTATTAATATCGCTAATAGATCAGTTGTAAATATTACACTAGAGGAGAACTCCGAAGCACTGGACGAAGTTGTAGTGGTTGGATATGGAACAGCGAAGAAGGAAACCCTTACAGGTGCTATTTCTCAAGTAGGCGAAAGTGTTTTTAAAGACAAAGGTGTAATATCGAATCCCGTTTCCGCTCTTCAAGGTGTCGTTCCGGGAATGGTTGTAACAAGAGGCAGTTCTGCTCCCGGACGGGAAAGTTGGAGTTATAAAATCAGAGGACAAGGATCAGTAAATGATCCAGGAACTTTAGTCTTGATTGACGGTATACCGGGAGGAATAGCGGATATAAATCCCGATGATATTGCTTCTATATCAGTATTAAAGGATGCTGCAGCTGCAATTTATGGATCAAGAGCTGCTGGTGGTGTTGTGCTTGTCACAACTAAAAGAGGTAAAGTTCAGAAGGCAAAAGTTAGCTATAAAGGTAATATTGCTTTCAAAACACCAAGTATGCAACAAGAGTTTATGAACATGAAGCAATGGGCGTACTCTATTGAAGAAGCAAGCTTGAACGATAAAGTGGCTGGTATTGGAACTTATTCTCCCGGAAACAATATTGGTGCGATGCCTTATTGGGCATTACAAGCTATGAAAACGAGCGATCCACGCTATTATAATACAGTGCAGCCATATAATGTAGGACCATCTGTCGGAGAAATAAAAGATATTGGTTTTATGGATTTTAATATGAATGATGCGACATGGGGTGATGCAATTTCAACTTCTCATAGTATAGGTATATTAGGAGGCAGCGAAACCAATACTTACAATATTTCTATGGCATACATGTATGACGGATCTCCACTTAAATCAACATGGGGTACTGATAGATCTATTAGGTATAATATCAGAGCAAATAATGATATTAAAGTTGCAAAGTGGTTTGATATATCTACTGATTTATCTTTCGACCGAAGAGAAAGTAAATATCCAACTCAACGTCCTAGTAGTATTGCCGGTAATCCTCCTGGTTCACCGTTGTTAACTCCGCAGGGTAATCCTTTTGGTTGGGCTTCGAATATGACAGCTGTAGTAGCCAGTAAATTTGGAGGAGAGAACAGTACAACTATCAATAGCTTTAAAGTAAATGTATCTCCTAAATTTCATATAATCGAAGGATTAGATTTTATCGGGAATGTATATTTTAACCCATGGTCAGATTCCCAGGATGAATATCAAAACATCGTGACATGGTATGCTTATGATGAGACTCCTTATGCTTACAAAAGCCCTAATAGCAACTATATGCAGAGATACAATAAAAATGTATTAAAGCAACAGTATCAAGGTTATTTTAATTATAAGAAAACAATTGCGAATGATCACGCTTTTGATGTTATGGCCGGATTATCTTATGAAAGTGAAAGAGCCACTAAAATAACAGCAAAAAGTACTAATCTTGAAGTTGAAGATTTACATTCTGTAAATACAGGGAAGTCTGCAACAAATACAGATGAAGTTGCAACCTGGGCTATGGCTTCATATTTTGGACGTGTAAACTATGCTTATCAGGGAAAATATATTGCTGAAGTACTTGGGCGATATGATGGTACATCAAAATTTATAAGAGGAAAGAAATGGAAGCCCTTTTATGGAGCTTCTATTGGTTGGAGATTATCTGAAGAATCATTTCTTAAAGAGACCGGAATTTTTGACAATCTAAAAATCCGTGCTTCATATGGCGAAGTAGGTAACCAGGCAGGTATCGATAATTATGACTATATAGCATTATTAAATCTAAATACAGCCTCAGGTAATGCAGCAAACTATCCTCTTTTTGGACCGGATGCAAGCCCATCTTATGGGCAGACTATTACACAAAAGAACGTAATATCTTTAGAACGTGAATGGGAAGTTATAAAAACAAAAAATATAGGATTAGATTTTAGTGTATTGGACAATAGACTGAGTGGTTCATTCGATTATTTTGTCAAGAATAATGATAATATGCTTGTATCTGTTACTTATCCTCAAACATTAGGAGCAACAGCACCAAAAACAAATTCAGGAAAGATGAAAGTTAATGGATGGGAAGTTGCTTTGAGTTGGAGAGATAAAATTGGTGATCTTAATTATTTTGTATCGGCAAATATAAGTGATGCAAAAAATAAAATAGTTGCGATGGAGAATGCGACAACTAAAAATTGGAATACACGGACAAGTAATCTTGTGGGCTATGCGATGAATACCTATTGGGGGATGGAAGCAGTAAAACTAATAGAAACCCAAGAGGAACTGGATGCATATGTGAAGACGGTGGGTAATGATGTCTTAAACGGAGCTACTTTGCGTATAGGAGATATGATGTATCGGGATCTGGACAAAGATGGAACCATTACAAAAGAGGATGTTAAGCTGCTGGGAGATAACACACCTCATTATAGTTTCGGTATCAATTTAGGTGCAGAATATAAAGGTTTTGATTTTTCGGCAAATATACAAGGCGTAGGAAAACAAATGATTATGAGAAATGCAAGTGCTGCAACTATGTTAGTGGCTAATAGTTATCAAAACCAAGGCTCAGTTTGGTATGGTAAAAATTGGAGTGATGTTGCAGACTATTATGGGAATAATTATGGTATTTCGTATATAGAGAATGATGGGACTACTACAAATACAAATCTTTTATTATCCTCAGTGAATAGAAATCCTAATGCTGTACCTAAGACAACATTAAATGGAAATGTAAGAACTTACAACTATCTGTATTCGGATGCCTGGTATCGCAAACAAAATGGAGCTTATGCCCGTATGAAAAATATAACCATTGGTTATACTCTACCTAAATCGATTCTTGCAAAATTTAATATTGATAAATTAAGAGTTTATTTCTCAGGGAATGACCTGTTTGAAATAACAAAGACAAAGGATGGTTGGGATCCTGAAGCAACAGCCGAAGATCCATTTGGAGGAACTAGTGGTTCAAATAGCTATCCATTTATGCGTTCTTACTCTTTTGGTATTGACTTAACTTTTTAAATAATAGGAGACTTATAAAATGAAAAAATATATATTACTGGCTCTTAGTTGTTCTTTACCTTTTCTTTTTAGCAGTTGTAATGATCTTTTAGATTTGGATCCGGAAACAGATCCATCTGATGCAACCATGTGGAATTCTGTAACTGCATTTGAAAAGGAAGCTAATAATTATTACACATACTTACCTAAGATGCAAAATTTAAAAACAGGATCCGATACATACTGCTATGGTTTTATGGATCGTGAAGATATGGGTGATCTTGTTTTTAATATAAATAACTTTAATTCAATATCTAATTCGCATTATGGAGTACCCAGTACAGATAAAGTGTATGAAGAATATTGGAAAAGACTTAGATCTGTCAATTATCTTTTTAAAAATGTGGCAGGCTATTCAAAACCGGCAGATATCGCTAAATATGTAGCCGAAGCTCATTTTTTCAGAGCTTATTTATCATATATCGTATTTGTTGATTATGGACCACTGCCAATCATAAAAGATGTTCTGGATACTTCCTCTCCAAACTTGTATGCTGCTCGTGCAACGAGAGATGAGTTTGCAAATTTTATTATTGAAGATCTGGAAACAGCAATAAACAGCGGGGTTCTACCTAAACAATCAGAAGTGGCTTCTTCGAGTGATAATGGGCGTATAACAATTGGAGCAGCTCAAGCTCTTCTTGCACGTATGTGTCTATTTGAAGGAACCTGGCAGAAATATCATAACAATAATACTGCTCGTGCATCTGAGTTATTAACAAAGGCTGCTGATAATGCAGATAAGGTTATGGAAGACAATGGCTCATATGAGCTTTTCTATAATTCAATATTGAAAGAGAAAAGTTATCGATACATGTTTATATTGGAAAGCGTGACTAAAACGAATCCTGCAGGTGTGCTGAAAGCTGCTAATAAAGAATATATTCTGCGTAATCGTTTTCACGAACAAACTAGGCAATCGGCTCAGAATAACACGCATAGAGGTAATGGGATGTTGTTGTCTCGAAAAATGGTTGAAATGTTTCTTGATAAAGATGGCAAAAATACTTTACCCGACTATAAGACATCACTTAATAGTTTCTTAAAGGATCGAGATCCACGTCTATCATCAACTGTTATTGGTTTAGGAGATTTATATTGGAACTATGCATCAGGAAGTACATTTAATAGAGACCACGCAGATAGCTTGAGCATGCAATTGAGAGTTTGGAATGGAGAAGGTTTTTATGCTAATAAATTTGCCGGAGAACGCAAAGCCGATGCAAATTCTGATGGTTTTGATGTTCCTATTATACGTTTAGCTGAAATATATCTAATATATGCCGAAGCTAAGTGCGAATTAGGGAATGGAACTATATCTCAAGCGGATCTGGATAAATCTATTAATAAGTTACGGGAAAGAGTAAGTATGCCTTATTTAACCTCAGCATCAGTACCTTCAGGATCAACTATGCTGAAAGAGATAAGAAGAGAGCGTACAGTTGAACTATTCCTTGAAGGCTTCCGTTTTGATGATTTGCGTCGGTGGGCAACAGCAAAATCTGAATTAAGCCAAAATGTTGAAGGTATCTGGATGGGGACAGGCTCTGCATTTGCTAAACCTTGGGTATTAAACTATATCAGTCTTGGAAAGAAATATGAATATTCACCGGATGCAGCCCTTAAGATAGAGACTAATACAGAAGGTTATACAATTCATGAAAAAGCATCAAATAGAACTTTTGAGGATAAAAATTATCTTTTTCCATTGCCTGATAAGCAAATTGAATTGAATGTAAAACTAGAACAAAATCCGGGATGGTCACTTTAATTAATCCTGAAATAATCTCTCGGAGGAGTAAATAATCTTACTTATGTCTATAAATAGTATTGTTTAAAATATTTTAATAATACGAACAACACTAAAGTTCGATGAAAGGATAAGTATTGAAAGATACTTTTGATCCCGACATCGAACTTTATTTAATCTTGATAATATGGCTGATCTGGATAGAATGTAAACAATGGTTAATGTAAAGCAGGAATCTTTTTATATTACATTTTTCTGATTAAGGAGATCGGTTCCTGAAAAATGACATTTAGGATGTAATCCTATAAAATAGAATAAGCTGCTAATAAATAGCAGCTTATTACTTGTTTCGCGGAAGCGGGGGGATTCGAACCCCCGGTACAGTTACCCGTACGTCAGTTTAGCAAACTGGTGGTTTCAGCCACTCACCCACACTTCCTGAACCTTGCAATAGGAGGGTTAACTCCAAATGCGATGCAAATATAGCTGTTTGTTTTGATTTAACAAGGCGCACTGTGATTTTTTCGAAATAATATTTATAATTTTGCCCCACTATTGACTAATAAAATAACCCAATGGCTTTATCAAAGCGCTCAGTCTTAATTACTATCGTCTGTATAGTTGGTGTTGCTCTGGCAGGAGCATTTTTTTATGTCGAATCTATTATTTCGACTCGATTTAATATAGAAAAGACGGTATACCTTTATATCGATGAAAATAAAGATTACAATAGCATCCTGAAACAGTTGGACACGACGGCTCATGTCGAGAATTTAGCTAAGTTTAAAAAAGTAGCCGACTATTATGATTACCCCGAAAATATAAAGACCGGACGCTATGCGATAAAACCTGATATGACAATCAGGGATGTAGTTTCGCTGTTGAAAGGAGGGCATCAGTCTCCCGTTAAACTTAAGTTTAATAATATCCGAACAAAGGATGATCTGGCGGTAAGGTTGTCTTCTCAATTGATGTTGTCTAAAGAGACAATTTTATCAGCTTTGAATGACTCTACGAGGTGTGCGGCTCTCGGCTTCAATGTTGAAACTATCGATTGTATGTTTATCCCGAATACTTATGAAGTATATTGGGATGTAACTCTCGATAATTTTCTTCAGAGGATGCATACCGAATATAATCGGTTCTGGAATGAAGATCGTAAGCAGAAAGCGAAACAGCAGGGCTTGACTCCCGTCGAAGTTTCCATTCTGGCCGCGATTGTTGAAGAAGAATGTTATTTTTCTGATGAATATCCGATGGTGGCAGGGCTTTATCTCAACAGGCTAAGATCGGGTCAAATGCTGCAGGCAGACCCAACGGTTAAATATGCTGTGGGAGATTTCTCTCTGAAAAGAATTTTGTTCGGTCATCTTCAGGTTGATTCCCCATATAATACATATCGTCACGAAGGATTACCTCCGGGTCCTATACGTGTACCATCTATTAAGGGTATTGATGCAGTACTGAGTGCAACCAAACATAACTACCTTTACATGTGTGCTAAAGAAGACTTCTCGGGGCGTCATAATTTTGCAGTGACTCATGCCGAGCATGTCATTAATGCTAATAAGTATCGTGCAGCATTGAATACCCGAGGTATTAAGTAAATGCTAGAACGCATTTTCGTCTCCTCTGATGAGTTGATAAATCGTTACAGCGATAATCTTAATGTCTAAAGCAAAAGACCAGTTCTCGAGATACCATACGTCTTTCTTGAATCGGCTCTCCATTTGTTCTATCGTACGGGTTTCACCTCTGTAGCCCGATATCTGAGCCCATCCGGTTATCCCGGGTTTGATGAGATGCCGGATCATGAAGCGGTCTATCAGTTGATTGTACAAATCTGTCTGCTGGATCATATGCGGACGAGGCCCAACTACCGACATATTACCGATCAGTGTATTGATAAATTGCGGAAGTTCATCGATGCTTGTTCTTCTCATGAATGCCCCTACGGCAGTGATTCTGGGATCTTTTCTCCATGTTGTTTGGCTATTGTCTTCTTCATTCAGAACCATTGTGCGGAATTTATAGCAGGTGAATACCTTGCCGTGTAATCCTGTGCGTTGCTGCCTGAATAAAATGGGTCCTTTGGATGTTAGCTTGATCAGCAGCCCGAATAGGATATACACAATCGGAAGTATGGTGATGACTACAACTAGGGAGAAGGCTATGTCGAAAGCCCGCTTTAGAATGCGGTTATAGATTTTCTGTAATGGTTCGGGACGTATGGCGATAACTGGGATCGATTGAAGGGAGTGCAATACAAGTTTACGTTTGATGTATCCGTAGAAATCGGGGATCAGAAAGAATCGGATCATGTTGCGTTCCGCAAAGTTTACGAGCTGAATAATCTCGGTTTCAGCATTATTGGGTAATGAACAATAAATCTCATCGACATTATTATCTGCACAGAATTGTTGAATATCGGAAGTGCGTCCCAGGTATCCAAGTTCTTTGCATTCGGTGATCGGATTGTCTCCGAATTGACCTAGTATCTTATATCCATAAACACTCGATTTCAGTTCATTGAAAATACCTATCGCTCCTTTCCCGGTTCCGGCGATGATGATTCTTTTGTAGTTGTGTCCCCTACGTCTGTTCCATTTGAGCGCACTCCGTACTATTATATGCCACAGTAAGTATATAAATGCTATGCCGAAGTAATATAATATCCAATTGAGAAAATCGAGGCTTCCAATTCGGAAGAGAAAAAGCCCTGCTGAAAGTAATATATAATATAGAGTTATAAAGCTCAGGCTTTTTTGTATGATCTTATCGAAGAATACGATATGTCCTTGGAGAAACTGCAGAGGGATAAGGTTTGCCGTGATGAAATAAACCAGATTGATCAGAAGAAAAGTTTCAACAAGCTGCGGCTGGTTCGAAATAGATACGGGAATCAGCCAACCGAGTACAATAATTGCCAGATTAATAGTGATAATATCACCCAACCTGATGATCCATTTTATTAAATACCCTAATCCGTCCTTTTTTTTCAATATTTCCAAACCTTACCTTATTAAGTAATATAAAGCCAGAGACTTTATATTGTAAATTCTTCAGGATTGTTCCGCTGGTATTCCCTTGATAATAAAGATAAAATAACTCCCGTTACAGCTATGCTGGCCACTGTTGCCCAGACGGTGTCTCCTGTTCCAAAACTTTCGAGCCGGTCATATACCGGTGTCGAGTGGAACTTATAGTATAGAGCCACGCTCAGAGCATTATTTAATATATGTACTATAACCGGAATCCAAAGGTTGCCCGACCAAAGGAAGATATATCCCAATAAAGCACCTAACAGCATACGTGGAACGAACCCGTAAAACTGGAAGTGTATAAAGCTAAAGATAAATGCCGTAATCCAAACAGTGACATGTCGGTTGTGGCATATTTTTTTTACTAATTGCTGTAATGATCCCCTAAAGAAAAATTCTTCGGTAATGCCGGCAGCAACTGCTATAACTATAAAGTTAGCAATCACCACATCGGGAGAATGATCTGCCATCAGGCGTTCCAATAAGGCAGCCGCAGAGTTTTCCATAGCCTGCATGGATTGTTCGAGTTCCGAAAGCGATTCGGGCAGTGTCATCATTTTATTATAGTATCCTGTAAAGGATATAAGCGGCTGGATGGCTACTATCAGAATGATTGAATAGATCAACACTTTCAGATTAACAGCTTTCTTTATCTTGAGGTACTGCCATCCGTCTTCATTAAAAAGATAAGCGCACAGCAGAGCCGGAACCAAAAAAATGAATACGGATTGAAACACCTGCATTACACGAATGAAGTTAAGAGAATCTATTCCTCCCATGACCGGAGCAAGAATGCTAATAAAGACAATACTCAGAAGGAGGCCTGTGAAACTGAAAAGCAGAAGGAAGAATAGCTGAGACCAGCTGCTCATGCGTAAAAATATCTCTTTATTCATTTCTTCGATTTTGATTCGTTAAGGCGCAATACTGTAATACCTGTGCCTCTTGTCTGTTTATTACAGTATGCAACAAGAGAATTACTGTCAATCCATACTTTGCCGGCTTTGCTCGATGCATGTATGAAGGTGAGCTTGCCCGCTGTATGATAAGCAATACCTATATGAGTATAATCGAGTCCGGCAATACTTGTTGCGAATATCAGTATATCTCCGTCTTTGACGCGGTCGGAAAGACTGCCTATATTTTGTTTGAGAACTACATAATGTCCTCCGCGTTTGTTTATATTTTGTTCGGCTGCTACTATCTTCCGAAGCATTTCGCTGTCCTTCTTTAGAATTGTATAAGAATTGGGGTGTGATGACATGTAATTGATTTTACGGTCATCGAGAATACCTCCTAAGTCTTTGCTTTCGTCTTTAAATAGCCCGTGTTTCTGATTCTCATACACCCAGTCTGTCATGTAATGGAGTCGTGATGAATAATCCTGAATAATGCCATTGCGGTAGCGTATGTTCTGAAGCTGTTTACAAAAGTTGGAGAATGTAGGAGCCCCCGATTTGATGGTGCGGCTCAGAGCCATACAGGATTCAACAAAGGTTGTACAATCAAATTCACGCAGATTTACACCTAATCGCTCCTGATCGCTTTTCTCCAGAGTGTGCGAAACATACGGTGTGTTCTGAAAGAACAAAGCTGTCTTTACAACGAGTTCGTTTATCGGTAGATTGGATTGTGACTTGAGAGAAGTGACATACTTTTCGAAAATCAACGAATCCTGCTTTGTATAGGTAACCTGAGCTTGGCTAGCACTACAACATGCCAGCAGCAGAAAAACAAGGTAAAGTGTTCTTTTCATAAATTTATATCTTTTGACGTTGTAGGGGCAAAAAATCTTTCGCCTGTTATTTATTGAAGGCGTATAATTATACGCCCCTACAAGATGTTGATCAGGCTTAACTAAGTCCCTCTATCAATCCATTTGCGAGATCTATATGGTTAGCCTGTGGTACTTTTGGTAATCCCGGCATACGCATAATAGGCCCTGCTACTATAACAACAAATTCGGCTCCGTTGTTGATGACAATATCATTGATAGTCAGTCCGAAATCTTTTGCCACACCATACGCCTTCGGGTCGTCCGAAAACGAATATTGGGTCTTGGCTATACAGACCGGATAATGTTCTATTTCGGTACCTTGTACCAATTTCAATATTTTGCGGGCAGCGGCACTATACTCGATAGATGATGCTCCGTATATTTGTTTAGCTACTTTTTCGACCTTTGTCTGTATCGAGTCAGAGTCTTGATAAGTAAAGATTAACTCTCCCGAAGGATTGTTTTCTATTGTTTCTACCACCAGATTGGCCAGATCAACAGCTCCTTCTCCTCCATCGGAGTAGGCTTTATTTATCGCTATAGCTATTCCCTGAGATTTGCAGTGCTCTATAACAAGATCGGTTTCGGCTTTGGTATCGGTTCCGTATTTATTGAAAGCCACGATAACGGTCTGTCCGAAGGATTTCATATTTGAGATATGTTTATCGAGATTAGCCAATCCGTTTTTAAGACCTTCGATATTTTCATTTTTAATATCTTCCTGAGCTACTCCACCGTGCATTTTCAGCCCTTGTGCCGATGCTACAATGATCGTTAATTTGGGTGTTAACCCCGCTTTACGACATTTGATATTAAAGAATTTTTCTGCACCCAGATCTGCCCCGAATCCCGCTTCCGTTACCACATAGTCTGTATGGCTTAGAGCCAGTTTGGTTGCTATTACCGAGTTGCAGCCGTGTGCGATATTAGCGAAAGGCCCTCCATGTACAATTGCCGGATTGTGTTCGGTTGTCTGCACCAGATTCGGATTAATGGCATCTTTAAGCAGTACAACAATTGAACCGGCTATACCCAGATCTTTCACCGTGAAAGGCTCGTTTTCGTATGTATATCCGAGAATGATCTTTTCAATACGGCGTCTCAGATCTTCGATGTCTTTCGACAGACAGAGAATCGCCATGATTTCCGAAGCCGGAGTTATATCGAAACCCGATTCGGAGGGGATGCCGTTGGCACTACCTCTCAGACCTGTTACCACATAACGTAAACTACGATCGTTTATATCGAGTACTCTTTTCCAGAGTATTTCTTTTAGTCCTTTTCCTGTAGACCTGTTTTGGTACAAGTAATTATCGAGCAAAGCCGAGATCATATTGTGAGCCGAAGTTATCGCATGAAAGTCGCCTGTAAAATGCAGGTTTATATCTTCCATCGGCAGTACCTGTGCGTATCCTCCTCCGGCAGCTCCGCCTTTCATCCCGAAGCAAGGCCCCAGTGATGGTTCACGGAGTGCTACGACTGCTTTTTTGCCGATTTTGTTTAGTCCGAGAGTAAGACCGATTGATACTGTTGTCTTGCCTATTCCGGCTTTTGTGGGGGTTATGGCTGTCACTAAGATAAGATTGCTCTGAGATATCTGCTGTTCATTAATCAGCGAATATGGTATTTTCGCCATGTATTTACCATAATTATGTACATGGTCTTCATCAATGTCAATTTGTTTAGCAATATCAATAACCTTCTTTAACTCAATGCTTCTGGCAATTTCAATATCAGTTTTCATAAAATAAACGGTAGGGATCTTTTTGTTTTTTTCGTTATGCAAAGATAATTAAAACTTTTATCTGCAATTTAAGGTTTTAGACCTTTTTGTTGCCTAAAAGAAACGAAGAAGATATGCTCTCCTGTTTTCTGAAATTTTATCTATAAGGAAAAAACACTTTATAATTATGGCAAAATACACAGAACAACTAGGCAAGAAAATAGCGGATGCAATAGAACAGGATGAATATACATTGGGTGAAATCTGCGCGATGTACAGCATCAGCCGTAAAACATTCTATCAGTGGGTACGAAAGTATTCCGATTTCAAAGAAATGATAGATGATGCCCGTGCAGGTCGTGACGAAAGACTGGCTCAAAAAGCCCGAAAAATCCTCAAACAAAGATTAGAGCATGGTTATACCGTAACTACCACCCGTTATAAATATGCCGTAGATGAGTACGGTGAAATATATCTGACCGGAAAAACGGTAACCATGAAAGAATATTCAGCAGACGAAAAGACCTTGAAAATGGCGATGGCTAAAGAGGGAGAAATTGAAGAGAAGGTAGAAAATATTCGTGTACCGTGGGAAATCATAGTTCAGAATCAAGAGGCAGCCGATCAACTTCAATTCTTACAAGACAATGGCAGCGGTAATTTCACGGAAGAAGAAATGAAAGAAAGACGAAAAGCACTCAAAGTCAAATCTGATTCCTCGGAGGCAGAGACAGCCTTTGATGCTTACGATCCCACACTCGATAGATCATAAAAAGGTTACTCCATAAAATGGTTGAAAAGATGGAACCTTTGTTACCTTTTTATTTTAGTTAAAAATAGAACAACGTGTAAATAGATAAGGGAAAGAATAAAACAGAGAGGGGAATTCGGAAACTGTAAAATCTGATGGGACAATATAAATGAACATTTAAAGCAGCGAGAGCAGAGCTAAACTTGTTTAGGTTATGCAGGGTCAAGTAAAATGACCAATGAAATTGAACAAATATTAAAATCTTTCTGTTACTTAGTCGTATATTTACAGTCCGATTTAGGGACAAAGATAAAAATATGGAATCAACTATCGTACGCTGCGGTTGGTGTGGAACCGATCCTCTTTATATAAAATACCACGACGAAGAATGGGGTAAACTTGTGACAGATGACGATGTCTTGTTCGAGTTTTTAGTATTGGAAAGTGCCCAGGCCGGATTGAGCTGGATTACCATTCTTCGCAAGAGGGAGGGATATAAAAAAGCTTTTGCGGGATTTGATGTTCGCAAAGTGGTGAATTTTACCGATGAAGAAATGGAAAAACTGGCATCTTTTGAAGGGATTATTCGTAATCGTCTGAAGATAAAAGCAACAGTAACTAATGCCCGTGCGTTTATTGACGTTCAGAAAGAATTCGGAAGTTTCAGTAAATACTTGCTCTCATTTTTTCCGGATCACAAGCCGATTGTAAATAAATGGAAGACATTGGCGGAAGCTCCTGCTTCGACTGATATTTCGGATGCGATAAGTAAGGATATGAAGAAGCGCGGATTTAAGTTTTTCGGAACCACCATTTGTTATGCTTTCTTACAGGCAACGGGTTATGTTGATGATCATATTGTTGATTGTCATTGCCGTAAATAGGGTGCGTTCTTCGACGTGAATGAAAGTTTCAATGATATGTTTTTAAGTTATAACAAGTTTAGTATGTTATACTTGCTCAAGTAATAAATAGGTCTTCGACCTTAATTTTCTTTTATGCGGTTATTCAAAAAACTATTTATACTGTGTACTCTTAGTCTGTTTTTCTTTCCCTTACATGCTCAGAATAAACCGGAAGAGGTTAGAGCTGTTTGGTTTACGACAAATTGGAATCTTGATTGGCCTTCGCCCGGAAAAACTCCGGACGAACAGAAGAAAGAACTTCGCCGTTTGCTCGATCAATTACAGCAGGCTAATATAAATACCATATTCTTTCAGGCACGTATCAGGGGGGATGTTTTTTATAAGTCGAAAATAGAACCATGGAGCCCTTATTTTCAGAAAGATATTTCGGTAGGTGCATATGCTGCTTACGATCCGCTTGCTTATGCTATCGAAGAATGCCATAAAAGGGGAATCGAATGCCATGTGTGGGTTGTTACTTTTCCGCTTGGTACACCTAAACAAGTAAAAGCTCAGGGGCGGAATTCTGTTGTAGCTAAGTATCCGAAGATGACTAAACTGCATATGGGTGAGTGGTATCTTGATCCGGGGAATCCCGAAACGAAAGATTATTTACTGAAAATTGTCGATGAGATTGTCAGCAATTACGATATAGATGGTATACAGTTTGATTATATCCGCTATCCGGAGTCGGCAGTTAAGTTTCCCGATAAAGATACTTTCAATAAATACGGAGGAGGAAAGTCTTTAAAGGAATGGCGACGAGATAATATCACAGCACTGGTAACGGGAGTGCATGATTTGGTGAAAAAGAAAAAGCCATGGGTACAGATCAGTTGCAGCCCGATCGGGCGTTACCGTAATCTCGATCCGATGCGTGGACGCTGGACTGCTTACGAAAGTGTACATCAGGATGCCGGAATGTGGCTTAAGACCGGAATGATGGATGCTGTTTATCCGATGTTATACTATAATGAAACAGATTTTGACAAATATGTCGATGACTGGATCAGTATGAGCGAAGGACGCATGGTAGTTCCCGGTCTGGGTATTTACCGCCTGCTGCCATCAGAAGGGGATTGGAAACCGGAGGATATAACCCGACAGATTGATTATACCCGTAAGAGTGAAAGCAGAGGGCAGGCATTTTATCGTGCAGCAAATGTATTAGATAATTTGAAAGGCATACGTGACAGATTAAACACATACTATGAGTATCCGGCAAAGTTACCACCATTAACATGGCTGGATAATGAAGCTCCTAATTCGCCTCTTAATATGCAGGTATACCGAGATTCTGAAGGATATACGACAATAGAGTGGCAATCTGCCGATAATAACGAGGCGCAGACTTATACTATTTACGAAACAGATTCGGAGAATTGCGATACAAAGGATGTACGTTCAATCGTAATGACAGGTATTCATTCTACTAAAGTCCGGCTGGAAACAGAAGATACTGAACGGGGAGTATACTATTTTGTAACAGCATCTGACCGATACCATAACGAGAGCGTACCTTGTTTTCCTGTGTACTTTATATTGTCGAAGAGTTTGGAGAAGTAGGAGGGAGAGCCCTGACGAAAAAGGATGAACCGAAGTCCATCCTTTATTATATTGAAAAGAGATCTTTTACTTATTGATAAACATATCCTGAAAAGATTGGCTTGCGAAGTAATCGATACCGATAGCCGCTTTAACTTCAGCTAAAGTTTGGTTAGTATATTCGATAGCCGCTTTTGTTCCGTCTTCGATCATTTTGAAAACTTCGGGTTTGCGTTGTTCATAATCTTCACGGCGTTCTCTGATCGGACGTAAAACATCTTGCATGATGTCGTTCAGCACTCGTTTGATCTTAACGTCTCCCAAACCTCCACGACGATAGTGATCTTTCATTTCGTCAAGTGTGGCATAATCGGAGCAGTGCTTTTTGAATAGTTCTTCAGTAGAGAATACATCAAGGTAAGTAAATACGGGGTTTCCTTCTACCGTTCCGGGATCTTCGACACGTAAGTGGTTAGGGTCTGTAAACATTCCCATTACTTTCTTTTTGATTACGTCTTCTTTGTCTTTCAGATAGATGCAGTTTCCAAGAGATTTACTCATCTTAGCATTTCCATCTGTTCCGACAAGACGCTGAGCTGTAACATTATCTGGAAGTATCGCTTGGGGTTCTACCAGAATTTCTTTGTATATACGGTTGAATGCTGAAACGATATCACGTGTTTGCTCGATCATAGGCAGCTGGTCGTTTCCTACAGGCACATACTGAGCTTTAAACGCAGTGATATCAGCAGCCTGACTGATGGGGTAAGTCATGAATCCTACTGGAATATCCCGTTGGAAGTTTCTCAACTGTATTTCTGTTTTAATAGTCGGATTACGTTCCAAACGAGCCATCGTTACTAAATTCGAATAGTACATCGGCAGTTCGTACAGTGCGGGAATACAAGATTGGATAAGAAAAGTGGTTTTTTCCGGATCAAGGCCTACAGCCAGATAATCCAATACTACTTCCATGATATTTTCACGGATTTTTTCTGGGTTTTCCGCATTATCGGTTAGAGCTTGCAGGTCGGCTATTAAGATATATTGTTTGTATTCGCCGGTATTTTGCAATTCGACTCTTTTTTTCAAAGATCCTACATAGTGTCCTAAGTGTAGTGCACCTGTTGGTCTGTCTCCAGTCAGAATGATTTTATGTGCCATTTTATTTTATGTATATTGTTTTGCTTTTCTTTTAGAGAAGCACAAAGTTAATCAATTTTTACGGGGTGACGAATCTTCTCCTGATATAACAGCCGAAGACTTTGGCCAAAGACTTTCTATTGTCTTTCGGGCGGTTTTAGCGAAAGCACTCATTTTATCGAAAGACATTTTGCCTATTTTCTCTTCACCTGCCTCATTTTGGTATTTCTCTATTGGAATAAGTTGAAACTGTAATTTGGTATTTTCTAAAGGTTTATATACCCATACCAGAGAATAAGAGCAGCTGTCTATTGTTACATTTCCTTTATCATCTTTGCTTATGTTAATTCGAGCAATCATTCCACCATCGGTGTTGACAGCTTTCATTCCGGATATGAAATTCCCGAGAGAGTAAACTATTATGTTTTCTATTGAATCGCCGTTTTGCCGTATATCTATAGGTTGAACGACATGAGGATGAGAGCCAATAATAAGCCTTACCCCGTTTTTGATGAGTAAGTCGGCTAATGCCTTTTGTTCGGTGCTGGGCTTTAACTTGTACTCTTCACCCCAGTGCATATTGGCTACTATGATATCTGGTTGCATTCGCTTTAACATATCTATATCTGAGACAATTTGTTTTTTGTCTATCAGATTAACAATATTGGGAGCTTGTATCGGTATGCCGTTTGTGTCATAAGTATAGTTAAGCATACCTATTCTGATATCATTCTTTACAATCATCATCGGATAAAGAACATTTTTCTTTTCCTCATTGACATATGTGCCCAAATGCTTGACCTGCATCGAGTCGAGCATCATAATAGTTCGTTCGACACCCTTTTTGCCTTTGTCCAGACAATGATTATTTGCAGTGAGAAATACATCGAATCCTGCATCTTTCAAAGCATAAGCAAATTCATCAGGAGATCCAAAATTGGGGTATCCGGTATAAGCTTTCCCCGGTAATGTCGTTTCGAAATTGACAATTGAAATGTCTGCCGAGTCTATTTGGTCTTTTATTTGGTTGAAGTATTTAGAATAGTCATAGCCTCCACCTGTGACACGGGCTGCATCTAGTTGTGACTTATGCTGCATGGCATCCCCTGCAAATAGCAAACTCACTTTTTGCTTCTCTTGTCCATAGAAGCTGTACACATAAAATAAGGAGAGTGTTATTAGAAGATATTTTTTCATAAGAGGTGATTTGTCAGATGTTATACATTGATTTTATTTTCGCCAAAATGCAGGCATAAATAAAGATAAAACGGTGAATAGTTCAAGGCGTCCGGTTAGCATGAGAAATGATAAATACCATTTCGCAGTATCCGATATATTTGCAAAATGCCCGCTTTCGCTGAGGCTTCCCAATCCTACATTTCCCATACACGAAACCGATGCTGTTATAGAATCTTCAAAGCCTATCCCCGTTATAGATAATACCAGAAAGCTGACAAACAAAATCAGAAGGTAAAGGAAGATGAAAGCTAATATTTTAGTAACGATATCCACAGGCAATACCTGATTATTAACCCGAACGGGCAGTACTGCATTAGGATGTACTTGACGCTTAAATTCGTTGATTGCATTTTTAAACAGAACAACTACACGGATTACTTTTATACCTCCCGATGTCGAGCCGGCACAGGCACAAATCATCATCAGCAGATAGATAAGGAACATATAGAAAGGGCCCCAACTTGTAAAGTCTGCTGTAGAGAATCCTGTGGTAGTTATAGCGGATGTTACCTGAAAGAGGGAAGTTCGGAAAGCGTTTTCTGCGATATCGATTTGTCCGGAAAGAATCAGTCCTACTGATATTATAATCGTGAACGATAGATAAATACCAAAGTACCATATGACTTCTTCGTCTTGGAGCAATCTTTTCGGTTTTCCTCTTAATAAAAAGTATAGTAGCGAGAAGTTAATTCCTCCCACAACCATAAATATACTTATTACATATTCTATATAGGGAGAGTTCCAATAAGCTATACTAGCCTGTTTGGTTGAGAACCCTCCTGTCGAAGCAGTTGATAATGCATGGCACACTGCATCGAATAAATTCATAGGTCCAATCCATAAAAGTATGGTTATAAGGGCAGTTATGAATATATAGGTAAACAATAGTCTTTTCGCTATTTGAGTTATTCTAGGTTGAAACCGCTCACGAACTATTCCTGTAGTTTCGGCATCAAATAAAAATGAGGCATTTCCCCCGATAATCGGCAGTACGGCTAATGCGAATACCACAATACCAAGGCCGCCGACCCATTGAGTGAGGCATCGCCAGAATAAAAGCCCTAAAGGAATAACATCAACATTGGGTATAATAGTGGAGCCGGTGGTTGTAAAGCCTGACATCGTTTCGAAATATGCATCACTTATTTTAGGTATTACGCCACTTATGCAGAATGGGAGCATACCGAAAGCGGATAGTATAACCCATGAAATAGATACCAAAAGAAAACCTTCTCGTTTTCCTATTGGTTTTTCGCGAGGTTCTACTCCTAATAAGCGAAGCATTATACCTACAACTATAGTTATAGATCCGCTAATGAGAAATGCATCACCACTGAGTTCATGATAATAAAAAGAGATCGCAGCCGATATCATCAACAAAAGAGACTCTATGATAAGTAAGAATCCGATGGTTTTGAAAATAAATCGAAAATTGAAGCTTCCCATTCCGTATTAAATCAATATATATAAGTATAAGTAAAGTTATCGATAGTCGATCGCTTTATAGTATAGATAAAATTTTTATTTCTTGATGTACACTATTTAAAACAATAAAAAGGTCATAGACCTTAACATTAATGCAAAGATAGTATAAAAGGTTTCGAAAGAATATATAAGCAAATATAAATCTAATGTCATATATTTTTTATTAAAGATAATAGATCTGCGATAAAATGAGATTGGCATTGTATTCTTTTATTGGAGCGGTTTTTCTGGTTTCCTACATCAGTGTACTAATTGGTTAAAAAAAAGATATAATTCTAAGTAGTTGTAAATAATGTTGTTGTAAGGAAGGCATAAAAATATTTTAAAAAAAGGCATAAAAATATTTGGAGTGTATTGTAAAAGGGACTACTTTTGCACTCGCTTTAAGACCGAGAGACGGTCACTAAGAAAAGCGAAAAACGAGAAGCGATCTTTGAAAGATTTGAAAAGGAACAAAAAAATATAGCATTAGACGGGTGATACGGTCTTACGATCGGTATCAACTCTAAGTCAATACCTAGAGTCAATAAAGAGGTTAGAATAATTCTGAGAATATAAAAAAGATATACAAAGAAGAGTTTGATCCTGGCTCAGGATGAACGCTAGCGACAGGCCTAACACATGCAAGTCGAGGGGTAGCATGAAAGTAGCAATACTTTTGATGACGACCGGCGCACGGGTGAGTAACGCGTATGCAACCTACCTACTACAGGGGAATAGCCCGAAGAAATTCGGATTAATGCCGCATAATACAGGGGCACCGCATGGTGATATTTGTTAAAGATTAATTGGTAGTAGATGGGCATGCGTTCCATTAGCCAGTTGGTGAGGTAACGGCTCACCAAAGCAACGATGGATAGGGGAACTGAGAGGTTTATCCCCCACACTGGTACTGAGACACGGACCAGACTCCTACGGGAGGCAGCAGTGAGGAATATTGGTCAATGGGCGAGAGCCTGAACCAGCCAAGTCGCGTGAAGGATGACTGCCCTATGGGTTGTAAACTTCTTTTGTACTGGGGTAAAAAAGAGGACGTGTCCTTTCTTGCAAGTACAGTACGAATAAGCATCGGCTAACTCCGTGCCAGCAGCCGCGGTAATACGGAGGATGCGAGCGTTATCCGGATTTATTGGGTTTAAAGGGTGCGTAGGCGGGGATTTAAGTCAGCGGTGAAAGTTTGAGGCTCAACCTTAAAATTGCCGTTGAAACTGGGTTTCTTGAGTGTATTTGAAGTAGGCGGAATTCGTTGTGTAGCGGTGAAATGCATAGATATAACGAAGAACTCCAATTGCGCAGGCAGCTTACTAAACTACAACTGACGCTGAAGCACGAAAGCGTGGGTATCAAACAGGATTAGATACCCTGGTAGTCCACGCAGTAAACGATGATTACTAGCTGTTTGTGATATTACAATAAGTGGCTAAGCGAAAGCGATAAGTAATCCACCTGGGGAGTACGCCGGCAACGGTGAAACTCAAAGGAATTGACGGGGCGCACAAGCGGAGGAACATGTGGTTTAATTCGATGATACGCGAGGAACCTTACCCGGGCTTGAAATGCATCTGACCGATCGGGAAACCGATCTTCTAGCAATAGCAGATGCGTAGGTGCTGCATGGTTGTCGTCAGCTCGTGCCGTGAGGTGTCGGCTTAAGTGCCATAACGAGCGCAACCCACATTGTTAGTTACTAACAGGTCAAGCTGAGGACTCTGACAAGACTGCCAGCGTAAGCTGCGAGGAAGGTGTGGATGACGTCAAATCAGCACGGCCCTTACGTCCGGGGCGACACACGTGTTACAATGGGGGGTACAGAGGGTTGCTACTTGGTGACAAGATGCTAATCTCGAAAGCCTCTCCCAGTTCGGATTGGAGTCTGCAACTCGACTCCATGAAGCTGGATTCGCTAGTAATCGCGCATCAGCCATGGCGCGGTGAATACGTTCCGGGCCTTGTACACACCGCCCGTCAAGCCATGGAAGCTGGGGGTACCTGAAGTACGTAACCGCAAGGAGCGTCCTAGGGTAAAACTAGTGACTGGGGCTAAGTCGTAACAAGGTAGCCGTACCGGAAGGTGCGGCTGGAACACCTCCTTTCTGGAGAATGTTCTAACTGGATATATAACGTTAAAGTTATTATCACCCAATGTCTAGTGTATTATATAAAAAAGAGTTTCTATCAAATCGACAAAATAAAGAGAAAAAGGAGCTGTTAATCACAGTTACCGGGTAAGAAAAGAAACAAACAGCCAGTCCTATAGCTCAGTTGGTTAGAGCGCTACACTGATAATGTAGAGGTCGGCAGTTCAAATCTGCCTGGGACTACGAAGTAAATAAGCCGGATAACGGGCTTCATTTAACGGGGGATTAGCTCAGCTGGCTAGAGCACCTGCCTTGCACGCAGGGGGTCAACGGTTCGAATCCGTTATTCTCCACAACAGCTAAGACAATTAAATAATAGTCAGCTCTTAAAAGAGCAATTAGCGAAAAGATCTTTGACATGATGTAAAAAAGAGCAAGTAAAAAAAACGAGTATATATCAAACCGTACTTTACCGGCAACGGTAAAGAACAGGCGAAGAGAAAAAAGTAAAAAAGGGCACATGGGGGATGCCTAGGCTCTCGAAGGCTATGAAGGACGTGATAAGCTGCGAAAAGTTACGGTAAGGTGCAAATAACCTTTGACCCGTAAATCTCCGAATGGGGCAACCCGGTATGCGAAGAGCATATCATCCAGCTAGACTGGAAGCAAACGTGGGGAACTGAAACATCTAAGTACCCATAGGAAAAGAAAACAAAAGTGATTCCGTAAGTAGTGGCGAGCGAACGCGGATTAGCCCAAACCAATATTGTTTCGGCAATATTGGGGTTGTAGGACTGCGCTGTGGCAAGACATAAATGTAGTGGAAATATCTGGAAAGATGTATCAGAGAGGGTGATAATCCCGTACACGAAACGTTTATTAAGCCTAGCAGTATCCTGAGTAGTGCGGGACACGAGAAATCCTGTATGAATCTGCCGGGACCATCCGGTAAGGCTAAATACTTCCGAGAGACCGATAGTGAACCAGTACCGTGAGGGAAAGGTGAAAAGAACCTCGAACAGAGGAGTGAAATAGACCCTGAAACCATGTGCCTACAAGCGGTCGGAGCTGGCAACAGTGACGGCGTGCCTTTTGCATAATGAACCTACGAGTTACTCTCATTGGCAAGGTTAAGTACTATCAGGTACGGATCCGAAGCGAAAGCAAGTCTTAACAGGGCGCCATAGTCAATGGGAGTAGACGCGAAACCAAGTGATCTACCCTTGAGCAGGTTGAAGGTTGGGTAACACCAATTGGAGGACCGAACCGGTAAGCGTTGAAAAGCTTTCGGATGACTTGAGGGTAGGGGTGAAAGGCTAATCAAACTTGGAGATAGCTCGTACTCCCCGAAATGCATTTAGGTGCAGCCTCGGCGAATTACTTATGTCAGGTAGAGCTACTGATTGGATGCGAGGGCTTCACCGCCTATCAAGTCCAGATAAACTCCGAATGGGCATAAGTTAATACCGGGAGTGAGGGCATGGGTGCTAAGGTCCATGTCCGAGAGGGAAAGAACCCAGACCATCAGCTAAGGTCCCCAAATACATGTTAAGTTGAATTAACGAAGTGTTGCCGCTAAGACAGCTAGGATGTTGGCTTGGAAGCAGCCATTCATTTAAAGAGTGCGTAACAGCTCACTAGTCGAGTGGCGATGCGTGGATAATAATCGGGCATAAAACATGTTACCGAAGCTATGGGATAAATATTATCGGTAGGGGAGCATTCTGTTCAGCGTCGAAGGCGCAGCGTGAGCTGCTCTGGAGCGGACAGAAAAGCAAATGTAGGTATGAGTAACGATAAAGGAAGTGAGAAACTTCCTCGCCGAAAGACTAAGGTTTCCTGATCAACGCTAATCGGATCAGGGTAAGTCGGGCCCTAAGGAGACGCCGAACGGCTAATTCGATGGATGAAACGGTTAATATTCCGTTACTGGCTTTAAGAGTGATGTGGGGACACAGGAGTGAAACTGCTGCCAACTGACGGAATAGTTGGTTAAAGGGTGTAGACGTTGATTTTTGCAGGCAAATCCGCAAAAAGAGTCGAACCTGAAAGTATGAGGAACCATTGGTGAATCAATATGCAGGTAAACAGACTGTCAAGAAAAACCGCTAAACGCTAATCTTAAAGTCACCCGTACTAAAACGGACACACGTAGTTGGGTTGAGTATACTAAGGCGCTCGAGTGATTCACAGTTAAGGAATTAGGCAAAATGACCCTGTAACTTCGGGATAAAGGGTGCCTGTCAGCGATGGCAGGCCGCAGAGAATAGAAGAAGGCAACTGTTTAACAAAAACACATGGCTATGCAAATTAGAAATAAGACGTATATAGCCTGACACCTGCCCGGTGCTGGAAGGTTAAGAGGAGAAGTCATCAGCAATGAGAAGCTTTGAATTGAAGCCCCAGTAAACGGCGGCCGTAACTATAACGGTCCTAAGGTAGCGAAATTCCTTGTCGGGTAAGTTCCGACCTGCACGAATGGTGTAATGATCTTCTTACTGTCTCAACTGTGAGCTCGGTGAAATTGTAGTATCGGTGAAGATGCCGATTACCCGCGATGGGACGAAAAGACCCCGTGAACCTTTACTATAGCTTTACATTGAATCTGGGCACTTGATGTGTAGGATAGGCCGGAGACTATGAAGCGGGCACGCTAGTGTTTGTGGAGTCACCCTTGAAATACGGCCCTTTAATTGTTTGGATTCTAACCTATTGATATAGGGACACTGTATGGTGGGTAGTTTGACTGGGGTGGTCGCCTCCAAAAGAGTAACGGAGGCTTCTAAAGGTGCGCTCAGAACGATTGGTAACCGTTCGTAGAGTGTAATGGCATAAGCGCGCTTGACTGGGAGACTAACAAGTCGATCAGGTAGGAAACTAGAGCATAGTGATCCGGTGGTTTCAGTATGGAATGGCCATCGCTCAAAGGATAAAAGGTACTCCGGGGATAACAGGCTGATCATTCCCAAGAGCTCATATCGACGGAATGGTTTGGCACCTCGATGTCGGCTCGTCACATCCTGGGGCTGGAGAAGGTCCCAAGGGTTGGGCTGTTCGCCCATTAAAGTGGCACGCGAGCTGGGTTCAGAACGTCGTGAGACAGTTCGGTCTCTATCTATCGTGGGCGTAAGATATTTGCGGGGATCTGACACTAGTACGAGAGGACCGTGTTGGACGCACCGCTGGTTTACCGGTTGTTCCGCCAGGGGCATCGCCGGGTAGCTAAGTGCGGATTGGATAAGTGCTGAAAGCATCTAAGTACGAAGCCAGCCTCAAGATAAGATATCCTTATAAGGGTCGTTGTAGACTACGACGTTGATAGGCTACAGGTGTAAAGGCAGTAATGTCATAGCCGAGTAGTACTAATTGCCCGAAACTTTTTCGTCAAAACTTCGCCTGTGTAACAGGTTTGCTACATACAAATTTTTAAAGACTTGTTCTTTTACATCACGTCTTAATATATAAGATCAAAGATATTAAGGTGGTTATAGCGTTGGGGATCCACCTCTTCCCATTCCGAACAGAGAAGTTAAGCCCACCCACGCCGATGGTACTGCAATTATGTGGGAGAGTAGGTAACCGCCCTCTTTTAAAGACAAAAAGTCCTGAGTAATTTTTTACTCGGGACTTTTTTGTTAATAAATACCATACAAAGAAGAGCCTCTTTATATTCTCAATAAGGAGGCCTTTCTTTATGAAGTTATGATTTTAAATATTTCTATATAACTCCAAATACTTATTCATATGCCTATCCAGAGTATATGATAAGCTATATTCTATTTGCTGTTGTATTCTATTGGTGTCCGAATAAAAAGATTCTATATTTTCATTGATAAAAGAAGACATATGTTCGGGAGTGAAATCTTTAAAGAAATAAGAATATATGGATCCTATTTCAGGCAAACTGGTACAGCAGGAGCTAAATACTGGTTTTCCGAACTGCATTGCTTCTATTACAGGCATGCCAAATCCTTCGAATAGTGATGGGAACAAAAATGCATGGCAGTTCTTATACATCCATATTTTTTCACTGAAAGATATCTCTCCGGGCATTATAATATTGGTTATGCTCTCTTCCTTGATACGTTGTATCATCTCTTTGGCATATTCACTATCGAAATTACCACAAATATAGAGATCGTATTGAGGTAGCCGTTTCATTGTATCTAGCAATACATGAAAATTTTTCTTCTTGTTTATCCTGCTGATGGTGAATAGAAATTTTTTGTCCTTGTTTATTAGAAATTGGGGAACTGTGGTATTTTCAAACCGGATATCTTTTATGCCAACATAATTAACTAGAGTTTCTTTAGAGCTTATATCTAAATGTTTTTTTACCTCCTGTTTTGTAAATTGAGAAATAAAAGTGATAACTTGGGCAGAGTTAATATATTGCTGTAATTTTTTTAATCTTTTATTAGCTTTAGAATCAGACTTTTCATATATAAAGTTAAGATCGTGTATTGATAATATTTTTTTCGTTGTTGGATTAGTCGATGAGTATTTAGCTTGTTGCGTGGTATTATGCCAGATGTCGAATTTAGGTAATAAAATAGGTAGTATTTTATATATTCGTCTTATTGTTAGATATTTGACATGATCTCCAAATTTTCCGACAAAGCTTTTAGGAACAAGTAATGTTATATCTAAATCGTTGATTTCATCTGCATGCTCTTTAATGTAGTTCCCGTAGTATCCGCAAAGTTCTCCAAAACCATGTGCCACACCTAAGTATCTCAGGTCAATAAGTACTGTTCTTTTTTTCATTATAATATCTTGGTTTAAGATAGATATTCAAAGATAGTTAATAATCTCTACTATTGTGATTATGTCTCTTAATTGCTTACATTTGCCACAAAATAAAGTCTGCATGAAAATAGCATATTGCGTTCCACAAATAATCACAAGTGGTGGAATTGAACGGGTTTTGTCTAATAAGATTAAATACTTATTGGATCAGGGATATGAAGTTTATATGATTCTCAGAGAGAAAAGTGACGAGCAACCTTTTTTTGATTTTGATAATAGAATAATTTATTATCGGATGGACTTTGATTTTACTGCGAGAGGTATTAAGGAAAAATTTTTTGAAAGAGAATATAAGCAAAGATATTTAGCTAAATTAACTCAGATACTTAATGAGATTAAGCCTGATATAACTATTTCTATTTTTGATAAGTATTCTAAATATTTATATCAGATAAATGATGGTAGTAAAAAAATTATAGAAAGGCATTTCGGAAAATATAAAAGATCACGACAAATTTCTAGGTTAGAGAATTTTTCTTGGGGAAAGATTTTTACTTATTGGTACCGAAAAGCTGATTATGATATTGTAAAGCATTATGATAAATTTGTTGTATTGACCGAAGAAGACAAAAAATTATGGGGAGATTTACCTAATATAGTTGTGATACCGAATAGTGTCTCATTTATTCCCGATCAAAAATCTACTAATAAAGAAAAACGAATTATAGCTGTTGGGCGTAGTTCTAAACAAAAACAGTTAGATGTCTTGATTAAGATTTGGGCTAAAATTGCGCATAAATATCCAGATTGGACTTTAGTAACATATGGAAATGGAAATTTGAAGCCGTTGAAATCTTTAGCTAAGCAACTGGGTGTTGAAGAGCAGGTGATAAATAATCCGCCTTCGTTAGATGTTTCATGCGAAATGATTAATAGCTCAATCTATACTTTGACTTCTAAATATGAAGGGATGCCTTTAGTCTTGCTTGAAGCAATGGCTTGCGGATTACCCTTGGTTGCTTTTGCTTGCAAATGTGGTCCCAGGGATATTATAACAGATGGAGAAGACGGATTTCTTATAGAAGAAGGTAATTGGAATTTGTTTGCTGCTAAATTATCTTTGTTAATAGAAAATTATGACTTAAGGCATAAAATGGGACAGGCAGCATCTCACAATGTACTGCGTTTTACCGAAGATATTGTGATGAACAAATGGATTGCTTTATTCGATGAATTAGTTAATAGTTAAAGATATTTTTCCAGCATTTTATCAGTTACATTCCATACCGAATCTACATCAATTAATGCAAACTTATCGTTATAAGAAAGTGTTTCGTAGATGGCGATATCATGTACGATATCTTTTAATTCGATGCCCTGAAAGCGTTCCGATTTATTTGGTAACCAGTTGTCTAGAGGTATATCAGGTGGATATATTGCAAAAGAGGGTACATCCAGAGCCTGAGAAATATGTCTTGCGCCACCTTCATTCCCAAAGAAGAAGTTGCTGTTGGCGAGTAATGCTATCAGTTCTCTGAGGTTTTTAGCTTCTATATCGGTAAATATATGGGGATCATTATTCATTAAAGTTTGTAGACGCTTAGATGATTCTTTTTCCTTGTTATCACCAAAATTAAAAATCAGCTGAGCATCATATTTGCTGATAATGCGTTCCAGTATGGCTTTCATTTTATCTTTGTCCCACACTTTGTATTCTAATCGGGCAGTAACAGCACAAACAATAATGGGTTTTGAAAAGTCAATGCCTTTGCTTGCCATATATTCTCTGTATTGCTGGTATTCTTCGGAAGTATAGTAAAGTTTGAACAGAGGCGTTTTCTCTATACTGTAGTCCCTATTTAGTGGATCAAGTAATGCAAGAGAGAGTTGCGTATTGTCGCGTATACCATCAAATTTATTATTTACCCGATAGTTATGTATTATGGGGTTATAAAATTTCTTTCGTCCTATTCTAAACTGAGTTCTTGGCGAAAAAAGAGAGAAGAACATCGTTTTAAGGGTTGATCTGGTATCTATAATTATATCATACCGCTGCCCCTTTACAATAGAATAAACTTTTTTGATATATTTAAATAATGAAGACATATCATTATTGCTGAAAGTAATCAGCTTGTCTATATCCGGGTGATATTTGAAAAGGGGAGCTATACTTTCATTTAAAACATAATGAATTTCGGCTTCAGGAAAAGATTTTCTTAGTGAAGTGCATATAACAGATGATAGTGTTGCATCGCCAACTCGTCTAAAACGGATCACTAAAACTTTTTTTATTTGCATTTTTCTAACAGCTTTTGCATGTAAATGTAATGGTTTTCAATAGAAAAAAAATCAATTTATAATCTTTTAAACCTATAATCCTTTTTTGTTGTTGATAAGTGGTTTTATATGAGTGTTCTATGTTTTGTTGAAATGTTGTAAAATACTTTCTTTTGCTAAAAGATATATAAGAGAGATGAGTTCCTTACTGTTTAGTTATAAGTTGTTTATAGATTATTGAGCGGGTAGATCGTTCTGTTTGAGACATGTTTAATCTTCTATATAAGGCTTTTTTCCTGGATGTCGTGATGAAAATTTAGTCCAAAATTCGCGATGATAAGATAATGTAAGTTCTATGCATGTTTTTATATCAAAGTCTCTGGCCTTAGCATATTCAGATGCAATGTAGCTTATCATTTTTTCATTTCCCCACAGACGGCAGAAGTTCTGGCAGCCTTTTTCTTTTGAAATTTGACCGAAAAACATTCTGTTCAAATCTACCACATAAAACCTGAAACTTTCACCCGATTTTTTGTAGAGTATGTTCCCCGGAGAATAATCCATATGCAGGATTTGCTTTTCGTGCATATCTGCCGTGAACTGAGCAAACTGCTGCAACAGGTTTTCTCTGCCGGCTAAAGTTCCACGTTGGAACTCCCGCATGATGCCATCAAAATCTTCTTGTACTGAAATATAATAACTTTGTCCAAAACTTAGTCCCGATCTCAACTCCATATATCCGATTGGAGTAGGTGTGTCTATTTTGTTTTTTATTAGTATGTTAGCGTATTCAAATGATCTCTGAGCTTTGGATTTTCTAAAATTCCCATATACAAATTTATTTATAATATTGGGTTTCTGAAATGATTTTACGTTTACTCTAATGCTCTTAGTGTCTATTATTTTTATCGTGTTGCGTCCATCATATATGGTCTCTCCTGTAAAATCAAAAGTCTCCGGAAGATTTCGGATAAAATCTTCCAGCTCTTGATATGCAGGGTTTATGATTAGTCTAGTTCTCAAAATTCGGATGTAAAGTGGAAACGTATATCTTTAAAATCTTGTTGAGCCATCATCAATACATAGTTTGAGTCGGCAAGAAATACATCTCGCCCTTCCTTGTCTTTTGCCATGTATTGGGATTTCCGTTTTTTGAAGTTCTCTAATTCATCTTCATTGTCGCTTTCTATCCAGCATGCTTTGAACAGATTGATAGGTTCCCATTTACATTGGGCTCCATATTCGTGGAGCAGGCGGTATTGTATAACTTCGAATTGAAGCTGTCCAACGGTTCCGATGATCTTTCGTCCGTTAAACTGGTTTACAAATAGCTGAGCAACTCCTTCGTCCATCAACTGGTCAATACCTTTTTGCAACTGTTTTGTTTTCATAGGGTCTGCATTCTCTATGTATTTAAACATTTCGGGAGAGAAGCTTGGCAGCCCTTTGAAATGGAGCTCTTCGCCTGATGTAAGAGTATCTCCGATCTTGAAATTACCAGTATCAGGTAATCCGACAATATCTCCGGCGAAAGCTTCATCCACAGTCTCTTTTTTCTGAGCCATAAATGCCGTTGGTGAAGAGAATCGCATCTGACGGTTAAATCTTACATGCTTGTAATTGACATTACGTTCAAATTTACCTGAGCATATTTTTACGAAAGCAATACATGAGCGATGGTTTGGATCCATATTGGCATGTATTTTAAATATAAAGCCTGTAAATGCTTCTTCTTCGGGTTTCACTACACGTTCTACAGCCTCGATAGGGCGGGGAGAGGGGGCAATTTTTACAAAACAGTCCAAAAGCTCCTTTACCCCAAAGTTATTCAGCGCTGATCCGAAAAATACGGGAGCTACTTCTCCTTGCAGATAGGTGTCTATATCGAGTTCGGGATATACTCCCTCTATCAGTTCGATGTCTTCTCTTAATTTTGCAGCAAGCGAGTCTCCGATATGTCTTTCGAGTTCGGGACTGTTTATGTCCTTAAATTCGATAGATTCAGTAACGGTCTGTTTACTTGGTGTATATAGGTCAAGCTTTTCCTGATATAAGTTATATACACCTCTGAAGCTTTGTCCGCTGTCGATAGGCCAACTCAGAGGACGTACTTTTATTTTTAGTTCTTCTTCGAGTTCGTCTAATAAATCGAAAGGATCTTTTCCGTCCCTGTCCATCTTATTGACAAAAATCATCACCGGAGTTTTCCGCATGCGGCAGACTTCCATTAGTTTTCGGGTTTGCGTTTCAACCCCTTTGGCAACGTCTACTGCTATGATAACACTATCTACAGCTGTGAGTGTACGGAAAGTGTCTTCTGCGAAATCCTGGTGACCGGGTGTATCCAGAATGTTGATTTTATAGCCATCGTATTCAAAGCCCATCACAGATGTTGCAACCGATATACCACGTTGCTTTTCTATTTCCATCCAGTCGGATGTGGCTGTTTTTTTTATCTTATTCGATTTTACAGCCCCGGCTACGTGGATTGCACCCCCGAATAGCAGAAGCTTTTCTGTTAAGGTAGTTTTACCCGCATCGGGATGGCTGATAATCGCAAATGTACGTCGTCTATGAATTTCTTTGTCTAACTCGCTCATATATTTACTTCAGGTCTCAGACCTATTGTTGTTATGCTTGATAAAACCTGAAAAAAGTATCAGACCTTTTTCAAGAAGTGCAAAGATAATACATAAACCGAAGAGTGGAAAATATCAGGCAGTTTATAAAGGATTTATGTACTTTATATCCGTATGATAGATAGGATTGATACATGCTGTAAAACATCTTTAATTATTTGTCTCGAATCCTAATCAAAGTTAAATAATGATTAGTTAGTGTAAAAAATACTCTATTTTTTTTCAAAATTGATAAGACATGTCTATATTTGCAACGTGTTTTTCATAGTATTAGATTTAAGGTTAATAATTGAGAATTAGGTTGTCGGGATGACAACCTTTTCTTTTTTGTATAAGGTTGTAGAGTAAGTTTTTATAGGTGATTTGATAGCCCCCCAAACTATATATTTGTAATAAAAACGTTCAACCTATCAAAAAATGAAAGATTGAACGTTAACTGAGTCGACATGGACTTATGCTTCTAATTGAGCTCCTCTGAATTCAGATTTCAGCCTTTCGATAACTTCTTTCACACTCGAAATTTTTTCAGAAAGGTGAACATTGATTCCTGTGAAGGCATATCCTTTTTTCATATTTCCTTTTGCTGCCTGATAAAGAGCTTGTACGATACAGTAAGGGCTTTTACTATAGTCGCATGTCTTGATACAATGAAATGGACAACTTTTGGGCACTTCCTGTCCTTTCTCCACACTTCGGATAAATTCTCCGTCAATAGCCCGTCCGGGCATTCCTACAGGGCTTTGGATTATTTTTATATCTTCTTGTTTAGCATTAACGAATACATTTTTGAATTCGGTTGATGCATCACACTCTTCCGTAGTGACAAATATTGTTCCCATTTGAACTCCTGAAGCTCCCATATCCAAAAAATGGTGTATATCTTTACCCGAAGAGATACCTCCCGCTACTATTACTGGTATGTCCTTTTCCTCTTTGTATTGAGTAGTGATATTTAAGACTTCAGGTATGATTTGTTCGAGAGAGAAATGTTCATCGTCTATTTGTTCTGTTTTAAAACCCAGATGTCCTCCCGCTTTAGGTCCCTCTATGACGATAGCGTCGGGAAGATAATTGTAGTTGTTTTTCCATTTATCGCATAGTATCTTAGCAGCTCTTGATGAAGATACAATCGGGACTAATTTTGTGGTGCTTTCTTTGGTCAGATAAGACGGCAGATCGAACGGCAGTCCGGCTCCTGCAAAAATCACATCTACTTTTTCAGAGATTGATGTTTTTACCATATCAGCATAATTGGTAAGTGCCACCATGATATTTACTCCTATTATGCCATTGGTTTTTTCTTTAGCCTTGCGTATTTCTTCTTTCAATCCAGAGATACATCGGCTAAGGTAGTTGCCCGGCTGTTTGCTGTATATCAACCCTAAGCCTGCACACGATATAACTCCGATACCTCCTTCATTGGCTACTGCCGATGCTAATTTGGATAAAGAAACCCCAACACCCATTCCTCCTTGAATGACAGGAAGTTTTACTTCCATATTTCCGATAAAAAATGATTTCATGAAATTATTATATGTTTAATTCTGAAAAAAAAATGTTGCTTAAACAATGAAAATGCTTTCTTATTGTAATCTCGTTTCAAAAGTAACTATTTAAAATGAAACTATTTTTGATTGGTGTAGATTTTTATTTTCTTTTTTGTAAAATTCTATAATATAGATTGTTAGTTTGGATTTGATTGTTCCTTATTAGAATGCAAATGATTGTATTTGTTCTTTTGTCGCTTGATGGGGTTAGGCTGATATCAGTATTATTGCTACTTTTAGGTTTCATTTATGGTCTCGGACTTTTATCTTGAGATAATTATAATTACTAATGCTGTTCTGGCTTAGAAGTGTGACATATATAACTATAAAACCAATGCGAAAAATCATCTCATATCCTCTTTCTGTAATTTATTACCTGCTTTTTGGCTTGACTCTTGTTATTTTCCATATTATACAATGGCTGAGTTTCAATTTATTCGGATACGATGCCCATAAGAAAAGTGTAGATGTATTGTGTTTTTTCTTGGTATTTAATACATACGTTCTGGGAACCCGATATAAAATAGAGGGGATTGAGAATCTTCCTGCAAATGAACCCTTGATAATTGCATCTAATCATCAGAGTTTGTATGATATAACTACGATCGGATGGTTTCTGAGAAAAATACATCCCAAATTTGTAAGCAAGATAGAGTTAGGAAAAGGTATTCCCAGCATTTCGTATAATCTTAATCATGGAGGTTCGGTACTTATCGACCGAAAAGACGCTAAACAGTCGTTGTCTGCTATCAGAAAATTAGGAGAATATATTGAGGAGAATAAACGTGCAGCGGTAATATTTCCTGAAGGAACAAGAAGTGTAACCGGAAAACCCGGGAAGTTTGCAGAGAACGGTTTGAAAATACTTTGTAAATATGCTCCGTCTGCTTATATGGTTCCCGTAACAATTAATAATGCATGGAAAATGACTCGATGGGGTGTGTTTCCTCTTGGAGCCGGAAATACCATTATATTGACTGTTCACAAACCGATTGCAGTGAATAGTATGCCTTTTTCTGAAGTTTTTGAGAAAACAGAGCATGCTGTTGTAAGCCGGATTATTTAATTATTAAAGCTCTAAGACCCACTCGTTATGTTGTGCAGGCGTATGCAATACGCCCGCACAATACAATTATTTGTATATGGCCTTTTTTCCTGCTAAAAGAGTATTTCTCATAAGCGAGATAATAGTCATCGGTCCCACACCTCCCGGAACAGGAGTAATATGACCTGCTTTTTTTGAGACTTCATCGAAAGCTACATCTCCTTTTAATTTAAAACCCGATTTGGTTTCTGTTGAAGGTACACGGGTTGTACCGACATCAATAATGGTAGCACCATCTTTAACCATATCACCTTTCAGAAATTCGGGTACACCCAATGCTGCGATAATAATATCCGCTTGCAGGCATATTTCTTTAATATTAGGAGTGCGGCTGTGGCAAACAGTTACTGTTGCGTCTCCGGGATAACCTTTCTGCATCATCAGATTAGCAACAGGTTTGCCTACTATATTACTTCTGCCTAGTACAACACAGTTTTTACCCGCTGTGGGTATTTCATAACGTTTCAACAGTTCCAATATACCGGCGGGAGTTGCCGATACAAAGCAGGGCAGCCCGATCGACATACGTCCTACGTTGATAGGGTGAAAACCATCTACATCTTTTCGATAGTCGATGGCTTCAATTACTTTTTGTTCGGATATATGTTTGGGCAGAGGTAATTGAACAATAAACCCGTCAACATCAGTATCGTTATTTAGACGGTCTACACAAGCCAGAATCTCATCTTCGGTTGCATCGCTTTCGTATCTGATAAGAGTCGATTTGAATCCTACGTCTTCACAGGTTTTTACTTTATTGGCAACATAGGTTTCGCTTCCTCCGTCATGACCAACCAATACTGCGGCCAAATGAGGGCGTTTTCCTCCCTGTTCTACTATTTGTTTTACTTCTGCCGCTATTTCCTGTTTCATTTGGGCAGATACTGCTTTTCCGTCTATTAAAATCATTGTTAAGGAAAGTTTCGGGTTGATATAATTTTTCTGAAAAATGAAAGAGGAATATCTCAATGGAATATTCCTCTTTATATACAGGTGGATAGTTTTATCTTCTCATTCCCGGCATTTTTGACATCAGTTTGCCTGCGCCTTTCATTTGAGTCATCATTTTCATCATTTTGCGGGTTTCGTCAAATTGCTTGATCAATTTGTTCACTTCCTGTATCGAAGTGCCGCTTCCTTTTGCTATACGTTGACGGCGGCTGCCGTTCAGTAACTCAGGACTTGTACGCTCTTGTGGAGTCATCGAGTAGATAATGGCCTCGATACTTTTGAAAGCATTGTCGTCTATATCTATATCTTTCATTGCTTTGCCGACACCGGGTATCATTGCAGCAAGATCTTTGAGGTTACCCATTTTTTTGATTTGCTGTATCTGAGATATAAAGTCGTTGAAATCGAATTGATTTTTTGCAATTTTCTTTTGAAGGCGACGGGCTTCCTCTTCATCGTATTGCTCCTGTGCACGCTCTACAAGTGAAACGATATCACCCATGCCGAGTATACGGTCAGCCATACGTTCGGGGTGGAACACATCTAGTGCATCCATTTTTTCGCCCATCCCGACAAACTTGATGGGTTTATTCACAATCGAACGTATCGAAAGGGCAGCACCACCACGAGTATCACCATCTAATTTGGTAAGAACAACACCGTCGAAGTCTAATCTGTCGTTAAATTCTTTGGCAGTATTTACAGCATCCTGTCCGGTCATAGAATCTACGACGAACAATATTTCATTTGGTTTTACGGCTTTTTTGATTGAGGCGATTTCTTCCATCATCGCTTCATCTATCGCTAAACGTCCGGCAGTGTCTATGATAACTACATCGTTTCCGTCGGCTTTAGCTTTCTTTATTGCGTTTTGAGCAATTTCAACCGGATTGTTATTGCCCTCTTCAAAGTAGACCGGAACATCTATTTGGGTTCCTAATACTTTCAATTGTTCTATTGCAGCCGGACGGTATATATCATCTGCTACAAGCAGAGGTTTTTTCCCTTTTTTTGTTTTAAGCAGATTCGCTAATTTTCCCGAGAAAGTAGTTTTTCCCGAACCTTGCAAACCAGACATCAAGATGATCGAAGGAGAACTTTTCAGGTCGATGTCTACAGCAGTTCCACCCATAAGCAAAGCTAGTTCGTCATGAACGATCTTTACCATCAATTGTCCCGGTTTTACGGCAGTAAGCACGTTTTGTCCGAGAGCTTTTTCTTTTACGATTTCAGTAAATTGCTTTGCTGTTTTAAAGTTTACGTCGGCATCAAGTAAAGCACGGCGTACATCTTTTAAAGTCTCCGCTACATTGATTTCGGTGATTTTTCCTTCACCTTTCAAGAGTTTAAACGATCTGTCTAATCTGTCACTTAAATTTTCAAACATAGAATTATGGTGTATCCTTAATTATGTAAATTGATAGAATTAATGATATGTTCTCAACCATAACCAAACTTCGGTTGTTCTATTTATCGAAGTGATAAAAGAATTATAACCTTAAATTCTGGAATATGTGTTGATAGATTGCACAAAGATAATAAAGTTTTTTTATCTCTGGTTGAGATTACTAGGTTAGCTTTTCTCTTGTATTTTTGGAATTAAGTAAAAAGCGTATATTTGTTTATGAATAGAGTGGTATAAGAGATGAACTGTTATTGATTATGCCATTGTGACGGGGATATATTAGGTGTAATATAAGCTTATCCTTCGAGCGTGAAATGAAAAAATAAATGGGTCAAAGACCTTAAAAAAACAGTAAAATAAATAATATGAGCAAAGTAGTAATTAATTCATTCGAAGATTTTGAAAAATATGTAGGACAGGAACTTGGTGTGTCTGATTATCTGAAAATAACTCAGGACAGGATCAATCTTTTTGCCGATGCTACATTAGATCATCAGTGGATACATGTTGATGTAGAAAAGGCCAAAGAAAAGAGCGCTTTCCATAATACTATTGCTCATGGGTATTTAACTCTTTCGTTATTACCTTATTTGTGGGATCAGATTGTGGAAGTGAATAATCTGAAAATGATGATCAACTACGGTATGGATAAGTTGAAGTTCAATCAGGCAGTGGTGGTTGACAGTGAAGTAAGGATCAGGGTGAAGTTGTTAAGCCTGCTCAATTTACGAGGAACTATCAAAACTGAGATGAGAGTAGTTATGGAGATTAAAGATTCTAATAAGAATGCTTTCGAAACGAATGTATTATTCTTATACCATTTTAATGATTGATTTAATAAATATTAAGGGGCTGATGAAGCCCCTTATTTTTTAGAAGTTCAGACTTGTTTATAGCTTAATACAATTACTTGCAAAATAATTTACGATGAAAAAACAATTGCTTTTTTTAGCTTTTCTATGCTGAGTTTAATTTCTCAAGCACAATGGAAAGACGGAGGGACGAAAATTACCACAACTCAGAATGTCGGGATTGGAACTGAAAATCCGGGATATAAATTGGATGTTGAAGGCGATTTAAGGTCACGTCGAGTAATCATCTCTTCTGGAGCATTGACCTTGAAAGATGATAATGTATTCTCGTATGATAGTAAAAAGATGTTTCATTATGGTTTACAGTGGGGCTCGGACTCTTGGGACAAAGAGGGTCATACTCTTTGGCAAAGTGGCTATGCCGGTATGAAGATGTTTACGGGCGGTTCTTCTCGCTTATCTATCAGTCGTTTAGGGAATGTGGGTATAGGTACTGATAATCCTGCGTATAAGTTGGATATCGAAGGTGATTTAAGATCAAGACGTATGATTCTTTCATCGGGAGTGCTAACCTTGAAAGAAACCGATGTGTTTTCTTATGATAATAAGAATGTTCCTCATTATGGCTTACAATGGGGCTCGGATTCTTGGGACAAAGAAGGTCATACCCTTTGGCAAAGTGGTTATGCCGGTATGAAGATGTTTACGGGAGGGCAATCCCGATTTGTTATTCATCGTTTAGGCAATGTTGGCATCGGAACAGATAACCCCACTCAAAAATTAGATATTGTTGGAAATGTAAAAGCTAACGGTGCATTTATAAACGGCATTGTATATGCTAATGAAATAAAAGTTGAATCAACTAAATGGGCAGATTTTGTTTTCGATAAAGAATATAAGCTTCGTTCGTTAGAAGAAGTAAAATCTCATATTGAAGAATACAAGCATTTGCCTGATATCCCATCGGAAGCGGAAGTTAAAGAGAATGGAGTAAGTTTGGGTGAAATGCAAGCAAAATTATTACAGAAAATAGAAGAGCTGACTTTATATGTGATAGAGTTGAAAGAAGAAAATCAGCAGATAAAGAAAGAAAATCAAGAGATCAAACAAAAATTACAAAACTTATGAAAAGTGCATTGACTATAATTTTATTAGCTTTAACTCTTTCTTCTTATGGACAATGGAAAGATGCAGGGACGAAAATTACCACAACTCAGAATGTTGGAATTGGAACTGAGAATCCGGGATATAAATTGGATGTAATAGGAATAAGTCGTTTTCAAAATGTTGTGTTATCAGATAATAGCAGGATTACAACAAATGTAAATGATTATTTTATGTATCAAGATAAAGTCATAGGGCATTATGCTCTGGATTGGGGGTATGATACATGGAACCCAGCTGAATATACATTGAGGATGAGCGCTTTTGGAGGTGTGAAATTTTTTACTCAGGGACAACTTCGTTTAGCAATCAGTAAGATAGGTAATGTTGGTCTCGGAACTGATAATCCGGCTTATAAATTAGATGTGGCAGGAGATATTAGAACTCAAAATATAGTTATTCCTCTTGGTGACAGATTGACGATCAATCTTAAAGATAATTTTACATATCAAGATAAAACCATTGGACATTATTCATTTGGATGGGTGCATGATTCTTGGAATACAGGCTCTGCGACTTTGTGGCAAAGTGCATATGCTGGAATTAAATTTTTTACTGCCGGACAATATAGAATGGGTATTAATACAAATGGCAATGTCGGCATTGGAACAGACAATCCTCAAAACAAACTGGACGTAGTAGGTACCATTCGTGCAACCGAAGTAAAAGTGGAGACCGGTTGGGCAGACTTCGTTTTCGATAAAGAATATAAACTTCGTTCGTTAGAAGAAGTCAAAGCTCATATAGACGAATACAAGCATTTGCCGGATATTCCAACGGAAGCGGAAGTTAAAGAGAACGGGGTAAGTTTGGGTGAAATGCAAGCTAAATTATTACAGAAAATAGAAGAGCTGACTTTATATGTGATAAAGCAAGATGAAAAAAATAAGGCCTTAGAGAAAGAAATTCAAAGCCTAAAGGCTATCTTAGCAAAAGAATAAGGTCGCAGACCTTTTTGTCTACCATAATACTTATACAAATACTTACCGGACTGAATTATGAAAATAAAAGAAATATTATCAGTGATAGAGCATTTGGCTCCGTTGCCATTACAGGAAAGTTTTGATAATAGTGGCGTTCAGGTCGGCGATGTAAATCAGGATGCCAAAAGTGTCTTGGTTTGTATCGATGTAACGGAAGATGTAATGACCGAGGCTATTCGTCTTGGCTGTAATCTGGTGATATCCCATCATCCGCTGGCTTTTCGCAGTTTTAAATCTTTAACGGGAAAGACGTATGTCGAGCGATGTATGATTCAGGCATGTAAGCATGATATTGTTGTATATGCAGCTCATACCAATCTGGATAATGCTTTTGGTGGTGTAAATTATGAACTTGCCCGAATCTTGAATCTCGAGCAGGTGAAAATTCTTGCACCTCAGAAGAAAATGTTAACTAAACTGGTAACTTTTGTTCCTCAGTCGCATGTCGAAAGTGTACGTGCCGTACTTTTCAATGCGGGAGCTGGAAATATCGGGAATTACGATGCCTGCAGTTTTAATGTTCCAGGTGAGGGAACATTCAGAGCCGGAGAAAATACCCATCCTTTTGTTGGAGAGAAAGGGGCACTGCATATAGAGGTGGAAGTTCGTATAGAGGTTATTCTTCCTGTATATAAACAAAACGATGTGCTCAATGCTCTACTGGCTGTACATCCGTATGAAGAACCTGCATATGATTTCTATATGCTCGAAAATTCGTGGGCTCAGGCCGGCAGCGGTATAGTGGGTACATTGCCGGAGCCGATGGAAGAGGAGGATTTTCTATATCAACTGAAAGATACTTTAGGCTTGTCTAGTATTCAGCATTCGCCATATTTAGGAAAACAGATACACGAAGTCGCCTTATGTGGTGGTGCGGGTGCGTTTTTGATACCTCAGGCTATTGGATACGGTGCGGATATATTTATAACGGGAGAGGCTAAATACAATGATTTCTATGATGTTGAAAATAAAATACTGCTGGCTACCGTAGGACATTACGAATCGGAAGTTTGTACAAAGAATATTTTTTATAATTTACTATCTGAAAAATTTCCGGATTTGGAACTCAATTTATCTCAGTTTGATGAGAATCCCGTAAAATACTTGTGAAATATAGAAGCTAAAATACAATTATTAGCCCTGAATGTATTATCTTTACATCCGGATAACAAATAGTAATCCGTTGTACGACGGCAGAGATATACTCCTGCAAAAGTATAAGATGTGGTAAATAAACAGGCGACTGTTTGCATACCGCATTTTTTTATCGAGAAAATTGAATAAATTAAATAAAAATGGCTAAGAAACAAGCAGAAAAAGAAATTCAGGTAGAAGATAAGCTGAAAACGCTTTATAACCTACAGGTTAAACTATCGGAAGTAGATAAGATTAAAATACTTAGAGGTGAGTTACCTTTGGAAGTTGCAGATTTGGACGATGAGATTGCCGGTTTGAAAACCCGTATCGGAAAGAATGAATCGGATCAGAAGGAATTCGAAACAGCTGTTTCGCAACAAAAACAAAAAATACAGGATTGTAACCTGAAAATTGAAAAGTATAAAGAACAGCTAGATAATGTTCGTAACAACCGTGAGTACGACCATCTAAGCAAAGAGATTGAATTTGAAACTCTTGAAATAGAACTGGCAGAAAAACGTATTAAAGAATTTACTCAGAATGTGAAAGCTTTAAAAGAACAGATCGAAAAAAGTAAAACATTCTTAGAGGAACGTTCTGCAGACCTTCATCAGAAGAAAGACGAATTGGACGAAATTATTGCTGAAACCAAACAACAGGAAGAACAACTTCGTGACGAGATCAAAGGTATTGAAGCCGAAGCTGATCCCCGTTTGCTACAAGCATTCAAACGTATACGTAAAAGCGCACGTAATGGATTGGCTATCGTAGCCATCGAGCGTGGTGCATGCGGAGGTTGTTTCAATAAGATTCCACCTCAAAAACAAATGGATATTAAATTGGGTAAGAAAGTAATCGTATGCGAATATTGCGGACGTATTATGATTGATCCTGAAATGGTAGGTATGGAAGAATAAACATTTTTCGATATATCATATAGGGGGCTTTTGAGTAAAATCAGAAGTCCTCTTTTTTTGTATAGTCGTTAATTTTTCTTGTTAAAATAGAGAACTCACCATGAAAAAAGTATCTTTGCTTTTGGTTATTTTTACAAAGATTAAGGTCTCAGACCTATTTTATTACTTTGGTAATTATAAATGTAACAGATAGCTAAATTGAAATAATATATCGTTAAATACTAGCTTTTGCTTAATGGGAAAAATTCACATTTCATTTTATGCAGTACTTGCTGTATTGCTTTGTTCGTGTGGCTCATCTAAAAATATATCCTATTTTCAGGATCTGGATTCTTATTTACAAAAAGAAGTGGCTATGAATGATTCGTTAAATCCGGTGCAGATTAAAACCGGAGACGAACTTGCAATTGTCGTTTCATCGGTCGAACCTCAGGCTGTAACTCCATTTAACCTGCCTTCGGGGCAAGGTAAGATGTCGTCGTATATTGTAGATGAACAGGGAGAGATCAACTTCCCGACTTTAGGTAAAATAAGGCTGAAAGGGCTATCGACAGATGAAGCCGTTGATTTATTACAGACCTGTTTGGAAGATTATGTGAAGAATCCGATTGTAAATGTACAGATCATGAATTTCAGAGTTTCTGTGTTAGGTGCAGTAAATGCTCCGGGTCCGGTCTTTTTTACAGGACAGCGGATGTCTCTGCTCGATGCTTTGGCTAATGCACGTGATCTGACCTTATATGGCAGGCGCGATAATGTTCTCCTGATAAGGGATAATGATGGTAAAAAGGAATTTATCCGTTTTGACCTTACAAAAAGCAGCGAAGTGTTTTCTTCTAAATATTTTTATCTGCAACAAAATGATATTATCTACGTTGAATCTAATAACGAGCATCAGAAAGATGCTAATATGAGCCAGCAAAAGCAGTTTAATCTGACTTTGATTACGACTGCTATTACTACTGTGATCAGTACAGTATCTTTAATTATTGCGGTGTCAAATAAATGAGGCTGCTTGCTGTTAAAAAGTATGAGTAAAAAAAATAATTCAGAATTTGTAAATGTAGGGGACGTTATTCTCAAATACAGCCGGCATTGGAAATGGTTTCTGATATCCATTGTCTTGTGTGTATTTGTTGCTGTAGCATACATTAAAACGGTAGACCCTACTTACTATATATTATCGAACATAAAACTGAGATCAGAAGAGGAGGGGGCAAAGATAGCATCGTCTCTTGTGAGGAGTTTTGGTTTAGGCAGTATTGCCGGATCGGATAATATTACTGACGAATCGGCTGTTATCAGTTCACAGAGCCATATGCGGGATATGATTTACAGTCTCGGTCTGCATACTACATACGACCTTAAAAAATTTCCGTTTGATAAATCTTTGTACAATTCGTCTCCTGTTATTTTGGATGTACCTCGCAGTGTGATGGATACTTTATCAATGCCTATTGAATTTACGGTGAAGGTAAATGACGACAAGTCGGTAGAAATAAAAGCTGAGGCAGATGACAAAAATATAGGAGAATATAACTTTTCTACATTACCGGCTGATGTGAAGACTATTTACGGAAGTTTCCATTTTAAATATTCAGGGAAATCAATTGGTAAAACCTCTTATAAACTCGATGTTAATTTATACGGGTTGGATTATGCCGCCGAAAAGTTTAAAGACCGCATAGCTGTTGCGCCAACTACTGAAAAATCAGATATTATTTATCTGGGGATAAAAGATGTAGATCGTCAGCGTGGGCGGGATATTTTGAATAAACTGGTGGAACTTTATAATGAAGATGCCAAACTGGAAAAGAATGAGGAAGCCGAAAATACTGCTTCTTTTATTAAAGATCGTATTGATTTGCTTGCCACAGAGTTGAGTGTTATAGAAAAAAAGCAGGAAGCCTTCAAACGGGATAACGGTATAACAGATATTGCCATAGAGTCGAGAGCATTTATTGATAAGTATCATGATCTGCAAGAGAAAACAACCGAGGCTAATATTCAGATGGACATTGCTTCGATGCTCGATAGGTATGTAAACGATCCGAGGAATAAATACGAACTGATACCTACCAATACGGGAGTTCTACCTGGAACTATGGAAGCTATACGAGCTTATAACAGTGCTGTATTGGAACGTACCCGCTTACTTCAAAATACAAAAGAAAGCAATCCTGTACTGATTTCTCTGAATGAACAGATCGACTTGCTCCGTAAGAATGTGCAGACCAGTGTAAGCAACTCAAAAAGAGACTTGACTATGCGTAAAAAAGATTGGGCAGGTCTGGAAGGTGAAATGCAGTCTAAAATGTCGGGGATGCCAAAACAGCAGCGTGAATATATCGAGATAGAACGCCAACGTCAGGTTAAATCCGATTTGTATGTTTTCTTATTGACCAAGATGGAAGAAACTCAGCTTACTCTGGCATCTACTACACCCAAGGCAAAGGTGATAGATGGTGCATATAATATATGGAAGCCGATTGCCCCCCGAAAGATGATGATATTGGCTATAGCTCTGCTTATGGGGGTGCTGTTGCCTGTAATTATTCTTTATCTGATAGATGTATTTAAGTTTAAGATAGCGTCGAAAGAAGAACTCGAAGAGGCGACATCGGTTCCTGTTTTGGGTGAGATCTGCTTGGATAAAAATGCAGGGAATATTGCTGTAGCCGAAGGAATCAGCACTTCTACGGCTGAACTGTTCCGCCTGGTGAGAACCAATCTTCAGTTTTTGATGAAGAAGCATGAGAAGGTGATATTGGTTACTTCGAGTATCTCAGGTGAAGGAAAATCTTTCTTTACGGTGAATCTGGCTTTGTCTTATTCATTGATAAAAAAGAAGAAAGTAGTACTTGTAGGTTTGGATATACGTAATCCTAAATTGAGCGAATATTTATCTATTCAGCGAAAGGATGGAATGACTGTTTATCTGGCATCGGATGATATGAAACCGGAGGAGATAGTTATTCACAGACCCGATTTGCACGAAAATATTTATGTTGTGCCTGCGGGACCTATTCCTCCCAATCCTGCTGAACTGTTATTGAATGATCGTCTGGATGAAATGTTCGATTACCTGCGGGCTAATTTCGACTACGTTATTGTAGATACGGCTCCTGTAGGGATGGTATCGGATACTTTCAGTCTCGATCGGGTTTCTGATGCAACGGTTTACCTGTTTAGGGCAAACTATACGAATAAATCTCATCTGAAATTTGCCGAATCGATAGTAAATGAAGATAAACTGAAAAAGATGTCGATCGTAATCAATGGCACTACAACCAAAGCTGCTTATGGATATGGGTACGGACATCAGCACAGTACTGTAAACAAGAAATAGCATATCATTTTGAGTAAGATAGTTATCACCCGCAAAGATGTTATATGGGGATATGTGGCTCAAGCATGTAATATTGGGGCTAATATTCTTGTTTTGCCTGCTATTTTTAAATTTCTACCATCCAGTACTTTGGGAGTCTGGTATGTATTTGTTAATCTGGGAATGTTTTCCACTCTTATAGGAATCGTTTTCCAGAATTCTTTTTCCCGAAATATAGCTTATGCTTTCGGAGGGGCAACCTCTTTATTGGAAGACGGAGTTGATGAAGAAGCTCAGGTATTGCCCGATGCCAACTATCCGTTTATAAAATCTCTTTTGTATGCTATGCAACGCTTTTATGTCTATGTCTCGCTGGGGATGGGCGTATTGTTGATTTCAGCAGGTTCATTATATATCTATTATCTGACAAGGGATTTTCCTGATCAGTCGGTTGTATTATATTCGTGGGTGTTGTATGTCGCCAGTACTGTATTCGGTTTTTACTGCATCAACTTTTATAGTATTCTGCAAGGACGTGGATATATAAAAGAACACAATCAACTGATGATTATCAACAGGACAATTTACCTGTTGTTAGCTTATATTTTCTTGTTCTCTGGGTATGGGATACTGGGTGTTGTAGCAGCTAATTGCATTTCAGGAGTAGTTAATTTTCTGACCGGAAGGTTAATGGCCTACAAAGATGGTTTAAGACATATTCTCAAAAATGTAGAAATATCTTCGGTAAATATGATGTCGGTAGTCTGGCGAAATACATACAGACAGGGTATAGCTAATCTGTCTATGTATATTTCGACTAAAGGCAGTTTATTTTATGCATCACTCTTTATTCCGCTTGCTACAATCGCTAAATACGGATTGAGTTTACAGGTTATAAATGTGTTGACGACTATAGCTTTACTCTATTTTTCCAGTTATCTGCCTTATGTTGCCCAAAGTTGGATTACTCATAATTATACGAATATCCGCCGGATATATACTAAAAGTCTCGTATTGATGCTTATTCTGTATATTTCGGGATGTACCGCTGTATTTCTATTCGGAAACTGGGGATTAAGGCTTATCGGTAGCGGAACTACCCTGCTGCCTGCAGAACCTCTGTTGTTATTGTTCGTTGTATATCTGCTTGATTCCAATCAGGCTTTGGCCATCAATCTGATATCATCGAGTAATAAAGTACCCTATATGCCGGCTGCTATTGTGTCTGCCGTTGCAATATTTATACTTATGCCCGTATTGATTATTGTATTTGATCTGGGTGTTAGTGGGGCTATACTGGCAATAGGACTGGTGCAATTATGCTATCATAATTGGAAATGGGTTGCAGATGTGTCAAAACGTCTCAGATTAAATTATATACAACAGATACAGCTGGGTGTACAATGTTGGTTAACTAAGGATAGGGTAAGGCGATGAATGATATTCTTGAGAAAATACGAAAGCCCAGCTTATTTATCCTGTTGTTGATACTCAATTTCAGATTTCTATTTACGGTGGTATTAAACGACCGGATGGAGATTCTCTCTGTATTGACAATTGTGTTTTTTCTGCTGTCTTTCGATTATTCATCCCTGCGTAAAGAATACCTCTATTGGCTGGGAATATTCATTGTGATTTCGGTTTTCGATTTTACGAAATATAAGCTCAATGTACTCACTCCGTTAATTATAATGCAATGTGTTTCTACATTTAATCTGAAAGAATACCTTCGTTTCAATATACTGATTCTCGGAACAACTGCGGTAGGTATGCTGCTTGTTTTTGGAACAGGGCATGTTATTCAATCCGATTTTTTCAGTATAATACGTGTCAGAAGTGATTTTGGATACGGGCATCCCAATACTGCAATGATTTATTATTGGGGGCTGTTTGTTTCTCTCGTTTTATATTGTTATTTGTCGAAATACCGCAACTTTATGTGGATATTGTTGGGAGGGCTTCTTCTGGCTAGTACTTATTTCTATCTGGAGACTGATTCCCGAAGTTTTCTTTTTGCGGTGGTTGTTTTTGTTTTTGTGCTTGTCTATTATGGTCTAAGAAAGAGGTCGGTACGTGATTATCATATAGGCTATTCCAGATATATATTATACGCTTTGCCCGTTGTTTTTACATTGCTGTCACTGTACTTTGGAATATTTGCAAATGATTATCCGAAGATTAATATTCTGTTCAGTACTCGTCCTGCCTTATATAACGAGTTGCTGCAAAGTTTGTCTCCTCTGCAATACCTTTTCGGAACAACCGCATTTGACCGTATTATTATCGACAGTACCTATATGCATTTGCTTTTCGAAGCGGGTGTTCTGTTATTTGTGTATTTTGTCTGGCTGTATTATTTCGCCATGAAGAATATTGTAAAACAGCAAAATTACATTGTGATTGCGGTGATGGTCAGTTTTCTGGTATACGGATTGATGGAGTCTTTGCTTTTGTTCTGTGTAATTATCGGCAATAACCTGTTTTGGGTATTGATGTATCGTTACCGCTATGGAATAGAAGACGGCTTTGATGTCGAACGAAAAACGGAAGAAGAATGAAAATTGTATATTGTATGATAGATTCCTCATCATCAGGAGGTATGGAGCGCAGTATATGCACTAAAGCTAATTATCTGGCTGATGTATGCAGATATGATATCACCATAATAACGACTGATAGGGGAGAGCGTCCTAATTTTTTCAATTTCTCCACAGCCATACGCTTTATAGATCTTGGCATTAATTATAAAGAACTACAACAAAAATCATTTATAAAAGGAGTCTTCAGCCAGATAAGAAAGAGAAAACTCCATAAAGAGAGGCTGGAACAGGTTTTGAATGAACTAAAGCCAGATATATGTATTTCTACATGTACCCATGAATTTACTATTTTACCCCGTATTCACGACGGAAGCCGTAAAATAGCAGAGTTTCATTTCTGCCGTCCTTATAAAGAAATAGAATACAGTTTATTACCTGTCTCTTATTTAACACGTCTCAAAGCATTATGGGGAGAGAAGAACAAATACCGCTATGTGGGTAAGTATGACGCTTTTGTTGTTCTGACCGAAGAAGATAAGAAGCGTTGGAGCGAATTTTCGAATGTAGAGGTTATACCGAATGTGCTTTCCTTTTATCCTGAAAATTATAGCTCTTACAGCCAAAAACGTGTGATAAGCGTGGGACGGTTATCTCCGCAGAAAGCTTTTCATCATTTGGTAGATATCTGGAAGATAGTAAATGAAAAACATCCCGATTGGGTTTTGGATATTTATGGCGAAGGCCGTGAATATGACTCTATTGCAGAAAAGATTAAGATAGAAGGCTTAAGCGGTAAAGTATTTTTGCACAATCCCGTACAGAATATAGAAGATGCTTATCAGCAGGCATCGATTTATGTGATGTCATCACTGTATGAAGGTTTTGGTCTGGTTTTGGCTGAGGCTATGGCATACGGATTGCCCTGTGTCTCCTTTGATTGTCCGAGCGGCCCATCGGAGATTATTTCGAATGATAGGAACGGATATATTGTTCCTGTTGGAGAGGTCAATCTTTTTGCAGAGAAGATTATTTCTCTGATCGAAAACGAAGAACTTAGAAAACAGAAGGGAAATATGGCTCATGCTGATATCAAACGCTTTTTGCATGATAATGTGATGCCGGATTGGATTCATTTATTTGAAAAGATGAAGGGTAAGAAGTCGGAATTTTATCTATAGAGAACATCAGTCATCAGCTGAAAAGGAAAAAAGGAACATCAGAAAGTGTACATAAAGTGTGTTACCTTTGTAACCTTTTGAACAATTATCAATGATCAGTAAGTGATGAACGATGAAGAATTACCACTGATAATTGTTTATTGATAATTGAACATTGAGATTGTTACTTTTGTAACCTTTTGGAAAAATAAATAATGCTAACTGATTTAGAATAAAAGGAATGGAGGTAAATAAAAATATAACGGTAGTCGCTTGTTATTTCGGTCCTAAATTGGGGGTAGGGGTTTTTACTGAAAAGCTCTTAACACATCTCTGCCCTTTATTGTTAGAGAATGGATACAACGTATCCTTAATCACGAATAACAATGTTTTGAATAATTCGCCTCAGATTAACATTGACGGTGTCGATATTGTCTGCCCTGCGGAATTAGACAAAACGATTCCTTCTAAAATGTATTTTCTGCGGAAGTTCGCGAAGACCGTTTATGTGAAAGACGCTAAGTATGTTTTATTTCTTGCCGATTCGGTGATTGGTGAAGGCATAACTAATGCGGTGTCTATCGTTCATGATATTAATGAGTTTGATATCGAGAATAAATTTGGATTGATCAGAACATGGTTTCGTAAAAAGATGATCGGTTCGGTTATTGAGAGGGCGAATAAAATTGTAACCATTTCGGAGTTTGTGAAAGATCAGATTGTTAAATATTTTCCATGTAAACAATTCGAAGGGCGTTTATCCGTTATCCATAATGGAATAGATTTTGCGGAATCATCTGCGATTGAGATTTCAGACGATAATTCGGCTCCTTATTTTTTGATTGTCGGGCGTATAGATCCTAAAGGGAAAAAATTATATGAAGCTTTAAAAATATATAAGGCATATAAAGCTAAAAATCCGGAGTTTAGATTAAAAATAGCCGGAGCTGTAAACGAGTTCTGTGAAAAAGAGGCGACCGTATTTTTGTCCACCATTGAGAAAATGGATGGTATAGAATATTTGGGGTATGTGAGTGACGAAAATCTCGATGGCTTATACCGGAATGCTTTTGCTACAATCTTTTATTCGGAATTTGAAGGATTTGGATTTCCTTTGCTCGAAGCTTTTTATAGGGGATGTCCTGTGATAACAAATTCGGATAATCAGGTCAATAACGAGCTGGCTGAGGGGTATGATGTGAAAATATCTCCACAGGATCTCGATAATCAGGAAATGATTTGCTGGAAGATCGACATGATCCGTCAGATGGATCGTGAGGCTCTCAAGTTAATAGCAGGGCACTATACATGGAGCAAAACTGCCCGTGCATATTTTAACTTACTCAACGAATGATAAATGAACAAGATACCATTACCAACTGATGTTTCAATAATAACAACCTATCGATGCCAGATGCGTTGCCAGATGTGTAATATCTGGAAATATCCGTCTGATTCGAAACTCGAAATATCAGCTCGTGATCTGGAAATACTGCCAAAGTTGAAGTTTGTTAATATTACCGGTGGAGAACCGTTTCAGCGGAAAGATATATCGGATATCGTTGCCGTTGCATTCGAGAAAGCTCCACGTGTAGTTATTTCAACATCCGGATGGCATTACGACAGGATTGTCGATTTGGCAAGACAGTATCCGAATATAGGAATAAGAGTAAGCATAGAAGGGCTTTCGCAGCTTAATGATGAATTGAGAGGACGTGCCGGAGGTTTCGATAGAGGGCTGAAATTGCTTCTCAAACTTCGTGAAATAGGTGTAAAAGACATTGGCTTTGGCATTACGGTTTCGAATCGTAATTCTCAGGATATGCTCCAGCTGTACAGATTGGCAAAGGAACTGAAGCTTGAGTTTGCTACTGCCGCTTTTCATAATTCATTTTATTTCCACAAGGAAGATAATGTTATAACCAATCAAAATCAGGTTATTGCCGATTTTGAAGAATTGATAAACCTGTTGCTGAAAGAAAATCATCCTAAAAGCTGGTTCAGAGCTTTTTTTAATTTAGGATTGATTGGATATGTTAAAGGAGAAAAGCGCATGTTGCCGTGTGAAGCCGGAACGGCGAACTTCTTCATTGAACCTTATGGTGATGTATATCCGTGTAACGGTTTGGAAGACCGCATATGGAAGGAAAGCATGGGAAATATAAGGGATTTTTCTTCATTTGAAGATTTATGGTATAGCGAGCAAGCGGAACGGGTTAGGGATATGGTTCGCCAATGCCCAAAAAATTGCTGGATGGTTGGGACTGCTGCTCCCGTGATGAAAAAGTATATAAAGCACCCTGCTATGTGGGTGATTAAAAATAAGATAAACAGCTTATCGGGTAAAAAGGCCGATACCGGTAATATTCCATATTTTAATGTCGGACAGGATATACGGCAGGGAGACCTTGATTTCTCGAGGATGCAGCCGTTTACCGATACCAATGGGGTAAGACCCGATGCCACACTGCCCTTAGTTGACGAATAGGGATTTATGCCTTTTTTTGATTCATATTATGAAAATATTTGTTACAGGTACACGAGGAATACCCCATATACAAGGGGGAGTGGAAACACACTGCGAAAATTTGTATCCACGTATCGTAGGGATAGGAGGAGATGTTACACTTATACGACGCTCTTGTTATGTAGATGAGAACAATAAGATTCGGATTTTTAAGGGAGTGAAGCTGAAAGATACATATGCTCCGAGGAAGAAAAGTCTCGAGGCTATAGTGCATACATTTCTTGCAGTGATATATGCTTTCTTTAAGAGAGCTGATGTGATCCATTTTCATGCAATCGGACCATCTATATTTTCTCCTTTGGCAAAAGTTTTAGGTATGAAAGTGGTTGTAACACATCATGGGGCTGACTATGAAAGGGAAAAGTGGGGATTGTTTGCCAAATTTATTTTAAAGACCGGAGAGCGTATGGCTGTATTATTTGCCGACCGTATTATTGTAATATCAGATAAGGTTAAAAATGATGTCGCCTCTAAATATGGGAGAACTGATGATGTGTACCTTATTTATAATGGAGTAAATAAAGCTCATATAATAGAGTCTGCAAGTTACATCTCGACTTTAGGTTTGGAGAGCAGAGGTTATATTCTGGCCTTAGGGCGATTTGTTGAAGAAAAAGGCTTTCATAATCTTATAGATGCTTATCTGGAGAGTGCCGCAAAAGATCATTATCCTCTGGTGATAGCAGGTGATGCAGACCATGCTACTAAATATTCCATAGCCTTGAAGAAGAAAGCAAAGAACAGTGGTGTAATTTTACCCGGAATGGTTACGGGTGATAATCTGGCTGAATTATATTCGCATACCCGATTATTTGTGCTGCCTACATTTCATGAAGGTATGCCTATTTCCTTATTAGAAGCTATGAGTTATAACTTGGATGTGCTTGTCAGTAATATTCCTGCAAATATGATGCTGATAAGAAACGATGAATCGTTGTTTAATCCACATGATATAAGGGAATTATCATCTAAATTAGATAGTAAGATACAAAAAGGCTTAGTCCCCAAAATATATGACCTGTCAGATTATAATTGGGATGAAATAGCTGATAAAACTTTTGATGTACTGAATTTTACGAAGAAATGAACTTTTCTTCACTTTAATATGTTTTCCAATAGTATTAGATTCAAGGTTCGGTTATGCAATATTAGTAAATATTTTATCAGAGAGTTAGAAAAAATACATGTTCTTTAACATCCTTTAGATTTATCGTGTTCTAAAGACTATTTTTTATTAAAGAAGTGAAGTCAGACTTGATAAATAAATTCTATTGACTTTTGTAGTTTCTGATATTCTTTGCTTCGCAATAACTTTTATCTTTGTATTATGAAAGAATTCTCCTTACATATAAACTCCTTGATTCAAAAGCACGATTGTGTTATTATTCCTGATTTTGGAGGATTTGTCTTACGGCGTGATGTTGCTAAGATTGCTGATGACGGAGCTATTATACCTCCTCAGGTATCTGTCGGCTTTAATCCCGATCTGAAATACAATGACGGGTTGTTGGCTGAGTCTTATATGAATATGTACTCTATATCTTATGATATTGCTTGTAAAAAAATAGGTGATGTTGTGTATCGCTTGAATACGATATTAGGTTTGAGACAACCTGCGCCTATAGGCAATCTGGGTACTCTTATTTTAGATGAGGAAAAGAGGTTGAGTTTTATTCCTAACAGCGAATTTTCTTTATATCATCCTGAAACATTTGGGTTGGATACCTTAGAAATAAAAAAACTTGCTGATATTGAAGTAAGCCGTAAAGTGGAGATTGTTGCAAATCGCAAAAATCTATATCAGAGGATCGTTGTTAGTGTGGGTGCTGCAGCTGCAGCTGTTGCTGTCTTTTTTGTGACATCAACTCCTATATATGAACCCAAAGAAAGCCAGATGCAAAAATCGGGATTCTTTACAGATATCATAACACCTTCTCAGTCTGCAAAAAAGATCTCTCAATCTGAGATAGCTCATAATGCTTTGAGTAGTGTAGATGTTGTTGAACCTTCTGAGAATGCTCTTTCTGAATCTGTTTCAGGTAATGATCCTGAAAATTTGAATAAGAACGAGATTAAATCGGTCTCTGATGTTTCGAATAATGCCTCCTTGAATAATAAAGGACAGGATAATAATAAGAATTTGTCAGCCGCAAAAACAATAGCAGTAGAGAATGCTGTGAAAACTAATTCTCATCTGTATTATGTTATTATAGGTAGTGCCAGTTCTAAGACTGAAGCAAAACGTTTGTTACTTCAGTTGAAATCTCAGGGTTATAGAAGTGCTTCGGTTCTTGAATCTAAAGAAAGACCACGTATATATATAAGTGTATTCGAAGATAAGGGGCAAGCTGAACAATATGCAGCTAATTTTAGACGCAATAATCCTAAGTTGAATGATGCTTGGATTTACTCTAAAAGAAATTAAGTTTATCTCCTTTGTAATAAGAATTATTCTATTTGACTATATTTGAATAAAAGCCGAAAGTTTAACTTTCGGCTTTTTATTTACTTGAAAACTAGAAGGTTTTCGTTCCTTTGTTTTAGTGGTATATAAAACTATATCTTTTGTGAATCCTTTGTTTGATTAGTTTTATATAATTGTAGTTTTATTTATTTAGCTCCTGTTTCAACTGAGCTACCCAATTGCTGATGCGTTCTTCATTTTTGCTTGCCTGATTTTCATAATCGATCACCAAACCTAAGAACTTTCCGTCTTTAAGAGCTTCTGAATGGTCAAATTTATAACCTTCAGGAGATGTAAATCCAACCACTTTGGCTCCGTTTGTCTCGAATAGTTTGGCTAGAATTCCTATGCCATCAGCAAAATTATCAGGATACTTTACTTGATCTCCAAGACCGAAGATTGCCACTTTTTTACCCTTCATCTTTACTGACTCCAAGTCTGGTAATAGTTCGTCCCAGTAGGATGGAAGTTCTCCATCAAACCAGGTTGAAGCACCGGCGATAATATTGTCGTACTTTTCGAAGTCTTCAGCTGATGCTTCTTCTATGGCTATTATATCTATATCGGCATCACCAAAAGCTTCTTTGATCTTCTTTCCGATCTTAGAGGTTTTACTAGTTTCTGTGCCGAAGAATAATCCTATCTTTTTCATAATTTCGTGTTTTGTCTATTTTAAGTATATCCCGTTTTGTTAGAATTCTAATATTCTCTTTGCAGCCTCGTAGATTTTTTCTTCATTTGGTAAAACTGCTCGTTCTAGAATTGTATTGAATCCTACAGGGGTGAAAGTTGAACCGACACGTTTAACCGGAGCATCGAGATATTGGAAAATCTCTTCATTGATAGATGAAACAATTTCACCGCCAAAGCCGCCGAATACTTTATCTTCGTGTACAATCAATGCTTTATTGGTTTTCTTTATAGATTCAAAGATTGTTTCTTTATCAAGAGGCATCAATGTCCGCAGGTCTATTACTTCAACACTCCAACCATTTTCCTGAGCCAGACGTTCGGCTACAGTCAAACTAAATAAGAGGGTATTACCATAAGTGATGATTGTAAGGTCTTTTCCTTCTCGTCTGATACGGGCTTTTCCGAATGGTACTTCAAAATCATCGGGAATCACAGCTGATGCTTCTACGGAGTTATATTGGCATTTGGGCTCTAGGAATACTGTCAAGCCCTGTGAGCGTAAGCTTGTGCGAAGCAAACCTGCTGCATCGTCGGCGAAACAGGGATACACGACGCGTGATCCTGGTAATGTTGTAAATACGGCCTCGAGATTCTGAGAGTGGTACATACCACCTCCGATATAACCTCCGGATGCCAAACGAAGTGTAATATTGGGTGAAAACTGTCCGTTACTTCTCCAATAATCATGTGTACATTCTATATATTGTTCCATTGCCGGCCAGAAATAATCCGCAAATTCAGCTCCTTCGACAACTACTCTGATCTTCGGATCAAACCGGCTCATTCCGTTGGCTGTACCTACAATGAAGTCTTCGGCAATCGGAGCATTGAATACTCGCTCTTCACCAAATTCTTGCTGCATTCCCTTTGAAACATTAAAGACTCCACCTTTCTCCTTGTTAGCGACATCTTGTCCCCATAGGAAAGTATCAGGATTGTGTCTGAACTCGGCTTTAAGTGTTTCATTGATAGCTGTTACCAGATTTTTCTTTTCTCCTTGTTCGTCATGAGTCCCGTCAACATACTTTTGAGGCACATAAGGATCTGGAGTCACAAAATCGAAAATCGATTTAGGATCGGGATCCGGTGCAGCCAATGCTTTCTTATTAGCCTGACTCAGTTCTTTTTTGACAGCTGCTTCAATTTCTTTTAATTCTTCTTCGGTAAATCGTTTGTAACGTATCAGCATTCTCCTGAATTTCAACAATGGATCGGCTGCTTTAACATAAGCCAATTCATTTTCGTCGCGGTATAGTGTATGTTTATCCGAATTGGAGTGAGAGCCTATACGAACGCAGTTGGCTTGTACTATTACCGGAGTACGGTTTTCGATAGCATATTCGCGAGCTTCTGTCATTGCATTCATAGAATCGAAAACGTCTTTTCCGTTACAATGAATAATACGTAGATTTTTAAAGCCACTGAAATTATCTGCAACCTTACGGTTTGCGGTCTGATCCTTTTTAGGAACCGAGATACCATAGCCATTGTCCTGAATAACAAATATCACAGGCAGGCGTTCTTTTGATGCTCCATTAATAGCTTCGTATACATAACCTTCGGATGTAGCTGAGTCTCCATGAGAAGTGATCGCTACACCTTTATGTTTATAATAAACCATTGCACGAGCTACCCCTACAGCATGTAAATCGTGGTTACCTGTTGCTGATGATACATTTTCGATGTGCCATTCGGGTTTAGCGAAGTGATTTGACATATGTCGTCCTCCACTCGCAGGATCGGTAGCTTTAGAGATACCATTAAGAATCAGTTCCTCGGCTGTTACTCCCGCTGATAATACTGTAAGCATATCTCGGTAATAAGGGAACATAAAGTCTTTGCCTTTTGTGAAAACCTGTCCCATAGCCAACTGTATACCATCGTGTCCTGCATAAGGAGCATGGTAAGACCAGCCTAATGACTGCAAGAGATATGCAGGAGCTTTTTCGTCGATAGCTCTACCTAGTGTCATCAGGTGATACCACTTTTTCAGAGTTTCTTTATCTGTACTTTTTATGTCGTATTTCTTATTCATGTCTGATTTGTTTTAGTCATTGAACATTGGAAAATTAAGGCTAAAAGCCTTAATCTTCCCAATTTTGTAAATATTCGGCAATGCGGTGCAGGAAGTTTCCTCCGAGCATACCGTCTATTACTCTGTGATCGTATGATAATGACAAGTACATTTTATCTCTGATAGCGATAACCGGCCCATCAGGAGTTTCAACTATTGACGGTTTCTTTTCGATGATACCGACTCCCAATATAGCTACCTCGGGTTGGTTTATAATCGGTGTTCCGAATAAGCTCTTGAATGATCCGAAGTTAGTAATCGTAAATGTACCACCCTGAATTTCATCGGGCATCAGTTTATTACGTCTTGCTTTGTCGGCCATTGATGCGATATTGGCTGCCAGTCCGCTTATATTTAACTTGTCTGCATTCTTAACCACGGGTACTATCAGGTTTCCGTCTGGTAGAGATACTGCAAAGCCGACATTGATATATTTCTTTTCGATAATGTTATAACCATCAACCGAAGAGTTTACTCTAGGGAAATCTTTCAATGCTTTAGCAGAGGCTTCTACTATTGCAGGCATGTATGTAAGGCTGATACCTTCTCGTTTTTTGAATGCGTCTTTGTTTTGCTCGCGCCATTTTACCAATTTGGTAACATCCACTTCTATCACATTGGTTACGTGTGGAGAAATCTTCTTGGACGAAACCATACGGTCTGCAATGATTCTGCGGATAGGATCCATAGCAATAACAGTTTCGTTTTCGCCTGCAGAAACCGGAGCAGAAACAGTCTTCGGTGCACTTTCCTGAGCCGGAGCTGGTGCTGCTTTGGGGGCTTGTGGCGCTTCTGCCGGTTGAGTTTTTGGTGCGGGTGCCGGAGCAGGTATACCTGATTTTTTACTTGCGATATACAAATCGATATCCTTTTTGCTCAAACGACCTTCGTAGCCTGTGCCGGGGATGGCATCAAGTTCTTCTTTTCCTATTTTAGCGGTTTTTGCTACTTGAAGTACAACAGGTGAATACCATCTGTCGCCGCTTGATTTGCTTAGCGGTTGATTTGATGCTTCCTGTGCCGGAGCTGCTGCCGGAGTTTCTGTTTTTGTTTCTGCTGCCGGAGCAGATTCTTCTACGTCGCCTTCTCCATCGAGCGAAACTATAGCAACAACAGTACCTACCGCAACGGTGTCTCCTTCGTTGAATAACAATTTCAGAATTTTACCTTCTACCGGAGATGGTATTTCAGCACTTACTTTAGCCGTGTTTACTTCAAATAATATGTCGTCTTCTTCGATATTATCTCCAACCTTAACAGACCAGGAAATAATAGTACCTTCAGTGATACTTTCGCCCAACTTGGGCATTTTTATTTCAAATGTTGCCATAAAATTTATAGTTTTAAGGTCGTCCAGACCTATTTGTTATTTTTTGTAATATGAAATCCTTTTACGGTCTCAGAGCTTTTTATTGACTTTGCAAGCATAAGAGCAAGACTTGATTATGGTTTACAATGTGTCATTAAATACACTCGGTTGCTTAGGGAAACGCCGTTGACTTAGAGACTTGTTTCTCTGCTTTTCCGTGAAAGTTCCATTCTTTAGTTGAATATTTTTTTTCTTTTAAAATGTTGATAGCATCTATATCCGTATCGTTGATCTTGTATATTTTGTTTTGCGGGTTTTCATTCAGAAAATAATTGAAAACGAAATCCTTTAAATAGGCGATATCCATAGGACGATCCAGATTTTCGAGAATATTGGTTACCGGGCTTTTTACTGATTTGACGTAAACTTTCGAATCTTTTATATTTTCGACCTGTTTAGGGTCACTGTCCAAGGTGGTCGTTAAAGTTTTCAAATCAGAAGAGAAGAGCAATGTAGCGTGATACATGACCCTATCTTTGTGGACGCACTGCGCACTTCCCGATATTTTCAAGCCGTTGACATTAATCGTGCGTCTATTGTCTGATTGAGCCTCTATACCGAGGTTTGACAATAAATCTACAGTCCGAGCCGTAAAGCGGTCGAAATCGGCATTGTTGTTTCGCTCTATAAATGTCAGATTAATGTTCCCGAGATCGTGAAATACGCTGCCGCCTCCGGTGAGCCGTCTAACTATTTTTATCTGTTTTTTCTCTACAAAATCAAGATTTACTTCTGCCAGCACATTTTGATATTTACCTATAATGACGGATGGCTCATTTTGCCACAACATAAAAATGTCTTCCGAAAAATTTTTCAGAAGATATTCCTCCATTGCCATGTTGAAATAAGGATCAGTGTATGTGTTGTTGATACAGAGCATATATTTGGTTCTTTTTAAGAGAATAATGTTTCGTGAATGATCTCTCCCACAGTAGGGTGCGGGTAAACATGCTTACGGAATTCTTCTACTGTATCACCGTTCTCGATAGCGATTCCTGCGACGAGTATCAACTCCGATACAGGGTTGCCTAACATGTGGCATCCGATAATCTGCTCATTCGAATTGACGATAATTTTGCATAGTCCGCTTCCTCCTTCGTTTTCAGCTATAAAACGACCCGAATATGACATGGGCAATTTCAATACCCGGAATGCTTCGCCATTGGCTGTAAGCTCTTCTTCTGTTTTGCCTACTCCTGCAATTTCGGGATTGGTATAAACTACTCCGGGTATAGCTTTGTAGCTCATGCGGTCGTCTTCGCCGGCAATATGGTGAATAGCTACCTCTCCTTCGCGTATAGCTGTATGCGCCAACAGAGAGAATCCTGTGATGTCTCCGGCTGCATATACACGGGGATGTGATGTTTGCATGAATTCATTGACTGCAACGCCATTACCCTTCATTGCAATGTTTAGCGTTTCGAGTCCGAGGTCTTTAGTAACAGGACGACGGCCAACACTAACCAATACTTTATCGGCTTCTATTGTTTGAGATTTTCCGTCCTTTTCGACTACTACACCTTTGGCGGTTACTTCGGTAACTTTGGTATTCAGATAAAATTTGACACCTTTCTTGCCATAGTCAGTACGGAGCATTGCAGATGTTTCTTTATCCATAGCTCCAAGTATTTCGGGCATCATCTCGATAATGTGTACCTGAACACCCATGCTGGTGAATATTGAAGCGAATTCCATCCCGATAACACCACCGCCTATGATCGCCAGTGATTTAGGAAGCTCAGTGCTTTCCAGAGCTTCTTTAGAAGTCCAGAATTGAGTATCGGAAAGTCCTTTGATCGGAGGGATAACTGTTTCTGATCCGGTGCATAGCAGTATATATTTTACACTGTAAGTTTTTCCGGCAGCCGAAATTTGGATTTCATCATCTTTTTCACCCAGAATGGTTGCCGTTTCTTTCACTACGGTTACTCCTGCCGATGACAGTTTATAACCGACTCCTCCCGTTAGTGTCTGTACAACTTTGTCTTTGCGCTTGATTATTTTGGGATAATCAGCGGACGGGTTTCCGTTAACCGAAATTCCATACTTATCGGCAGTTTTGAAACTGTCGAATATCTTAGACGAATACAAAAGTGTTTTGGTTGGTATGCAACCCTCATTCAGACAAACACCTCCAAGATACTTTTTCTCGAAGAGTATTGCCTGCAATCCGTTTTCGGCAGCCTTTTCTGCTGCGTTGTATCCGGCGGGGCCTCCTCCAATAATTGCTATATCAAAATCCATGATTTATTTATAAATTTATAGTTGTTTATTATAAGTAACAGTAAGTATTTGGTGACATATTCGGCTGGATAACTTTTTATAGAAATTCGGCTGATAAATCACTAAATAGGTCTGAGACCTTCTAATGATAGTCTTAAAACACTTATATGCTGAAATATGTTTAATAGACTATGTTTATGTGAGATAGAGTTATTGCTATCTGCACTTGAAAGTATCCTATGTTTTTGACGGGCAGAGAGAACAAATGGTCGATGAATTTTTATTTTTTATCGAATAAAGTGTATAGTTCTTGGGTATTTGGTTTTCTTTGTAGAAATTTGTATGGAATAGCTTCATTTATTTCTTAACAACTTTTCTGCTAATGAGAACTAAATTTTTCCTTTTTTTATTTTTAGCTGCGTTCGCTCCTTTGTTTTTTGCTTGCAGCGACGATGATAATAATGACGATGCCAACGTCGATAATCCCGGTGAACAATCGGATAATGCTTATGTAAATAACTGGACTTATGAGAAGATGGACGAATGGTATTTGTGGCGTGACCAGATACCCCAGAAAACATCTCTGAATTTTGAGTCCGATCCCGAAACGTTTTTCAATAGTTTGTTGTATTCTAATGAATGGCCTAAAAATGCGGGTTCTTATTTTTCAAGAATAGAATCTTCTCACGATGATCTGTTGAAAACTGCGTCTTTAGAGTCTTCTACCACAACTGCTTCTATTGGATTTGAGTATATCGCAACTTATACCAATAATACTTATACTGATGTTGCATTTATAGTAACATATGTGTATCCGAAAACCAATGCTGCGGAAAAAGGCTTGAAACGTGGCGATATCATTTTTAAGGTAAACAACCAGACAGTGACGAAGACTAATTACTCTACGATCTTATCGGGGAGTGACAGCTACACTTTCTATATTAATAATTATGCTGATGATAAAGAGTTTAATCTTACCATAACCGCAACTCTTAATTACGAAGAAAATCCGATATTTACTGATAGTATTTATGTTAAGAATGGTCATACGATAGGATATCTGGCTTATAATTCATTTACACCGAAAGATTTGATAAACAGAGAGTACGATGTTGAATTGCTCAATATACTGTCTGATTTCAAATCGAAAGGGGTTACCGATGTCGTGTTAGATCTCCGTTACAATGGTGGTGGATACTTATCCTCTGCTCAAGCATTGGCGAGTGCTTTAGTTCCGACCCTGAACACATCCAATATAATGGATATAATGAACTATAATTCTGTAAAACAAGCAGAATTAGATAAACTATCGGATACAAATGCTACGAAAATCAGTTATATGTATGATTATTTTGTAGATAAGATTTATAGCAGTTCTAATAAACAGTTAGCAACGGTTCCTAATTTGGGGAGTCAGTTGAATAGCTTATATATAATCGGTACAGAACAGACTGCATCGGCAAGCGAATTGATTATAAATGCCTTGAAGCCTTATTATTCGGATGCTTCTAAGACGCTGAAGGTCGTAGGAGAAACCACCGTAGGTAAAAATGTCGGGTCTTTTGCTATTTATGAAGATGATGACGACCGCAATACATATGTCTTATGGCCTATCAGTTTTAAAATATATAATAAAAATAAAGAGTCGGATTATTCCAATGGTTTCACACCGGATATAGTTGTTGATGAATTTGACTACCTGACAGTGAAAAATGTCGGTTGGAAAGAATTGGGAGATACCGATGAAGCTTTATTCAGTGCAGCTATTGCCGATATGACCGGAGTTCAAGCCCATTCGGCTGTATTACGTTCTTCTCCTGCTCTTAATTTAAAAGTATTAGGTTCTTCGAATGATAAAAAAGTGTTGAATAAGAAACTGATACATCTGAAAAATATAGACTCTCTTTGAGTCTGATTCAGAGCATGTATAAAAGGAAGCGCCTGTCTTTATTAAAGACAGGCGCTTCCTTCGTAATTTATTTTATAAGAAAAGATTGCACCATTGGTCGAATTGGTTTACTGAGCGTTCACCGAATCGGGCAAGCTTATATCGTATTTTTTCAACAGATTTTTCCTGTCCCAGATGTGTTTTAGAGAAGAAGCAGTCTGCAAAACAAATAACCTGCTCTTCGATGCTTATAGGCATCATATCCCGATGAGGTACCGGTAGATTTTGATCTATAATCTCCTGTAATTGAAGACCTGCTCCTGTATGACGTTCACAAACAAGAGCATGTTTCGGAAAACCCTCCTTTTGCAATAATTCACTACCCAGATATCCGTGTGCCATATAGGGGTATTCGCCATGGCAATCAATAGAAGGCGCATTCGTTTTGAATATACCAATATCGTGCAGCATTCCGGCTTCTCTTACAAACTGGATGTTGATATTTAATTCGGGATGGTTGCGGGCTATATCCAAAGCCTTTTTGGTAACATCCGAGCTGTGATTAATAAGGATGTTATAAAGATTCGAATTCTGTTCGTAGTATTTGTTAATTATATCTATCGGGTTCATTTTTGTCTTTATTCTATGATCTTAAGCTAAATCATAATGTATTATAATATAATAACATTTATCTTTACAAGGTAAATAACGGATTCTATGAAAAAAGGTTTTCTTTTGTCGCTTGTTTTTTTATTACTCGCTTTCCAAATTCAGGCAGTGAGCAATATTAAGGTCGGAGCCGACCGCTTCGATAAACTTTTACCTCTGATAAATAATAAACGCGTAGCTCTGGTTGTAAATCATACCAGCTGCCTGTCGAGCGGTACACATTTATTGGACGCATTGATATCCGAAAGTGTAAATGTAACTAAAATTTTTGCGCCTGAGCATGGATTCAGAGGAAATGCAGATGCGGGCGAGCTAATTGTCAACGGAAAAGATCCGAAGACTGGTCTGCCTGTTACCTCTCTGTATGGTCGAACTAAAAAACCGACTTCTGAAATGTTACAGGATGTGGATGTGGTAATTTTTGATATACAAGATGTCGGAGCTCGTTTTTATACATACATCAGCACAATGCACTATGTGATGGAAGCATGCGCTGAGAATAATAAGCCCTTGATTGTTCTGGATAGGCCTAATCCCCATGATTATATTGACGGCCCCGTGTTGAAATCTGCCTATAAATCGTTTGTAGGAATGCACCCTATTCCAGTATTACATGGACTGACTATCGGGGAATTAGCCGGGATGATTAACGGAGAAGGATGGCTTTCGGGTTCGAAAAAATGTGATCTGACAGTAATAAAGGCAGAGGGCTGGAAGCACCGTGATAAATATTCGTTACCCATAAAACCCTCACCGAATCTTCCAAATGATCAATCAATAAGTTTATATGCATCGTTGTGTTTTTTTGAGGCTACAAATGTAAGTGTAGGGCGTGGAACATATTATCCTTTTCAGGTAATCGGTTATCCCGATTCACGTTTCGGATCGTTCACCTTCACTCCTGTAGCTCTTGAGGGATTTGATAAAAATCCTTTGCAAAAAGACAAGATTTGTTATGGTATTGACCTGCGGAACGAGAAATTTGATCAGGGATTGACCCTGAAGTACCTGATACAGTTTTATAAAAAATCGGGGCAGGGAACTAAATTCTTCAAATCTCCTAAATTTATGAATATGCTGGCCGGATCGGATCAGTTGCAACGACAAATTGTATCGGGGATGTCTGAGTCTGCCATCCGTAAAACTTGGGCAGGTGATTTGATGTTATATAAGAATAAGAGAAAAAAATATCTTCTTTATGAAGACTAAGGCTATAAGCCTTTCGTGATGTTAATAAGTAACAGAAAATATTAGTGATATATTTAAAAACAATAACTGGCTGATGCTGTTATGTTTGTGAAGTTAATAGATAGGTCTGAGACCTCAAAAGAAACAACGAGACTGTTATAGATTGTCAGGTAAAATATAAAAAGAGATGAGTGAAGTAAGATATTGCCCCCTTTGTGGCAAGCCGATAAATGATAATGAGGATTTTTGCGAAGATTGTCATGACCATATGGAACATCAGTATGCAACTGATTTTCTCGAAGCTACTCCGGCGCCGTTGTATGATATAACCAAAGATTATAAACCCGAGGAAGAAGATCTTGAGGAGGAAGACGATACTGAATTCGAAAAGGATGAAGAAAGGCCTCTTATAGAACCAAAGAAAAAGAAAGGTCTCTCGAAGAGAGTAATTTATCTTATAATTCTATGTCTTGTTTTGGTGGCGGCTGGTGTTTTTGTCGGGATAAAGATGTTTCAGCAAAAGCAATTTGAAGAACAAGAATTGAAGTTCTGGAATAGTTGTGTGGAAGAAAATACTCCCGTGGCTTACTCTAAATATCTGGTCACATATCAGCATGGAAAGTTTGCAGAGGAGGCTAATAAACGTATTCGGGATATTCGGAAAGCAGAAGCTGATACTTGGGAGAAATTAAAAAAATCGTCTGATATCAATGCTTTTTATACTTATGTAAGCGAAAATCCAAAGACTCCATATATGTCTCAGATAAGGAATATAATGGATTCGTTGTCATGGCTATCTACGGTAAAGGATAATACTGCTGATGCTTATAAAGCTTATCTGGAGAATGTTAAACTGGAAAATGTTTCGGGACAGCATGTCGAAGAAGCAAAAGAACATTATGCTTATCTGTCTTCTATTTCTGTAGTAGAGGGTGCTGCTTTGGCTAATGTGAAACTCAGTATCAATGATTTTTACAAGAAACTGTCTCAGAACAATCAAAAAGACCTTTTGAAAGAATTTGCTTCTTCCGTATTTTATTATACACAGCAAATGACTTCTACTGATGTTGTAGCCCAGATTACAAAAGAGAGAAAAGATAATAAGATCAAAAAGGTGACTTATACGCCTGTTGAAGAGTCTATTTATGCAAAAAAAGATAACAAAGGTAGTTTTTTTATAGAGTTGGCTGTCAAATCGGAAACTTCTTACAATATAAGAAAGAAGAAAGACGAAACTCATACATCCAATCTTGTGATGGAGCTCGACTCTACAAGGTTGGTTAGATCTATAAAAGTAAAGGGATGATATGACCGTAGAGAAAGAAATTGTCGATAGCGAAGAATTATTGATTCATGCAATGAAAAATGCCGATGTGAATGTCTTGGATAATCTGATTTCGGATAATCTTATCTTTAATGCCCCAACGGGAGAGATTATAACCAAGGATATGGATTTATCGACTTATCGTTCCGGAAATATGGTTTTGGATAATCTCGATTGTCTTAGCCGTGAGATTCGTGTCTTTGATGATGTGGTTGTAGTTTCGGCAAAAGTATTCATGAAAGGGGCTTTTTTTCAACAGCCGATTGAGGGTGAAGTCCGTTTTCTTCGTACATGGAAAAAGTTTTCCGGGCGATGGATGGTCATTGCCGGATCGAGTGTATTTATTCATTGAATCGATTAATACTATAATAAAAAAGGGAGTCTTTCGTCGACGAAAGACTCCCTTTTTTATTATAGTTAGTGACCTTACATTATACCTCTTTCACGAAGTTTTTCCTGCCATTTCCAGGCAGAAGCCATAGTGTCGGATATAGGAGTCTGAGCAGTCCAGCCTAATACTTTATTGGCTTTCTCCGGATCAGCCCATATCTTAACGATGTCTCCTTCGCGGCGTCCGACAATTTTATAGTTCAGTTTTACGCCGGTAACTTTTTCGAAGACATTAATCAGTTCCAAAACAGATAAACCTGTTCCGGTTCCTAAGTTAAATATCTCTACTTTGTCGTTCGATTTATCCTGTAGCATTCTGTCCATCGCTACAACGTGAGCTTTAGCCAGATCCACCACATTGATAAAGTCACGTACGCATGATCCGTCAGGAGTTTCGTAATCGTCGCCGAATACACTTAATTCTTTACGGATACCCATTGCAGTCTGTGTGATAAAAGGAACCAGATTTTGAGGTACTCCATTAGGCAATTCACCTATTTCTGCAGAAGGATGAGCTCCTACCGGATTGAAATAGCGAAGGATAATGCTTTTGATATTTGCTCCTGATCTGATGAAGTCCTGAATGATTTCTTCATTAATCTGTTTCGTGTTTCCATAAGGAGAAGCAGCAGGTTTGATCGGTGCGGTTTCGTCAATAGGATTAACATCTGGCTCTCCGTATACAGTACATGATGATGAGAATACAATGCCTTTTACATTAAATTCGGGCATCAATTCAAGTAAATTGATAAGTGAAACCAGATTGTTTTTGTAATATAACAGCGGTTTCTGCACCGACTCTCCGACAGCCTTGCTTGCTGCAAAATGGATAATTCCGTTGATCGGTGCATATTTAGTGAATACATTTTTCATTGCGTCCGAGTCATTGCAGTCTACTTCTTCGAAGGCAGGGCGGATACCTGTTATACGCTCTATACCATCAATGCTGTCGGCTGTCGAATTAGACAAGTTATCTACTACTACCACATCGTATCCGGCATTTTGAAGTTCAACCACTGTATGTGAACCTATATATCCGGCTCCTCCCGTAACTAAAATTTTTTGTTTCATTGCAGTACTTTATTAGTATGATTATTTTTTATCTTTCCATTCTTATATGCGGAATATCGTCTTCAAGATATGGTTCGCTTATCTGTACAAAACCATGGTTTTCGTAAAATGTTTTCAGATATTGTTGAGCTGATATCGTTAGAAGGGTTTCTCCTAGTACGGTTTTCTGTAATTCTATAGCTTTATCCATCAATATGTGCCCGTATCCATATCTTCGGCAGTCGGCAGGAACGACTACACGTCCTATGCTGGCGTTTTCGAAATAGTCGCCCTTAGCGAACAAACGGCAGTAGGCAATTAATCTGTCATTAATATATCCTTGCAGGTGTAAAGCCTTCTGATCTTTAAAATCAGGATCGAGATATGGGCATACTTGTTCTAAAACGAACACATCGGATCTTAGATGAAGTATTTTATACAATTTATGTATATCTAGTTCATCGAATTTGTCGATTACCCATCTTATAGAATTTCCATCGTGGGACATTAGCATTATGTTAAAGCGAACTGCAAATTTATATTATTTTTTTTATTCGTACGTCTACATATCGGTCAATTTTAAGCAGATTTGTGTTATAGACTGAATTTAATGGAGTACGGGATGATACGAGCAGACTGTAATGTAAATTTTATCTAGGGAGCCAGCCCCTTTTGTCTTTTTTTATCTATCGTAAAAGCGTTCTTTGAATGGTTGGTATCTGATGAGACAATTTGAAAATATGCCAATAAGGTAACAATGAGAAAAGTGTATTTTCAGTGTAACCTTTGTCACCTTTTCTTATTTATCTTTTCGGAAAATATCGGAAAGCCCTATAACCTTAAAACAGAAAAGAGTATCTTTGTTATATTAATAAGTTACAGCAAGTATTTGATGATGAACTCCGGAAAACCTATATATACATTGACGAAAGACGAACGGATATATGCGCAAAAACGTATTGATGTACTTTTTGCAGGAAGTGAATCTTTCATCGCTTATCCGTTGAGGATTGTATTCTCTCGGCGTGAACCGGAGGAGGGTAAGCCTCTTGCTGCGATGCTGGTGAGTGTATCGAAAAAACGATTCAAGCGAGCTAATAAACGTAATAGTGTGAAACGGATGGTGAGGGAAGTTTTTCGTTTGCATAAACATCGCTTTGCGGATGTTTCTGCGACAGCCGGAATATCTTTAGATGTTGCGTTCCTTTACCTGAAAGACGAACTTCCGTCTTTCGCGGAAATAGAAAAGTCGATGCTGAAAACGATAAATGTATTAACCGATAAATTGACGAAGAAGGATCCGGATGAAGGTAATTCGTAAAATATTATCAGCTATTGTATTGGGGTTGGTTTACTTTTACCGGTATTCTATCTCTCCTTTGAAGCCTCCTACATGCAGGTATAGTCCTACATGTTCGGAATATGCGATACAAGCTGTGAAAAAATACGGACCGTTTAAAGGAACGTGGCTCGCTATAAAGCGCATCGGCAGATGTCATCCGTGGGGAGGTCATGGATTTGATCCGGTTCCTTGAAGTAAAAGAACATAAACAAAAATTATATTATATAGAGACTTATTGATGATGTAGTCTCGCAGAAATAACCTTACCTTTATAATCGAAGAAAGAAAAACAAACAAATAACTTATGCTTAATATAGGATGTCACTTGTCGTTGTCGAAAGGATACGAAGCGATGGGTAAAGATGCTCTTAAGATAGGAGCCAATACATTTCAGTTTTTTACACGTAATCCTCGTGGCGGAAGTGCCAAAGAGATAGACCCGAAGGATGCCGATGCTTTGGCTGTATTAGTGAAGGCTAATAATTTTGCTCCATTGTTGGCGCATGCTCCGTATACGATGAATTTGTGTTCGGCAAAACCCGAAACTCGTCAGTTTGCCAAAGAAATGATGGCTGACGATTTGGCTCGTATGGAAATTTTGCCTTGTCATTTGTATAATTTTCATCCAGGCAGTTACACTACACAAGAGATCGATGTGGCTATCGGTCAGATTATAGATGCATTGAATGAGGTAATCAAGCCCGATCAGACTACGATAGTTTTACTAGAAACTATGGCAGGCAAAGGCAGCGAAGTTGGTCGTACATTCGAAGAATTACGTCAGATTATCGATGGTGTTAAACTTCAGGATAAGATGGGTGTCTGCTTAGATACCTGCCATGTATACGATGCAGGTTATGATATTGTGAATGATCTGGATGGTGTGATCGATCATTTTGACAAGGTCGTAGGGCTGGATAGGTTAAAAGCAATTCACCTCAACGACAGCATGAATCCGATGAACAGCCACAAAGACCGTCATCAAAAAATAGGAGAGGGAAGTTTAGGTTTAGAAACATTCCGTAAGGTGATTAATCACCCGAAACTACGTCATTTGCCGTTTAATCTGGAGACACCCAACGAGCTCGACGGATATCAAAAAGAGATAGAGTTGTTGCGCAGCGAGTATGTTGAAACAGTAGCACAGCTTGTTTGATAAAAGTTGTATAATGCACAAACAATTGCCCCCGAAAGTTTGTTCTCTAGGGGAAATTAAATAGGTCTGTGACATAAAAAAACAAAATACATTATGATATATATAGCTCTGCCTGATGATAAAGTCAGAAGGCTTTCTTTTTATCTGGCAATGGAAGAATATATTGCCCATAATATAGATGAGGACGAATGTTTCTATATGTGGCAAGTGAACCCAACTGTGATCTTTGGTCGCAATCAGTTGATGGAAAATGAGGTGAATCTCGATTATGTTCGTGCCAACGGGATAGAAACCTATCGCCGGAAATCGGGTGGGGGATGTGTCTATGCCGACTTTAGTAACATCATGTTTTCATACATAACTAAAGACCGAAATGTGAGTTTTACTTTTCTCAGTTATCTGCAACGGGTGGCTTTAACTCTGCAAAAACTGGGAGTTAATGCTATTGCTTCGGGTAGAAACGATATTACGGTTGATGAGAAAAAAGTTTCGGGTAATGCTTTTTACCGAACATCCGAAAAAAGTATTGTGCATGGAACCATGCTGTTCAACACCGATTTGGAAAAATTGGTGTTGTCTATTACCCCCAATGATAAAAAACTGATCAGTAAAGGTGTGGAGTCGGTTCGCAAGCGAGTGACTAATCTTTCCGAATATTTAGATATAGATATAGAGGAGTTCAAACGTTTTGTGCGTACACATCTTTGCGATAGCGAGCGTACTCTTACTTACGAAGAGGTAGCAAAAATTGAAGAGATAGAAAAAGAATATCTCAGCGAAGAGTTTATCTACGGGAACAATCCTCGCTATACCGTGGTAAAGCACAGTTATGGTGATGCAGGAGATATTCAGGTACGATTGGAACTGAAGAATAATGTAATAAAAGACATAAATATTGTAGGTGACTATTTTTTGGTCGGCGATATAGATGTGCTATTCAAAATGCTGCATAATGTAGATTATGATCGTGAAACGATTGAATCTCTGTTGAAGGATGTGAAAATGGAAGACTATATCTTTAATTTGGATAAGTCTCGTTTTATAGATATCCTCTTTCAAGAAGAATAAAACTTAAAACAAAATATACAAAAAAATATGGCAAAAGTAGTAGAAGGACTCTTGTATACAAAGTCACACGAGTGGGTGAAAATTGAAGGCGAATTTGCTTTTATCGGACTTACCGAAGTAGGGCAGCATGAGTTGGGTAATATCGTATATATCGATCTGCCCGAAGTAGACGAAGATGTTTCGTTAGGTAATGAATACGGTGCTGTAGAAAGCTCTAAAGCAACTAGCGATTTATTATCTCCTGTTTCAGGAAAAGTGGTGGAAGTAAATAATTCATTATCGGATACCCCTGATAAATTGAATCATAATCCGTTCGATAGCTGGATTATTAAAGTAAAATTATCTGATAAGAGCCAACTGGATAAGTTACTCGATAGTAAAGCATATAAAGAATTGATAGAGAAATAGAATCTCAATTCTCAAAAAATCAAAGTGCCTTTCGATTAGGGCACTTTTTTATTTATTACTGCTTTATAACAAGAAGTCTGTCACAAACAAACTTACTTAGCACCTCATTTTTATTGCCATTGTAGCTGACCGTCATGCTGCCGTCAAATGTTTCTATAGCATCAATTGTTATTTCGATATTTAACATCAAATGCCGTTTAGTTAAGAATTGAAGAAACTCCGCATTGGAATCTATTACAGCCGAAAATACAGCTTTATCATTGACCTTGCAATCGCTTAGTTTCAGGTAATTTGTAAGTGCTATATTACCATTTTTGTCGGGTATAGGCGATCCATGTGGATCGGCAACAGGATGGTTCAGTAGTTCGTCTATTTTATCGAAAAATATAGGCGATTTAATATGTTCTATTTGTTCGGCTATCTCATGTACGTGTTCCCATCCGAATTCCATTTTTTCGAACAAAAACATTTCTACAAGTCTATGCTTTCTTAAAATTAATGCAGCTTGTCTGCGTCCTTCTTCCGTTAGGGTTATAGGTTTGTAGCTTTCGTAGTGAACCAGACCTTTTTCTGCAAACTTTTTTATCATACTATTTACAGTCGACATCTTTATATTGAGCAATTTACTCAATTCATTTGCAGTTGCTTCACCTGTTTTATCTTCTAAATGAAGCAATGTCTTTAAATAGTTCTCCTCTGTTGACGATATCATTTTGCAAATATACCAAAAAATGAAATCTGTCAGAGTAAATATTATTCAAATAAATTTGTTAGATTGATCTAACTTTGTATTTTTGTGATTCTAATAAATGCTTTCAGTTTATAACGGTCTTTGGTCGTTACTCTTACCAAAGTAATAAAAAGGTCTTAGACCTTAAGTTTGAATTATGAAATATATATTGTTTATAGTTTTAGGTATTAGTTTGATTGTACAGGAAGGATTCTCTCAGAATGTAGTAAAGGGCTTTGTCAGAAATAACGGCGAGCCTCTTGATTTTGCTTCAGTAAATATTCCGAAATTAAATGTCGGGACAACCACCGATTCAACAGGATATTTCGAAATACGAAAGATTCCTTCCGGTACATATCAGTTACAGGTTAGCAGTTTAGGTTATAAAACCTATAAAGGGAGTGTTGCTGTAAAAAATGCATCCTTAGAGGTGCTCAATATCGAGCTTTTATCCGATGATAGCTCATTATCGGAGGTTGTGGTAACAGGTACTATGCGCCCTGTGAGCCGATTGAATAGCCCTATCCCGGTTGAAGTGGTTACTCCTGTTCTTTTCCACAAAAATCCGGCACCTTCTTTATTCGAATCAATAGGGATGGTGAATGGGGTAAGACCTCAAATCAATTGCAATGTATGTAATACGGGCGATATTCATATAAACGGCATGGAAGGTCCTTATACTATGATATTGATAGATGGTATGCCCATCGTAAGTGCCTTATCTACGGTATATGGTTTGAATGGCATTCCTAATAGTCTGATCGAGCGGGTAGAGGTTGTAAAAGGTCCTGCATCGTCATTATACGGATCGGAAGCTATGGGAGGGATAATAAATGTTATAACTAAAAATCCAGAGAATGCGCCTCTGGTTAGTTTCGATGCTTTCGGCACATCTTGGAACGAATATAATGTAGATGGTTCTCTTAAACTAAATATGGGTGATAAGGTATCTACCTTATTGGGTGTAAACTATTTTAATTATAATGACAAGAAAGACAAGAATCACGATAATTTTACGGATGTAACTTTACAGAACCGTATCTCGATCTTTAATAAATGGAATTTCAAGCGTGATGATAACAAGATCGCTAATATCGGGGCTCGTTATGTGTATGAAGATCGCTGGGGGGGACAGATGAACTGGGATAAAAGTTGGAGAGGCAGCGATTCTATCTATGCCGAAAGTGTGTATACTAATCGGGTAGAGTTGTTCGGGGCATATCAACTGCCTACTGCCGAAAATATATATACTCAGTATTCATATAATTGGCACGAGCAGAATTCGTGGTACGGTAATACTCCTTATATGGCAAAACAGCAAGTATATTTTGTACAGGCATATTGGGATAAGCCATTAGGTGAGAAAAATAATTTACTGTTAGGGGCTTCGTACCGCTACAATTATTATGACGATAATACTCCCGCTACGATGTCGAGTGATGGAACTAAAAATAAACCCAACAAAACACCACTTCCGGGTGTTTTTATACAGGACGAATGGCATATTAATGGTAAAAATACCTTATTGGGAGGTTATAGGTATGATTATGACAAAAATCACGGAAGTGTACACTCTCCCCGTTTTGCATATCGTTTTTCCCCGAATAGTAATAATACCCTGAGAGCTAGTTTTGGTACAGGATTCAGAGTCGTTAATTTATTTACGGAAGATCATGCTGCTCTTACCGGAGCAAGAGAGGTTGTTATAAAAGAAAACTTAAAACCCGAAAGGTCGTATAATGCCAACCTCAATTATGTATTGAAAGTGAATACTGATAATTTTTATGTGGGGTTTGATATGACAGGCTTTTATTCGTATTTTACAAATAAAATAATAGGTGATTTTGATACTGATCCTAAAAAAATTATTTATTCGAATCTTGATGGGCATGCAATTTCACAGGGTGCTTCGTTGAATATGGATTTTGTATTCAATATTCCCTTGAAGATATCTTTGGGTGTGACTTACGAGGATGTATTTTCGAAAGAAAAGGATGAAAACGGGGCGATGGAACGTATTCAGCAGTTGCATGCACCCAAATGGGGCGGTACATATACTGTGGATTATGATTTACCAAAGGACTTTTCTGTCAACTTTACAGGAACCTGGACAGGGCCGATGCGCCTGCCTATCGAACCGAATGATTACCGTCCGGAGTATTCTCCCTGGTTTACTTTGGCTAATATACAAGTAAGAAAGGCTTTTAAAGGATCAGGATTCGAAGTATATGGAGGTGTGAAGAATATTTTTAACTTTAGACCAAAGTATTCTTTAATACGTGCTGAAGATCCATTCGATAAGAATGTTGATGATCCTATTAATAACCCATATGGATATACTTTTGATACCAGTTATAATTATGCTCCTCTGCAAGGAACAAAATTATTCTTGGGGGTAAGGTATAATTTGTGGTAAGAATGATTTTATCTATAAGTAAAATAGTTATAAGTAACAAGTTACGAGAAAAAAGGTTATTGATGAAAAAGTGCAATTTTAGAATAACCTTTGTAACCTTTTGAGGATAACTGATTGATAAATAACGGAAATGAAATTGTCAGAACTGAAATATGGCGAAACAGCCAGCATTACGGGGCTATCGGATCAATGCAGAGGAGAAGCTAGGCGACGCTTACTCGATTTGGGGTTTGTTCGTGGCACAATTATAACTGTGCAAAACATAAGTCCTTTGGGAAATCCTATCGCATATAGTCTGAGAGATACGTTGATCGCTTTGCGGAAAGAGCAGGCCGATGAGGTTTTTGTAGAAAGAGAGGTACTGAAAAATGAATGAAATATGTGATACTTGCAGTTATAATACAGGTGCAAATCTGAAAAAATTAGGTGATCAGGCGATGGCTTACGACTATGTGGTAGCCTTGGCGGGAAATCCTAATACCGGTAAAAGTACCGTATTTAATACTTTAACCGGCTTGAGACAGCATACCGGCAATTGGCCGGGCAAAACAGTTGCTACGGCCATGGGGAGCTTTTCATTTCTGGATAAGACATTTAAATTGGTCGATCTTCCCGGAACATATTCCTTGCTTTCGACTTCGGAAGATGAGGAGATTGCTCGTGATTTTATCCTTTTCGGAAAACCTGATGTGACAATCATTGTTGCTGATGCGGGGCGGTTAGAAAGAAATCTTAATCTGGCATTGCAGATTCTGGAAATTACAGATAAGGCTGTGCTGTGTCTTAATCTGATGGATGAGGCTCATCGGCATGGAATTGATGTTGATGACCGTACTTTGTCGAGGGACTTGGGGATTCCCGTTGTTCCAACAACGGCACGGGCAAATAAAGGTATAAATGATCTGTTACAAACCATATATGATTTGGCAGCAGGTAAGATTATAACCAAACCTCACCGAATAAAAAACATGTCTGACGAAACTGCGGATGCTATTCAGAGATTGAGTGATAAATTAGTCCAACTTTACCCCGATTTACCAAACAGCCGATGGATAGCCATGCGGCTACTGGAGGGAGACGAAAGTATAAAGAAAGCACTGCAGGAAGGGAGGCTTGTTTGATATGAATGATAAAGAACAATTGTTACAAAGTTTGTTGTCTGAAGCTGATGACTTGAGATTGAAGGTTGGGGGAAGTCTGCATGATGATCTTACTGAAGGTATTTATGTAGATGCTGCCCGTATTGTCGAGAGCTCGGTGAAGACAAAGGATAAAAAGCAGTCTTTTCGGATCGACAGGGCTATCGATAATATTGTAACCAGCCGTGTATGGGGATTTCCTATTATGCTACTAATGTTGGGTATTGTACTTTGGATTACTATTGTGGGGGCAAATTATCCTTCGCAATTGTTATCAATACTATTGATTGATAAAGTCTATCCCTTGTTGAAAGATTTAGGTATATTACTCCATTTTCCGGGGTGGCTTAGCGGAATATTATTCGATGGGGTTTATCTGGCTACAGCATGGGTTGTAGCTGTGATGTTACCTCCCATGGCTATTTTCTTCCCTCTATTTACTTTGCTCGAAGATTTTGGCTATTTACCACGTATTGCTTTCAATCTCGATAATATTTTCCGAAAAGCAGGGGCACATGGTAAACAAGCTCTGACTATGAGCATGGGATTTGGATGTAATGCCGCAGGAGTAGTGGCTACACGGATTATAGACAGTCCTCGTGAACGATTAATAGCCATTATTACGAATAACTTTTCGCTGTGTAATGGTCGGTGGCCTACTCAAATACTCATAGCTACTATTTTTATCGGGGCGGTTGTGCCATCGGGATTATCGCATTTAGTGGCTACAGGCTCGGTAATCGGCATTGCTGTTTTGGGTATTGCTTTTACTTTTCTTACATCTTGGTTTCTTTCAAAAACATTATTGAAAGGTAAGTCGTCTTTCTTTGTTTTAGAATTGCCACCTTATCGTCCACCTCGATTGTGGCAAACTATTTATACATCTATTATCGATCGTACATTGATAATTCTTGGTCGTGCCGTTATGTTTGCTGCACCTGCGGGGGCTGTAATCTGGCTGATAAGCAATATCGATATCTCGGGGCAAAGTATTGCTGTATGGGCTATAGATGCATTCGATCCTTTTGGCTTGTTTCTGGGGTTGAATGGTGTTATTCTCTTGGCTTATATTGTGGCTATACCTGCTAATGAGATTGTTATTCCTACTATTCTGATGCTGACAGTGCTTAGCCTGAAGTCTGTAGCTATGGGGAGTGGGGCAGGAGTTTTGTTTGATGGTACAGAATCGGAGATTGCAGATATTCTTCATGCAGGAGGCTGGAGTTTACTTACAGGTGTTAATCTGATGTTGTTCAGTCTGCTGCATAATCCTTGCAGTACTACTATTTACACTATTTATAAAGAAACCAATAGTGCTAAATGGACTGTTGTGGCTACTATATTGCCTGTGATTTTAGGATTTATTGTTTGTTTCTTGGTTACGCAGATATGGCACTTATTTATATAAGGAGTATAAAATTGGATATAGAGAAACAGCTGCAAGTTTATTCTTGCAGCTGTTTAGTATTTACCCTAGTGATTAGGTAATATTCAATTATTGAGCTTAATATGTAGTATTCTGAGGATCGAAGTTAGCCCATCCTGCTGTCCAGTCGTCAGATGTAGCATCGCTGGCAAAAGCTCCGGCATAAGTAACTTTATCGAAACCTGATTGAAGTAATGCGTCAGTAAATACTGCGCCATTTAATAACGGACTTCCTGTAGAAGGAGCATAGCTAGGACTAGCTACCAAACTATTAGGTTGTTTTAGTTTCAAATCAGAAATATTAGCATATGATTTGTTATTATTTGCTGCCAGCTTGAAGAACGAACTAGAGAACGATTCTTTTGTTTCGTCAGCAATTGTTTTACCATCTGTAGAAAATTGGTCAAGATATTTTTTATTGATATCGCTACCTAAGATAGTCATACCTGCGAAGAATAGGTTTTGCAGTTTCAGATTGCCATTGGTGGCAGCTGTTTGGGTCGCTCCTTTTTCGTTGTCAAGAATCAAACCTACAGGGAAACCTACAGCTACTGAATTGAAACAGTTTAGACGAGAATTACGACGGATTTGCATAGCTGCCTGGAAAGTTCCGAGTTTAGATCCGTTGTTAGGGTTTAGAGTTCCTCCTGTTATATATTGAGTTGTATTGGCAAATGAAGCATCTTGTCCGATTGGTCCAATAAATGTAACGTTGCTGAATACTGCCGATGTGATAGGTTCGCTTGTTGTTCCATCTTTATTGTTATCTGATTCGAATCCGTTTGATAGAGATGTATCAGCGATTTTGGGATGACGTACAGCTAGTAAATATTGTAATTTACCACTGAATCCGTTGTCTGTATCGAAATCATCGTCCCAACCATGATAAGCGATCAAATATTTCGCATTAACAGAGCCTCCGAACCATTCGAATGAATCGTCATTACTGTATGATACCTGAATATGATCTAATTTTGTACCAGATCCTACCGATCCTAATGTAAGACCATTAATTTCTTGGTCTTCTTTGAATGGATAGCCGGCAAACTCGATACGGGCATAGCTCAATACTCCCGAGTTGTCGGTATCGTCGCTACCACCATGTTCTGCATCAGGACCACCTTCTACAGTCATTACACTTGAGTTATTTTTCGCTTTTCCTAAGATAATAACACCACCCCAATCTCCAGGTTTACGGCTTCCTTTGGCTTGGTTAGAAGTGAAGATGATAGGTGAAGATGCTGTACCTTGTGCACTAATCTTACCTCCACGTTTAATAATTAAAGCAGCTTTAGTATCCTTGTCGCCTTTTATTATAGTTCCGGGTTCGATTGTAAGTGTTGCACCTTCTTCAACATACACCCAGCCTTTCAGAACATAAGTTCCTTTCTTTATGGTATGGCTTTCTTTTATTTTGAATTCCTGTTCTCCATTACCTATTTGAGTTCCGTCTCCAAACAGAATCTGTTCGGTTGAACTACCTCCGCCTCCATTATTGTCATCATTGTTGTCATTATCGCTACAAGCCGTTAGGATAACCATACTTGCAACGAATAGCGTTTTTGCTAATAATCTAAATGTCTTCATAATTAATCAATTTATTTTCAAAAGGTTTAAGGTCTCAGACCTTCTTTGTTATAGTAGTGTACTATTAGTTATTATTATTCCTTAGAAATTGAATCTTGCCGTTAACGAAATATTACGTCCCGGTTTAAATTCTTTAGTAACCTGTTCGCGTTCGTGTATATTCCCTTCGCTGTCTTCGAACTTAGGAAACTGCTTGAACTGAACTTTTTGAGCCAGAATATCTTTTATGCCTGCATTAACTTCAAATTGTTTTCCGATTTTTTTAGTGAAAGAAAAATCGATTGTATTACGCGGCATTTCGTACATATCGGGGATGTCGTTGTTGATGGTTGATCCTTCGCTTGTATCTACTTTTCCGATACCTACAATTCTTTTTCCGATGATGTTATACAGAAGGCTCGATGTTAATCCCCATTTGTCATTTTGGTAAAATACTCCTGTATTGATCAGGTAAGGAGATTGTCCCTGCATCGGGCGATCGTGATCGTTTATGGCACCTTCTTCAAATTTTACTTTACTGTCTATAATAGCTCCATTGAAGGTGAAAGAGAAGTCTTTCAGTCCGATAAAATCGAGGCTCTTTTTGATATCTAATTCAATACCGTAGTTATTAGCCGATTTTGCATTGATGAAAGTATATGTGTAACTACCTCCTGCATCAAGATAAGTCCATTCAATAGGATCTTTGAAATTCTTATAGAAGACTGCTAATGAAATAATTTCTGAAGATGAAGGATAAAATTCATATCTGACATCGAAGTTGTTAATGTATGCGGGAGTTAAGTCAGCATTTCCTTTTACATCGCTGAACATGTCGAAATCATAGTAAACAGATGATGATACTTCTCTGAATTCCTGACGGTTGGTCGAACGTCCGTAAGCCAAACGAACAAGGTTTTCTTTATTGATGTTGTATGTAACATTCATCGAAGGAAAGATATCTGTATAGGTATAATCCTTTGTTCTGGTTGCATTTTCTTTAATTGTAGTGTAGCTTTCGAGCTCCATTTTGTTATGCTCCAAACGTACGCCTGCATAGATATTCCATTTGTTGATAGGCAGATTTACCGCTACATATCCGGCAGCTAAAGTATTTTTTCCTGAGTAGCTGTTGCGGTTATCTGTATCTTCGTAGATATATAGTTTCGAAGCATCATAATTTTCAGGGATAAGAATTTCCGAAACTACATCTCTGTAAGGAAAATCTTCGGGCATATTATTTTGATACCAACGATAGTAAAAAGCCCTGTTTTTATATTTGCGATCGCGGTATTCGGCATAAGTTCCTGCTTTGAATACTGGTTTAATTCCATTGTCGAAATCAAAAACATGTGAATAGTTTGTGCCTAAAGAATAGGTGTATTCATCGAGTTTGCTGTAGTCGCGGCTTATCTGATTCTGGTCTATCATCATTTCACCTTCGTGTGCATCACCCACAAACCCGTTTTCGTCCCAGTTGATCATGCGTCTGTCCGGCTGTTTTTTATTAGCATAAGAGAATCCTAGAGTCCAGTCCAGATTATCTTTTGCCGATAGAATGTGTGAACCAGCAAATTGTCCCGAATAAGTCATTCTGCTATTGTATATATACTCGGCTTTGCGTTGTACATACAGTGCGCTGATATACTGATATCCGTCTCTTTCTGTATAGCGGTTACGTCCTAATTGGTTAAATATATTACGGAATTCGAACTTGTGCTTATCGTTTGGTCTATATATCAAATTAGCCAATGCTCCTACACGAGCTTCCGATGTGTATTGGTTATCTGTATATTTGTATAGGTAAACCGATTCGTCTTTGTCTGAATTATATACCCCGAATCGAGAGTTTTCCATATCAGTATATGTTTTGTTGGTATTACTGTAATTAAGTGCAGCAATTAACCCCCATAGGCCATTATCGCTTGTTTGATATTTACGGTTGATAAGGAAGCTGAAACGTTGATCGGGTAAAGGTTTCTTATTTTTTACAGTCCAGTCGTTATTAAATCCATTGCGTGTAGCATCGGTTACGGCTGTAGCATCATTATTATCGAGTAGGCCTTTTACTGATCCCGAAAGTGACCTCATGCCATTATCGAATCCTAAGAAATCGGTTCCGCTGCCTTTATTATATTTAAAATCGTGAAACTGAGTTTGTGTGTTTATGCCCACTCCATAGCTTAATTGTATTGCATTTTCGTTGGGAATACCTTTGGTTTCGACCTTTACGAATCCTCCTGAAAAATCAGCAGGCAATTCCGGTTGAGGTGATTTCACAATCATTATATTTTCTATCTGAGAACTTGGGATGATATCGAACGAAAATGCTCTTGTATCAGCTTCCGAACTGGGTATCGCACTGTTATTTATCCATACATTGTTATATCGTTGCGACAATCCTCTGGCAACAACAAATTTGTCGTCGAGTATAGATATACCGGGAATACGTTTTATAACTTCTGATGCATCACGGTCTTGGCTCTTTGCAATTTGTTGAGCCGAAATGCCACTAACTACACTTGTCGAGCTTTTCATCGAGTTGAGTAATGCAACTTCCGAATTGATTCGTCCGAGTCCTACTACAACGACTTCATTCAGTGCCTGAGCTGATTCGTGCATCGGAATGTTTAGTTCTGTGATCTCTCCCTTTTTTACTATTACGTCTGTGATTTCGAGAGTAGTATATGAAAGATAAGTCGCAGTTATAGTATATTTACCCGGGGCAAGTCGCATTTCATAGTTTCCATCGGCATCAGATGAAGTTCCGGATACTGCATTTTTTATGGAGATAGCCACACCGGGAAGCGTTTCATTACTTTTGGCGTCAACGACTGTTCCTTTTATGGCGGTTTGAGAAAATAGCGAATAAATAGATAAGATTAATAAGAATAGAATAGACAAAGCGTATCTTAAAATATGTCTTTGTTTCAGTAAAAAAATGTAATTCATTTGATGCATATAATTTCTAAATTTCAACTACACAAAGCACCTTTATTTTTGTTACGTAGGTTTTACACCAAAAAGAAGATAATTTAAAGAATCTGTTACGAATTTGTTTTCATTGTTTTCTTTTAAGTAAGAATTGTGATATAGATTTTATTTATGCTTTATCTTGCGATATCTATTTTATTTAAAAGGAGTATTTTTTGACATTTATTAGAAGTACCTTTGCATCCGCTAAGGTGATGTGTCAGGATATTCGTCCAATACATTGAAAAGGGAATTCGGTCAGAATCCGAAACAGTGCCCGCTACTGTGAACTCTAGCAAGCTTAGGAACAAATCTTTTGCCACTGTTCTTTGATGAATGGGAAGGCGTTCGAAAGCAGAGTAAGTCAGGAAACCTGCCTAGCACAATAGTAAACTCAATATTCTCGGGGTCAAGAATATATTATAAATCTCTATTTTACTTCCATTTTTAATGAAAAAGAAGTTATTGCTGTCAGCATGGTTGTGCTGTATGCTGCATGTGGTCGTTGCGCAAGTTACATTTAAGGGTGTAGTGGTTGACGAATCAGGAAAAACTGTACCCGAAGCTGTAGTTCGTCTCGAGAAAACTTCGTTCTCGACTGTTGCTGATGATAAGGGAGAATTTGCATTAAGCAATGTTCCTTCGGGCGATTACACAATTCAGGCAAGTGCCATGAATTTTACGACAGGGCGTTTTCCTGTTACTCCCCAAAGCACAGATCTTAAACTGGTCATAGCCCGAAATTATCTGAATCTTAACGAAGTGGTAGTCACCGGAACAGGCACATACCATCGGTTAAAAGATACTCCGACTCCTGTTGAAGTATTGACAGCAAAAGATATTGAAAGGACAGGAAGTGCAACTTTCGAAGATGCTTTATCTGCCTTGTCACCCACTATTTCGACTAAAGGCTCTTACAGTATTGTAATGGGAGGGCTTCGTAATAAGCAAGTCTTAATACTTATTGACGGAAAGAAGCTTTCGGGTGATGTCGGTGGAGATAACGATCTGGAGCGGATAGATATGAGTAATGTCAAGCGTATTGAAATTGTAAAAGGAGGAGCATCTTCGTTATATGGGTCAGAAGCTATGGGAGGTGTTATAAATATAATAACTAAAACTCCGGCTAACAATGTTGATTTTACTTCTTCATATAGAGTCTCTAAATATGGAACTATCAACCAAACAACTAATCTTGGAGTGAAGTTTGGCAAATTTACCTCTCAGACTAATTACCAACGCAGAGAATCTAAAGGCTGGCAATTGAGTAAATACGAGCAAAAAGCTCTAACAAAACCTACCCGTGATACCTTAGTAGAAACCAATAAGCAAGCTATGGCAGCTTATAGGTCAAATGTGGTTTCTCAGAAATTTACATATGATCCTACTAATATGATTTCTTTGTATACAAAAGGTACATATTACGATAAACGTACAGACCGCCCTGTGAGTGACTATACTTATGATATGTTTTATAAAGATTATAATATGGCTGCCGGAGGGGAATATCATTTCCGTAAACATGTCGATTATATTACATTCGATGCTTATTATGATAATTATGAGTACGAAAAAGGGTACTTAAAAGAGACTAAAAGTAACAATATAACTTACAATGTTGGTGATCGCCAGTTTACAAAACGTCAACGTTATTTCAATTCTACTTTGAAAGGCGTATTCAGTATCGGAGAAAATCATAAGCTGAATACAGGTTTGGACTTTGTAAATGATTACCTGAGAAATCCTGAAAGTATGGAGCAGGCTAAATCGGCTTATACAATGGCATGGTATGCTCAGGACGAAATAAAGATAATAGACAGATTATCTGTTGTCGCAGGATTCCGGTTGATACACCACGAAGTATTTAAAAATAAGTTTACTCCCAAGTTATCGGCTATGTATGCATTAGATCACTTCAATTTTCGTGCATCTTATGCAGCCGGATTCAGAACTCCTAATTTGCTTGAATTGTATTACGACAAATTATCGGGAACAACAATCAGTCAAGGTAATAAGGATCTGATTCCTGAAAAATCGAATTACTATTCGTTGAATGCCGAGTATATCAGTAAATATTTTACGATGTCGGTTACAGGCTATACTAACAATATACACGATATTATAGATCGTACGGTTGTAGACCTTACAGACGATGATAAAGCCAATGGTGTAACCAAACGTTATCTGTATAATAATGTTTCGAAAGCCCGTACACAAGGTATTGATGTTTCGATGAATGCTTTTCTCGGTTACGGTTTCTCCTTAGGGTTAGGATATAGTTATCTGGATGCTGTAAACAGAGTCGATAATGTGCCATTGTATGGTGCAGGACGTCATACGGGAACTGTTAATGCAAATTGGAATAAAGAATGGAGTAAGTATAAGTTAAACATAAATCTGAACGGACGTCTGCAAAGCAAAGTATTTTATTCGGACGAAAATGCCCGTTCTTATAACTTATGGAATATCGCAACTACACACTCTTTTTCGGGCAGTAAGGCATTTATTATCGAGCCGGGATTCGGAGTCGAAAACATATTCAACTTCAAAGACGAGAGACCTTTTGGAAGCCGATATGCTACTACATCGTCGGGGAGAACTGTATATGCAAGTTTAACTGTAAAATTTAAACAATAATGAGAAGTTTATTAAGCCTGTTTGTAGTTCTGATAGTTTCGGTAGCTGTATCTGCCCATGGTGGAAAGAATTACGAAGATTCTGACATTTTTGCCAATATGGAACCGGGAGATAAAGCTGCAATAGTGATGGTGCATTTCGGAACTACACACGATGATACCAGGGCATTAACTATAGATGCCTTAAATAAGAAGGCTAAAGAATCTTTTCCTTCAGTCGAAGTTCGTGAAGCTTATACCGCTCGTATTGTGATAAAGCGTTTAGGTGAAAGAGGTATTGTGAAAGAGAAACCTTTGACTGTTTTGCAACAATTGAAAAAAGAAGGATATACCCATCTGCTCATCCAGCCTTCAACTATTATTGATGGCGTTGAAAAAGAATCTTTGGATAAGGATATTGCAGCTGTTAAGTCCGATTTTAAAGAGATAAGGGTCGGAGATCCATTGCTTTATACTCCCGAAGATTATGAAAATCTGATAAGTGTATTAACTGATAATACTGACCCAAAAACAGCTTATGTATTGGTTGGACACGGAACATACGATTCTAATACTGCACAATATGCGATGTTGGACTATATGCTGAAAGCTAAAGGACACAGCAATTTTTTTGTGGGAACGATAGAAGGATATCCATCTTTCGATGATATGATGACTCAATTGAAAGCTTCTGGATTAAAACATGTAGAAATTGTACCTCTTATGTTTGTTGCCGGTGAGCATGCCAAAAATGATATAGCCGAAGACTGGAAAAACGATATCGAAAAAGAAGGTTATACAGTAAATGTTCGAATGGAAGGATTGGGGCAAAATTCTCAGATTCAGGATTTATATATTGCACATCTGAAATTTATCGCTAAGCATCGCAAGTATGGAATTATGGAAAAGAAAGCCATCTATGAAGTTACAGGCGAAAAAATGGAGTAAGGTCGGTCTTTCTATTTCAGGTATATCAATAAAATAATCTCAGGAATTTACATTTATGAAAAAATATATATTAACTGTTGCTATTCTGATAGCAGCAGGAGTACTAAGTGCTCAAAATAAGGCTATGACTGATACCGTTTACTCAATTAAAGAAGTGGAGGTTGTAGACTTTAGTCCGAAAAAAGTAAGTATAGGCAAGTTCAATGTTCCTCTTCGATATTTACCCGTTTCGGTAAATACTGTATCAGCAAAATTACTTGAATCAAGAGGGATTGTAAATCTGGAAGATGCCGTGAAGTTCTTTCCCGGTGTGAGAATGAATACCAGTTACGGTGCTTTCAATACCTTGTATATTCGTGGATTTTCTAATGCTCCCGTTTTATTGGACGGAGTAAGAGACGAACGTACAATGATAAATTCGAATCCTTTTTCAGACCTAAGTTCTGTTGAATCGATGGAAATGCTGAAGGGACCCGGCTCGGTTCTTTACGGGCATTCTGTTGTAGGCGGTGCATTGAATATAGTACGTAAAGCTCCAACCGATCAAAAAATGGCAAGATTTAAAATGTCGTACGGCAGTTGGGAAAATAAGCAGGCTACGATGGATTTAGGCGGAAAACTGGCAGGACCTGTAAATTATAGGGCTGTTGTAAATTACGCCGATCAGGAAGGTTGGAGACACAATGGTAACCAGCGTTTGTCGGCTTATATGGCTTTGGGAGCAAAATTAGATGCTACCAGCAATATTGATATTCGGGGAGGCTTTAATCGCGATTTTTATGGAACAGAGATAGGTTTACCTCCTAATATGTCTTACGATACTTATAACCTTGATGGTACATTGTATCTGAAAGCAGGTGAAATGCAACCGGGACTGAACCGTAAGGTTCGTTACAACAACGAATCTGATTTCTTTAAAAATAATGGATGGAACATTGCCGCGAAATACGAAAAGAATTTTAGTGAGAATTTCAAACTTCAGAATAATATTTCTTTCAATGCCGATGATATCAACTATTTCGGTACAGAGGAGCTAAGTTATCTCGAAAGTGCTGATCCTATCTATAAACATTATTACCTGACTGCGGATAATAAAAAGCAATACATCAGCCTTGATACTGTCCAGCTCACTTATCCATTGAGATTTTCACATAAGACAAATGTATTGAACGATCAGTTGGACTTCTCGGGAAAGTTCTTTACCGGAAATATTAAGCATAGTTTTATTGCAGGTTATGCGTTTACTCAGATGTTCCGCAATTCGTATACGGGTTACAATTTAGCTCCGATGGACGACTCTATGAACAGCAGTTACAATGTATACGGTCCCGGGTTATATTCAAAAGTAGCTGTAAATGATCCGCAAAGCGGAGGTTACATGAAATCTAATTTCGGGAAGGCTACTATTACCCGTACTTATTCTCACGGTATTTATTTTCAGGATTTGATGGAGGTAACCGATAAACTGAAAGTATTGGTTGCTGGTCGTTACGATTTCTTTAAATATTTGAGTTCGTCTGCTCCTACTTACGATGGCAAAAGACAGTATCACAAAGCAGACCAAACAGCCTATAATGTAAATAATACAAGCTCATTTACTTATCGTGCAGGAGTAGTTTATGATGCAACAAAAGACCTGACTGTATATGGTTCTATGGCGTCATTTTTTATGCCTTATCGTGATTTTTATGATGAAAAAGTTATCTATGTAAATTCTGACGGTAAACGTTTTTATCCTGAAAAAGGAGGTGAAATATTCAAACCCCAAACAGGTTATCAGGGCGAAGTCGGAGCTCGTTATGCATATAAAACATGGCTTCAGGCAACAGCATCGGCTTTCTATATCAAACGAAACAACGATAAAAGGACGAAGTCGAATGTAAAAGATACAGACGGGGTTCTGAAAACGGTTACAGCTCAGGTTGGTACAACTGTTTCGCAAGGAGTTGAACTGGAGGTAAAACTGACACCGGTTCGCAACTTATTCTTTCAACTACAATATGGGTATACAGATGCTAAAGTTTCTAAAATGAAGGCAAACGAATACATCGAGGTAGATCCTCAGAAAGATTATAAGCTGACACTTGTTCCTGCAAATACCTTTCTTGCTGCTGTTGATTATACAATTGGTGCAGGTGTATTCAAAAACTTAGGATTTAATGCAACTGTATCATACATGGATAAAACATACCGTAATACTACTAATACAATGACATATCCATCTTATTGGTTAACCGATTGCGGAGTATCTTACAGGATGAATAATGGAGTTACATTATCGGCTAATGTTAATAATATATTCGATAAGAAATATTACAATCAGTCGTTGAGCTATCAAATGGTGCCGAGTATGCCTCGCAATGTATTGGTTTCGTTAGCTTATACATTGAGATAAACGGATGAATAGGAATGTAATAATATAAGTATTGGATGATAATATTCAAATGTCGTTTTTATGCTTAGCAAATTAATAAAAAGGTCTGTGACCTCTTTGCACAGGATACTGGGAACAATTCTCAGTATCCTGTTTCTCGTTTGGTTTTTATCGGGATTTGTGATGATTTTTCATGGCTTTCCTCGGGTTAAACCTTCCGATAAGTATCAATATACCGAAGCGTTACCGAATCAATTACCGGCAATAGATTCGGTGTTGAATATACTACCCGATTCGGCTACCGTAACAAAGCTAAATCTGAAATCTTATCCGGGACAAGCGTACTTTTCCCTATCTGCTCAAGATAGTATTATAAAAATAGCTTTGGGGGCGGATAAAGAAATACACCCTTTTTCATTTTCTGATATCGAGCAATATGCAAAACAGTGGAATAGTTCGCAAATAGATCGTGTAGATACTTTATATAAAGTAGATCAATGGATTCCGTTCGGATATCTGAAAAAAGATATGCCTATTTATAAGTTTTATTTTGCAGATACAGAAAAACATCAGCTATATATTTCGTCACAGAGCGGAGAAGCTTTGCAATATACCGACAATAATAGCCGCTTTTGGGCTTGGGTAGGAGCAATTCCTCATTGGATCTATTTTACCTCATTGCGTCAGGATAGTGCAGCTTGGATTTCGACCGTTATCTGGCTGTCGGGAATTGGCTCAATTATGTGTCTTTTAGGGCTTGTCTATGGTATTTATATTTTGGTAAAGCAGTATCGAAAGAAAAAATCGTTATCCGTTCCGTATAAAAAGTTTGTATATCGTTGGCATTATCTTACAGGATTTATATTCGGCATATTTGTATTTACTTTTGTTTTCAGTGGAATGATGTCTTTAACGGATGTTCCTCAATGGATGGTGAAGGTGCATGACGAAACTTTGTCGATGCAATCGTATATGCCTTATTCGAAAACAAAACCGCAGGATTATCCTCTCGATTACAGATCAATTGTAAAAAGTTATCCCAATCAAGTAAAAAGTATTGAGTGGTCGGGCTTTGGTGATATTCCTACTTACAAAGCCGTAATCGGAGATAGCTTGTCTGTTTTGATGCATCTTCATCAGAGTTGAAAAATCTGATGTTGACTGAAAGGCAGATGATAGACCGAATAAAACAAATACATACCGAAGGTATTTCTATTATACAACTTACCGAATATGACAATTATTATATCGATCGTAAACGTAATTTACCGCTTCCTGTCTATAAAGTAGAAGTAAGCGATGCCGATAACAGTGTCTATTATATCAATCCAAAAACAGGAGATACCCGTTATTACAATAACAATAGCAGAGCCGGAAAATGGATGTATCAAGGTTTGCATAGCTTCAATTTTAAGTTTTTGGCAGATCGTCCGTGGCTTTGGAATATAGTTATGTGGGTAACAATGCTTGGTGGAACAAGTGTCGCAGCGACCGGTGTATGGCTAAGTATTAAATATTTGAGACGGAAGATTAAACGGTTTTCAAAAAAGTGTAGAAAACAATGATACGCAAGTTTATATATTCGCTTCACAGAGTTTTAGGAACAGCAGTAAGCCTGCTATTCCTAATGTGGTTTTGTACAGGGTTGGTGTTGATATACCATTCGTTTCCGAACGTTACGGCAGAGCAGAAAAACAGTATGCTTCCATCTTTGCCGGACTCCCTTCCATCCATCGAAGAGTTAACATCTCGGATCAAGAATCCGGATAAAACAACCAAGATAAGATTGCGTCAGTTTCAGGGACAAACATTGATAACAGCTAGTGAAAAAAAACACAGCTATACTTTCTGCGCTGATACTAATCAGCATGTTCACAAATTAGACTATCAGGCGGTAGAAACTATTGCTAAAAGATGGATAAATGCTCCTGTCGAAAAAGTAGATACTTTGAAAGAATTGGAGCAATGGGTTATGTATTCGAAGTACGAACCTGAGTTACCTATTTACAAATTTTATTTTTCGGACGAAAAGCATAGTCAATTATATATCAGCTCTAAATCGGGGGATGTACAACAGTTTACGAATGCCGATCAGCGATTCTGGGCATGGATAGGTGCGATTCCTCATACTTTATACATTCCGGTTTTGCGAAAACATACTCAGCTTTGGATAGATACAATTATGACATTGGCTATTGTGGGGTTAGTGATGTGTGTAGGAGGTATTTATGTTGGAATAGATGCATATTACCGTCGTTATAAGAAGAAAGGTAAATTCGAAAGCCCATACCGTAAAAAATGGTATTGGTGGCATCACGTAATAGGGTTACTGTTCGGTATATTCTTGTTAACGTGGGCTATAAGCGGCGTGATGTCTTTGAAAAAAGTTCCGCAATGGCTTGTTAAGACTCATCAGGAGTATAAGATTCCGATGAAGATAAAAGGAAAGCATCCATCTCTTGATAAATATATACTCGACTATCGTTTGCTGAAACAAAAATATCCAGATCTGAAGGAGGTCGAATGGGCATATTATCAAGGTGTTCCTATTTATAAAACAATTATCGGAGGAAAAGAAGTGTCATTCGATGCATCGCAAGATACAGTCAAGGAATTATTTCTGTCACAGAAGGCAATTGAAAAATCTATACGGTCGATACATGGCGATAGTGTAAGATTTAATGTAACTTTGATAGATGAGTACGAAAACTACTATCTTCCTTGGAAGAAAGAATTGGCTCTGCCTGTTTACAAAGTTGAGGTTGATGATGCCGATAAGAGTTTGTATTACATCAATCCTAAAAATGGGGATTATAAATACCTCAATCAAAACCGTAAAACCCGTAAGTGGATATTCAATGCTTTGCATTATTTTCATATCAAATGGTTAATGGATAGACCTGTGTTGTGGACTATTGCTATATGGATAGCAGCCACGGGCTGTATTGTTATCTCAGCAACAGGAGTTTGGCTGAGTTGGAAATGGATAAAACGAAAATTAAAGAGAAAGAATAAGAAATCAAAATAATATGTCGAAAGGTAAAATAATAGTAGCCGGAATTGGTCCGGGCTCAAAAGAAGATATTACTCCTGCGGTATTGGAGGCTGTGCGTCAGTCAGATGTTATCGTAGGATACAAATATTATTTTCAGTTTATTACTGATTTTGTGAAACCCGATGCTCAATGTATTGATACGGGTATGAAGAAAGAACGGCAACGTGCCGAAGAGGCTTTTCGTTATGCCGAAGAAGGCAATGCCGTTTGTGTTATCAGTTCGGGCGATTCGGGAATATACGGAATGGCTCCGCTCATTTTTGAAATGAAGAAGGAGAAAAACAGCGATATAGAAGTCGCGGTATTACCCGGGATCAGTGCTTTTCAGAAAGCTGCTGCGATATTGGGGGCTCCGATCGGACACGATTTTTGTATTATATCCATGTCCGATTTAATGACTCCGTGGGATAAGATCGAAAAACGTATCACTGCTGCTGCTATGGGCGATTTTGTTACTGCTATTTACAATCCCAAGAGCAACGGACGTTATTGGCAGTTGTACCGATTGGTAGAATTATTTATGGAAGAACGTTCGCCCGAAACTCCTGTCGGTTATATTCGTCAGGCAGGACGTGACGATCAGGAAGTAAAAGTTACTACTTTGGGCGAATTCGATCCCGAGGATGTGGATATGTTTACGATTGTAATTATCGGCAATTCGCAATCGTACCGATTCGAAGGCGATAAGATAATTACGCCCAGAGGCTATTATCGCGAAGATGAAGTAGAAGGTGCTAAAAATCTGGGACAAGATATAATGATCCGTAGCTTCAGAACTATCGATGGCGAACTTAAGAATCGCAATATTCCTCTTGACAAAAAGTGGGCATTACTGCATTCTATCCATACAACAGCCGATTTTGATATGGAGAATATCCTGAAAATAGATGATAATGCCGTAACCAATTTATACAAAGAATTTACCGAAGGTAAGGTTCGAACTATTATCACCGATGTAACAATGGTTGTATCGGGTATTCGTAAAGGAGCCATGGAGCGTATGGGCATAGAGGCTAAATGTTATTTACACGATCCTCGTGTTGTCGATATGGCTAAAGATAAAGGTATTACCCGAACACAAGCCGGAATTCGTCTTGCAGTTGAAGAACATCCCGATGCTTTGTATGCATTCGGTAATGCACCTACTGCTCTTATCGAGTTATGCGAATTAGTACGTAAAGGAAAAGCTAATCCCATAGGAATAATAGCTGCGCCCGTAGGTTTTGTGAATGTTCGTGAATCGAAACATATGACTAAACCGTTTAAAAATATCGCTAAATTAATAGTCGATGGTCGCAAAGGCGGAAGTAATCTTGCTGCTACTTTAGTTAATTCGATATTGACTGTTGATGATGCTGAACAATTAAGACCGGGTAGAGATGTCTAAATTTTATGTTATCGGTATAGATGATAATCAAGATCAGCATTTTCGTCCCGAAGTGTTAGATATTATCCGTTCTCATTCTGTTTTTTCGGGAGGAGCAAGGCATCATGAGATTGTGCAATCTTTTTTACCGTCTGATGTGATTTGGGTTGATATTATAGTACCTCTGAAAAATGTTTTTGAGCAATATAAAGAATACGACGAGGTTGTTGTATTTGCATCGGGCGACCCTTTGTTTTTCGGCTTTGCAAATACGATTCAACGCGAAGTGCCGGATGCCGAAATAATCCTTTATCCGTATTTTAATTCGTTACAGTTATTGGCTCACCGACTGGTATTACCTTATCAGGATATGCATATAGTATCGTTGACGGGACGTCCTTGGCTGAAATTCGATCAGGTATTGATAGAAGGTCACCATAAAATAGGAATACTTACAGATAATAAAGAACATACTCCATCGTCTATTGCCGAACGTATGATGGAATACCGATACGACAATTATGTGATGCATATTGGCGAATTACTTGGAAATAAAGATCGAGAGAAAGTGACTACTTTGCCTTTAACTAAGGTAATAGGACAGACTTTTTCGTTTCCGAATAATATTATTATTGAAAAGAACGAGCAGCGTAATCGCCCGTTGGGAATTCCCGACAGTGAGTTTCATTTATTGAACGGCAGGGCAAAAATGATAACAAAGATGCCTATTCGCTTGTTATCGCTGAGCGTGCTCGATTTGCGTAATCGGAAGGTCTTTTGGGATGTGGGCTTTTGTACAGGTTCGGTTTCGGTAGAGGCTAAGATGCAATTTCCTCATCTTGATATTTATGCATTCGAGAAACGTGAAGAGGGTAGGGACTTGATGTTCAATAATACCCGCCGATTTGGAGTTCCCGGCATTCAACCATTTATAGGAGACTTTGCAGAGACAGATATTTCTGATATCCCACGGCCCGATGCTGTATTTATAGGTGGACATGGCGGAAAGATGAACGAGTTTGTATCCAAAATAGTTTCGGTATTAAATCCGAATGGGGTGATTGTTTTTAATTCTGTTTCGGACGAAAGCCGACAATTGTTTCTGGATGCAATAGAATCGAATAACTTAAAACTTGACCAGAGTATTACTATCAAAGTGGATGATTTTAATGCTATTGATGTGATGAGGGCTAGTGTTTAATATAATATTCGTTGTAGGGGAGTATGCAATACGCCCCTACAGACTTAACAATCAACAGTTCAATAAATAAGTAGAAAAAAATAAGAAAGAATATGATAAAAACAGCCATAATACTGACATCTGAAGTGAGTTTGCCAATCGCGGAAGCAATAAAGAAAGATGTTTTGTATTCTGAGATTTATTCTAAGTCGGAAATCAAGAATACTGTTACAATAACATCTATCAATGATTGTATAAAAGATATTTTCGATAAAGTAGATGCTATAATATTTATCGGGGCAATGGGTATCTGTATCCGTAGTATAGCCCCTTACATAAAGGACAAGCATACCGATCCGGCAATAGTAAATATCGATAGTACTGGACGATATGTAGTATCTGTATTATCGGGTCATGTAGGAGGTGCAAATGATCTGACTAAACGTTTGGCGCTTATTACAGGTGGAGAGGCGGTAATAACTACTCAAAGTGATAATACTAATCTTTGGGCATTGGATACTATTGGCTCGAAATTCGACTGGAAAACCAGCTCTAATGCTGACAATTTCAATCATCCGTTGACCACTTTTGTGAATAAGAAAGCTACTGCTCTTTTATTGGATGTAACAGACGAAGGGACTCAGTATCTCGAACGCACTAAACCTGATCATGTAAAGGTTTTCTATAAATACGACGATATTAATCAGTCTGAATTTGAACTGCTGATTGCTGTAACTCCGTTTTTATATACTGACACTCGTTTGCAGACTATCTATTATCACCCTCAGATACTGCATTTAGGGGTGGGATGCCGTAAGCAATGCCAACCAGAAGGAATATTTGATTACATCTCAGCAGAATTACAAAAGCTGAATATTGCAAAAGAATCTATAAAAGATATTTCTACAATAGATTTGAAAAAAGACGAGCCATTATTGACTGATTTACAGGCACGTTTTAATAATTTACCTGTAAATATCTATGCATCCGAAGACCTGAAAGATATAGCAGTACCCAATCCGTCGGAGAAAGTCGAAGAAGTAACTTCAGTGCAAGGAGTATCTGAATCTACAGCCATAAAGAGTGCGGATGGAGGGCAACTTGTTGTTGAAAAACAAAAAGGAAAACTGAGTGAAGGCAACGATTTTACATTTGCAGTTGCAATAGATAATCATGCTGTTCGACAAGGGCATATCGAGATTGTAGGTGCAGGTCCCGGCGATCCTGATTTGATTTCGGTAAAAGGACGTCATTTTCTCGAAGCTGCCGATCTTATCCTTTATGCCGGAAGTCTTGTTCCTGTAGAATTGACCTATTGTGCAAAACAAGGAGCAGTAGTGCGCAGTTCGGCGTCGATGGATTTAGAAGAGCAATTCGAGACCATGAAAGAATTTTATGATCAAGGAAAACTTGTTGTGCGTTTACATACCGGCGATCCTTGTATATATGGAGCTATTCAAGAGCAAATGGCATATTTCGATCAGTACAATATGTCGTATCATATTACTCCGGGTATATCGTCATTTCAGGCAGCTGCGGCAGCTTTGGAGTCGCAATTTACGATTCCCGAAAAAGTACAGACAATCATCCTCACTCGTGGTGAAGGTCGTACACCCATGCCTGAAAAAGAAAAATTGCATATGCTTGCCCGTTCACAAAGTACCATGTGTATTTTCCTTAGTGCTACTGTTGTAGATCAGGTTCAGAATGAGTTGTTAGAGCATTATCCGCCTACAACACCTGTTGCAGCCTGCTATAAGTTGACATGGAAAGATCAACGTATCTACAGAGGCGAATTGAAAGATCTGGCGAAAATTATTAAAGACAATAAACTTACACTTACAACTATGATTGTGGTAGGTGAAGCCATTGATAATAGAAAGGGATTATCGAAGTTATATTCTCATAAATTTAAGCATTTGTTCAGAAGGTAATCATTGATAACCCATCTGATTTGAGTATTTTTGATTGATCAAAAAAAAAACGAATCAATGCAGGAAGATAGAATAAATAAAGCACTCGAATTACATAAACAAGGCTTTAATTGTGCTCAATCGGTTTTTGTAGCTTATTCTGATATTTATAATCTGGATAAAGATATTGCTTTACGCCTTTCAACCTCCTTTGGTGGAGGTATCGGTGGTATGCGTCATGTTTGTGGAGCAGTGTCGGGTATGGCTATGATAGCGGGATTAGAGACAGGTACTTATACCCCTCATGATAAAGATGGTAAGAAACAAAACTACGATGTGGTGAAATTTCTTGCCGGAGAATTTGAAAAAGAGCATGGATCTATTATCTGTAAACAATTGCTGGGATTGGAAGAATGTCCTACTGTGACAAAGAAAAAGCCTTGCGATGAATACATCCGCTATTGTGCGCAACTTATCGAAGAAAAGTTACTAAATAAAGAAATTATATAATACAATGTTACAATTCAATATCGAAAAGCCCAAGGACGAAATTCGTTCTTATCTACAAGAAAAAATAGATAATCTGACTAAACCTAAAGGTTCGTTAGGAGTTCTGGAAGATCTTGCCATGCAAATTGGTTGGGTACAACAGACTTTAGAGCCTAAACTTACGCATCCTTGCCACATAGTTTTTGCAGGAGATCACGGGATTGCAGCCGAAGGAGTAAGCCCTTCTCCACAGGAAGTTACTTATCAGATGGTTGCTAATTTTTGGGCAGGTGGAGCAGGTATTAATTTCTTGGCACGTCAGCATAATATCGACTTACATATTGTGGATTCGGGGGTTAATTTCGACTTTAAGCCAACAGATCCTATTATTGATAAAAAGATAAGAAAAAGCACAAACAACTATCTTCATGAAGCGGCTATGACTCGCGAAGAAATGGAATTAGCTATCGAAAGAGGTGCAGAATGTGCTCAGGCCTGTTTCGATAAGGGATGTAATATAATCGGATTCGGCGAAATGGGTATTACCAATACCTCGTCTTCGGCATTATGGATGTCTTATCTGGCAAATATTCCTTTGGCTGATTGTGTAGGTGCAGGCTGTGATGATTCGGGTAAAATTATTGAACATAAATACCGCGTACTCAAACAATCTCAGGAAAACTACAAAGGTGATGGTTCGGTTGAAGATATTATCCGCTATTTCGGAGGCTTTGAAATGGTGATGGCTGTAGGTGCTATGCTGAAAGCTGCAGAGTTGAAAATGATTATATTAATAGACGGATTTATAATGACTAACTGTTTGTTAGCTGCATCGAAACTTAACAGTAATGTATTGCATTATGCTGTATTTGGTCATCAGGGCGATGAGATTGGCCACAAACTGATTCTAAGGCATCTGGATGCAAGACCGATTCTTCATCTTAGTTTCCGATTGGGAGAAGGTACAGGCGCACTGTGTGCTTATCCGATTGTAGATTCTTCGGTACGTATGATTAACGAGATGAATTCATTTAAAAAAATTCAAGTTACCAAGTATTTCTAAGGTAATAACCTGATACAAATATAACGAGGGGTAGATTGTTCAGATCTGCTCCTCGTTTTTTATTTAGCTAAATGTTTGTTTCTTATTGAAAAATATGTTTTATTTGTGATATCAAAATAATATCATAAATATATTAATATGAAAACAGGAGAGAAAAGATTTGAAGGAGCGTGTTTATCGGGATTTCTTGCTTTATTTGTGTTGTTGGCTCTATTAGTTGCCAGTTGTTATATGTTTACTCAAGGGATGGTTGTATTATACATTATAGCTATAATCGGAATAGTCGTTTCTGTAATTGGAATGTTTGGATTTATGATTATAGAACCTAATGATGTCCGTGTGATGATGTTTTTCGGGAAATATAAAGGAACTAATTCTAATAACGGATTCTTCTGGGTAAATCCTTTTTATTCAAAAAAGAAGCTTACACTCCGTGCCCGAAATTTGGATATAGCCCCTATAAAAGTGAACGATAAGGTGGGCAATCCCATAATGATAGGAGCCGTTTTGGTATGGAGAGTAAAAGATTCATACAAGGCTACTTTCGATATAGATACATCGTCGATGAATAACATGTCGGCACAAACCGCAGCCGGTCAGTTTAGTAACAGAATGAAATCGTACGAAAACTTTGTGAAAATACAGAGTGATGCCGCATTGAGACAAGTTGCCGGAATGTATGCCTACGATGATAACGAAAATGGTGTTAATGGTGCTGTAACATTACGTTCCGATAATGGAGAAATTAGCGAAAGGCTTGAGCAAGAACTAAACAGCCGACTCGAAATTGCAGGTATAGAAGTTGTTGAGGCAAGAATCAATTATTTGGCTTATGCAGCCGAAATAGCCAGTGTAATGCTTCGCAGGCAGCAAGCTGATGCTATAATTTCGGCACGAGAAAAAATTGTAGAAGGAGCTGTAAGCATGGTTCAACTGGCTTTAGCTAAATTAGAGAAAGAAAATGTGGTGGAATTGGATGAAGAGCGTAAAGCTGCCATGGTGAGTAACCTTTTGGTAGTATTATGCGCTGATGAAGCGGCTCAGCCAATAGTTAATGCCGGAACATTGCATCATTAACGTTTGAAATCATAATTAATACTTTATTGTGGCAAAAAAAGAAAAAGATAGTACCGTTAAAAGTTTCGTTCTTCGAGTCAGCCCCGAAACCATGGAAGCTCTAGAGAAATGGGCTGCCGATGAATTTCGTAGCACGAATGGACAGATACAGTATATTCTTGATCAGGCCTTACGTAAAGCCGGACGAATAGCTAAACCTAAGTAAGTATTGGTCAGATCTATAAAAAAGACTGCGAGAATATATGTTTTTAGATATATTCTCGCAGTCTTTTTATCTGGTAATCTCAATTTTTTTTTACAATACCAATTCTTCAAATAAAGATTGTACGGTAGCATCCAGATCGTCCGAAAATCCTGTATGAGGACGTGATGTTTGTATACAAGCACTCTTAACAGCTGTCAGCCAACGGAATCGTTCGGGAATATCCATCGAAGCTATTACTCCGCAGTCTTTTTCGCCGTGTGCTGTTTTTTCGAAAGCCTGTAATGCCGAATCTACTGCATCAAAATCCAACTCTTTGTTGAATAGACTTAAACGATTGATATCGAGAGTGTATCTCATCTTTATATACTTAGCCTTTTTCGAGAATAAGATAATCCCGACATTGATAAATTCTTCGCGCTCCACCTTTGGCACTACACGAATGACTGCATATTCATATAAGTGCTTTTCTTGCATCCTGAGCCGCTTTTACGAACAAATCCGATTGATGGATTCGCTCTGTTAAGAAATTATAGTATACATTCTTTATCTCTTCGGGGCTTTCTTCTTCACCTCCCCAGTTGAGCCAGTCGTTAGGCAAAAGATTGGTTATCTCTCTGATTTTTTCGTCAGTCAATATTGCTCTGAATTCCTTATCTACCGATTCTAATTCGGAGGCATAAGGCAGCAGTACATGATCTTTGATTTGAGGAAAGGGACTGACTGCATACTTTTCGTAATTCACCCAAGAATGATGGAAATAAAGCGATGCACCGTGATCTATCAGCCACAGCTCTTTATTCCAATACAGCATATTTGTATTTCGGGCAGTACGATCTACATTTGTCAGAAAGGCATCGAGCCACACTACTTGTGATGCTAATTTCGAATCTACTTTTGTCATTACAGGGTCGAACGTAAGTGCTCCTGATAGAAAGTGTAATCCGAGATTCAAACCTCTGCTTCCTTGCAGCAGGTCTTGTATTTCTTCATCTCCTTCGGTACGCCCGAAAGCTTCATTGAGATTGATAAATACATATTCGGGCACCTTGAATCCGAGAGTGTGAGCAACCACTCCTCCCAAGAGTTCTGATACCAGCGCTTTGGTTCCATGCCCTGTTCCTCTGAATTTCAGAACATACTTAAATCCGTCATCAGCATCAGCCAATGCTGGTAGTGACCCTCCTTCCCGTAAGGGCATTATATATCTGGTTACATTTACTGTACGTAAATCCATAAGTTTTAACCTTTCTATTACTTAGAAAACAAAGATAAATGTTTCTTTTTTATTGTACCGATTTATAATTCATGCAAATCAGTATAAAAATGTTGGTTTTATTTATATAATCGGATTTACTTCATAACTAACGCACCCTACCGGGTTTGTTTTTCATTTTGCCTTGATGCAAAACGAAACAAAAAATCAAGACCGCGCCTCCAGCCCGACCCGTTACGTGCTCGAAAGCTAAGACAAATAAAAATGATTATCGTCGATGTCTATTTGTCTTTTAACACTTTGTTCTCACAACGGGTACCCCGGGCTTCCGACGATGTCGACAGCCTGACGGGCGTCAGCCAAGCGGCGTCAACTGTAGGTGCAAGGTATCCGTTCTGTGCAGCAAGGCGTAAAGAATAAAATGTGAAGTCCGATAGGACGACTTTATTTTATTCCGCCTGCAAACAGGTAACGGATCGCACCGAAAGTGTGCCGCAAAAGACTTTTTGGTTCCTTTTGGGGCTTAGGCCAAAAGGAATACAAGCAATCTTCGATTGCGCGTAGTACAAAAGAAAAGAACGTTTTAAGTAGCGAGGGCAGAGTCAAATTTATTAGAATTATGCCGAGTCTCGCAAAACGACTAATGTAATTGAACCTTTTAGTTCTTAAATCTAACTACTGATTGGTATAATTCCTTATCTTTGCAATCGTTTTGGTGCTGCTATCCGTATTCGCGGAGAGTAGTGAAAAGGGAATCAGGTGAAAATCCTGAACAGACCCGCTGCTGTAATCTCTATTCAGTTGACAGTTAACAGTTATCAGAAATTGGTTAACAATAATACTGAGAAAATTTTTGGGAAAGACTCAATATCCACTGTCAGAAACAGTGAACAGTTAGAAATAACGGTCAACAATAAAAAGTTGCTAACTGATATTTGCTAACTGCTAACTGTCAAAGATGGGAAGGTGCTCAGAAACGGAGTAAGTCAGAAGACCTGCCAATACATAATACGTTTAAGGCTCGTGGTAAAGGCTGTAAACATTCACGGATTTGAATCTCTGTTTTTACGATTCGGTTTTCTGAATATAACATCCTGTACCAAAGACTTTAATCAAAAACAATATTTTTGAAATAAAGAATAATGTACCCAATTACCTTTGTATCACTTGGTCCCGGAGAAGCTGAGCTAATAACGCTTAAAGGCTTGAAAGCCCTTCAATCAGCCGATTGTATTTATTACCCTGCAACTATATCGAAAGAGGGAACAGTATCTTCTCGTGCCTTAGATATCATGTCCGAGTTGGATGTTGATACCGAAAAAGGAATTCCTTTTCATGTTCCTATGAGTAAAGATCGCACCAAAGCTATTGCGGCATATGCCAATGTAGCTAAGGATACTGAACGACAGTATAAGGATAGCAAAAAAGTAGCCATTGTAGCTGAAGGCGATGCCGGATTTTATTCTTCTATACATTATATATTCGAAACATTAGAACAAGACAACATTCCCGTAAACAGAGTAGCAGGTGTACCGGCATTTATTGCCGCAGGTGCTTTAGCCGGAATACATGTAGTGAAGCTCGAAGAAGAGTTGAATGTTGTTCCGGGAATTATTTCGTCTGATGAACTTACCGAAAAAATTAATCTCGGAAAAGTGATAGTGATTATGAAAGTATCGTTATGTGCCGATGCTATCAAAGAATGTATCGGTAATAACAAGAATGCCATTTTTCACTACTTCGAAAATGTAGGAGTAAAAGATCTGGAATATTATACAACCGATATTCAGGAAATTATAAATCGCAAGATACCCTATTTTTCTTTAATGATAATTCAAGGAAATCCTTTATGAAAAAGTTTCTTATACTTCAACTTACCATCGCAACAGCTATTCTGCTCAGCGGTTGCGGTAATAAACGCAATAATGATAATGCGTCGTCCGATACTTCATCTAATGAAAACAGAGAAAAGGTCGAGATAAAATATGCACAAGGGTTTAAAGTAACCGATAAGGGTACTTACCGACTGGTGGATATTGAAGACCCTCAGCACGAAAGCAAGATGACTTATCATTATGCTTTAGTCGACAGAGGACAGAGCCACGATGGTATTCCTCAGAATTATACGGTAATAGAAACACCCGTTCGGAGTGTTATTTGTATGACTACTTTGCAGTTGGCAAACTTTATCAAGCTCGATGCTACCGATAAAGTGGTGGGAATGACAAGTACACATTATCTGTTCAACGAAAAGATGAAAGAACAGATTAAGAATGGAAAAACAGGGCAGATAGGTATCGAAGGAAATTTCGATAGTGAGCTGATTCTGGCTTTACACCCTGATATTATTTTGGTATCTCCATTCAAACGAGGAGGATATGAAACTATTAAGGACTTGGAAATTCCTTTGGTTACTTTCTTGGGATACAAAGAAACAACGCCACTCGGACAAGCCGAATGGTTGAAATTTACAGCCATGCTTTTAGGGCACGAGAAACAAGCGAACAAACAGTTTGCAGATATAGAAAAGAAATACCTGGATCTCGAAAAACTGTGCGAATCGGTTAAACAGAGACCAACAGTATTGAGTGGCGAAATGCGTTCGGGTAACTGGTATGTAGTTGGAGGTAAAAGTTATCTTGCAGAGCAGTTTTACGATGCAGGAGCACAATATTTCTTGAAAGACAATACCGAAACAGGTGGTCTGAATATGGAATTTGAATCTGTTTATGCGCAGGGTGCAAATGCCGATTATTGGCGTATGCTGGTAAGCCATACCGGCTATTATTCGTACGATGTAATGAAGCAGAGTGATGCCCGATATGCCGATTTTAAAGCATTTAAAGAGAAGAAAGTAGTGTGCTGTAACCTGCGTCAAAAGCCGTTTTACGAAAAAGCACCAGTTGAACCCGAAGTGGTATTGGCAGACCTAATTAAAGCTTTTCATCCCGAATTGCTACCCGATTATAAACCCGTGTATTACGAATTGCTGAAATGACTTCGAAACAAAATACGATATCATTTTCAGTTATATTTATCTCGATTATAGCTTTCTTCCTTCTCAACTTGGTGTTAGGTACAATCGCTATACCCATACGCTCCATCTGGAATATTTTGTGGAATATAGGAGATGAGTCTGTTATCTGGCAGAATATCGTATGGAAATCGAGATTTCCTCAAACAATTACAGCCTTATTTGCCGGAGCAGGATTAGCTATAAGCGGCTTGCAGATGCAAACAGTATTCCGCAACCCACTGGCAGGACCATCCGAATTGGGTATCAGTTCGGGAGCAAGTTTAGGTGTTGCCCTCATGATTTTGCTATCGGGAAGTATCGGTGGTATGGCTTTGAGCCGAATCGGATTTTTTGGAGAAATAGCTATCTCTGTTGCAGCTATTTTGGGTGCATTTGTAGTGATGGCTATTATTATAGCTATATCGCAACGAGTGAGAGGAAATGTGATATTATTGATTATTGGAGTAATGATCGGCTATATTGCCAGTGCAATTATCGGAGTGCTTAAATTTTTCAGTAACGACGAAGATGTCCGCGCTTATGTCATTTGGGGATTGGGTAGTTTTTCGAAGGTATCAGGCAATCAGGTGTATACTTTCGTTGCCGTTATGGCTGTACTTATCCCGTTGTCTTTTCTGTTGATCAAAACGCTCAATCTGATGCTCTTGGGCGAAGGTTATGCCCGTAATTTAGGATTGAATATAAAGCGGGCACGACTCTATACCATTATCTGTTCGTGTATTCTTACAGCTATTATAACCGCATACTGTGGACCTATTGTATTTTTAGGATTGGCAGTACCTCATCTGTGCAGAACCATATTTCGCACATCCGATCATCGTATACTTATGCCTGCCGTTACACTTACGGGAGCATCGTTGGCTCTGTTGTGTAACCTGATAGCACGTATGCCCGGATTCGAAGGTGCATTGCCTATCAATTCGGTTACGGCTTTGATAGGTGCACCGATAGTTATATCCGTATTGTTCGGTAAACGTAAAAACGAAATAAGCTGATGAGTAAGCAGAAAACCATAGAATTACAAAATCTTTCGATAGGCTATATCACAAAGAAAGAACGAAAGGTTGTTGCTGAAGGCATTACCGCTAATATACAGAGCGGTGAGCTTACTTGCTTATTGGGTGCAAACGGTATCGGTAAATCGACATTGTTGCGTACCCTTTCGGCCTTTCAGCCTAAGTTGGCAGGAGAGGTATTTGTGCAAGGCAAAGAAATAGCGTCTTATACCGAAAAGCAATTATCGACATTATTGAGCGTTGTACTGACCGAAAAATGCGATGTCAAAAATATGTCGGCTCGAGAGCTTATCGGCTTGGGGCGTAGTCCTTATACAGGTTTCTGGGGAACGCTCACAGAAGATGATAAGCAAATGGTAGATAAGGCTATTTCGCTCGTCAAGATAGAGAATCTGGCTAATTGTATGGTAGATACTCTCAGCGATGGCGAACGTCAAAAGGTGATGATTGCCAAAGCATTGGCGCAAGATACTCCGATTATATTTTTGGATGAACCTACCGCCTTTCTCGATTTTCCGAGTAAGGTTGAAATTATGCAGTTATTGCATCGGTTATCGAGAGAAACGAACAAAACAATTTTTCTTTCTACTCACGATCTTGAATTAGCATTACAGATTGCCGATAAGATATGGCTTATAGACAAGCAGTCGAGCGTGACGATTGGTACCCCCGAAGATCTATCATTGAGTGGAAAACTCAGCTCATTCTTTGCCCGTAAAGGAATAATATTCGATGAAGAATCGGGGTTGTTTCGGGTCGAGAATGCTTATAACCGACAAATACGTCTTACCGGACATGGGCAATTATACACAATGGTGCGTAAAGCATTGTTACGTAATGGTATCCTTGCCGATCGTACTATAGAATCGAATGACTATATCGAAATTGATAATAAAAACAGAAGCATCTCTATTGTCCGTCAGGGATTAGAGCCTGCTGTAATGGCTTCGATAGAAGAACTTTTGGATGTCATGTAGGGGCGTATTGCATACGCCCAAAATGAAATACGGATAAACGGGCGTATGCAATACGCCCCTGCAACGATTAATCCAACAACTGATCTAAATTAATTATGATACTTATTCTAGGAGGAACAACCGAAGGACGTCATGCAGTTGCTGTTTGTGACGAAGCTTCTAAATCCTATTATTATTCAACAAAAGGTGAATCTCAGGAAATTACTTGTGTACATGGCATTCGTTTGACGGGTGCAATGGACGAAGATACTATGTCTACCTTTTGTCAGGAGAATGATATTCGTTTGATTGTTGATGCGGCTCATCCTTTTGCTGAGGTACTTCATCAGACCATAGCCAAGGTTGCAAAAGAGTTATCGATACCTGTTGCCCGTTATGAGCGAAATTATCCCGAACATAGCGATAATCTTATTTGGTGCGATACATACGATGAGGCAATTGAATACCTTGAAAATCATAAGATAGATAATTTGCTTGCTTTGACAGGTGTAAATACTTTGGCAAAGCTGAAACGATACTGGCTGAGTCACGAAACATGGTTCAGAATACTGGATAGGGACGAATCGCGAGAGATAGCCGAGAAAATGGAATATCCTTTCGAGCGGATTATCTACTATCAACAAGGTGAAGACGAAATTCCTTTGTTCGAAAAGCTGAAACCCGAAGCCATTATCACGAAAGAGAGTGGCGAATCGGGGGGATTTATGCAGAAAGTAGAGGCTGCCGAAAAATTAGGTATTCCCGTTATAGTTGTAAAACGGCCTAAACTGGATGAATCTTTTGTATCAGTGTACGGTGAGAATGGTTTGCGGAAGTTTATCGAAAGAGCAGTCCCCGGTTTCTTCGAACTTCGTACCGGATACACCACAGGTACATATGCAACCGCAGCAACTAAAGCTGCATTAACAGCCTTGCTCACTAAATCGGCATGGGATGAGATAAGTGTGACTCTTCCCGGTGGCGAATGGGTATATATTCCTATTACGTCTACATCGTGGGCAGACAATGAAGTATCTTGTACAGTTATTAAAGATGCAGGTGATGATCCGGACGCTACCAATAAGCAGGAGATAGTATCAACGGTTCGTCTCAATACTGAATCCCGAGGTGTCAGGTTTTTACAAGGAAAAGGAGTGGGAGTGGTAACTCTTCCGGGACTCGGAATAGAGATCGGAGATCCGGCAATAAATGCTACCCCACGAAAGATGATCAAGCGTGAGGTATTTAAAGTATTGCGGCACAATCAATATTTACTACCCGATCAGAGTGTACGTATCGGTGTAGATGTAACCATATCAGTACCTAATGGCGAAGAAATTGCTAAACGAACCTTCAACCCGAAATTGGGCATTATGGGAGGAATTTCTATCATTGGAACATCGGGAGTGGTAAAACCATTTTCGGCAGATGCTTTCCTTCGCTCTATTCGCAGAGAAATGGATGTCGCAAAAGCCTTGAAATGCGAACGGATTGTTATAAATTCAGGAGCAAAAAGCGAAAAGTTTGTGAAGAGTATTTATCCCGAATTACCGTCTCAGGGCTTTATTCATTACGGGAATTTTATCGGAGAAACTATCAAGATTGCATCCGAACTGGGTTTTAAGTATGTAACTATGGGTATCATGTTAGGAAAAGCGGTTAAGCTTGCCGAAGGTTCACTTGACACTCATAGCAAGAAGGTTGTGATGAACAAAGTATTTCTGACCGAAGTTGCAAAAGAGGCAAAATGTTCGCCGGAGACTATCGATGCCATACAAGGTATCACATTGGCTCGTCAGTTGTGGGATATAATAAAGGAAGATGAAAGAGAATTTTTTTCAATAATTATACGTAAATGTCATCAAGTATGTGCAACACTTTTACCTGCAGGAGAATTAACAATACTGCTGATTGATGAAGATGGTGCCATTACGAGTTTGTAAGTGGTTTTTTCTCTGACTTCTTTTTGGGTTTATTACCTCTTGGTTTATGTCTTTTTATACTCTCCAAAAATATTGATACACGTTCGTCTCTTTCTCTGTAATTTTCAACCATCAAATAAAGTGAACGTTTGTAGACTGCTCTTATGTAAGTAGGTTTAATGCTTTTCCATAGACTCTCGAGATGAGGAAGTAAACCTTCATTACCCAATACCTGCTCAATCTGTTCATCCGTATGATTTTCGAGACAGCGCATATACCACATCATCCTGCGCACCGATTTTTCGTGTTCATTACATAGCAGGATCGGATTGATCATATCTTCGATAGTCAGAAATTGAAGTTCTATGATTGTTGTTGAGTCAACCGACCAGCCTTTCGTTTCGGTGATTTTCGTTTTTGATACCGATACAGCGGGTTGAGGCTTTTGTGCTGACTTTCGTTGTGTTTTAGCTTTTTTCTGAGGCTTAGGGCATGTGGGGTTAGGTGGATTTGCTGTATTATTACGGTTGCGTTTATTCTGATTTTGATTAGGTTGAAGCTGTACTCTGAATAGTTTCCTGAAAATAGTATCCCATGTTGCCCTATTTAGAGAACCGTATTTTCCATAAATGAAAAGTAACACAATGCTGATGCCTACGGCCAGATATACAAGTGTTATACGGGCGGTATTTTCTTTCTCTTCCTGCTCGTCATACTCTTTTCTCCAATCTTTGTATTCTCCTACATTCTTTAATGCTTTTTCAAATAACGAATCTCCCCGAGCTTCTTCTCTGGCTTTAGCTTTGGCTTCGTATTCGGGGTCTATATAGTCTGCATAAGCTGCAGACCGGATTGTTTTCTCTTCATTTTTTGATGTGTTGCTGTCAATCCATTCATCATATATCTTTATAAAATTTTTTATTGATCTTTGATTTGATCCTGATGTTGCAAATGGCGATTTAAGTAGATTTTCTTCACTGATATCTACTCCGTAATTATCCCAGAAACGAATAACTTCTTTGCGCCCTTTAGGTGTTTGATTTATTAATAGTCCGGTTGATGAAGTTATTGTTAATGCAGCTATATCACGGGCTGTTTTTTTCGAAACCTTTGCTCCTTGCCCTTTTAGATATATAAGCATGCTGTGATCTAGGTTCTTAGATGCCTGCATGAGTGGATTAAGAATCTCATCTTTTGGATTTATTTTAGCCCCTGCCTTTAAAATCTGCCTGACAATTGTTGTATCTTGGGTATTTACAGCAAAGTCGAGTACCGATTGGTGTTGCAGCATCAGCATTCTGACAGGAGACCTGTCATCATTCGATTTTGACTTTATTTTGATTCTGTAATTGGGTTTAGCTCCTGCTTCAATTAATTCTTCTATAATGAGTTTCCTCTTTTTCTGTATCGCATACATTAATATGCTGATGCCGTATTCGTCCGTAATGTTCGGAGAGGAGCTATTTAAGCCTAATTTTACATTGTCGTAATTTCCTGTTTTTACAGCTTGTAATAAATACAATTCATTTTCGCTTACTGCTTCTTTTTGTGAAAAAGCCAGTGAAGAAAAGCATAGAAACAGAATGTATAATACCAATAGCCGAAAGTGGAACATGTAAAGACCGGATAAATGTTGTTAAAATACAAAGATAAACTCTTTCTCCGATGATGAAAATTTTTGCAACTTGGTTGCAGTCTATCTCTGTTACCTTTGCTGTATAAATTTTAATAAAAAAAATAAAGTTATGTCACAATCACATAGTTGCAGTTGTTGTCACGAAGAAACAGAATCAACAGGTCTTTCCGACGGCCATTCTTCTGGCCGCAGATACTCCTTGAAGATCTATTTACCTGTATTGGCTAGCCTGTTATTATTACTTGCAGGTATAGCGATGGATTATTTTGATATTGGATTTTTTACCGGATATATCCGCTTGTTATGGTATGTAATAGCTTATATATCGGTTGGTTATTCTGTACTGAAAGAAACTCTTGAAGGATTTATCAACAAGGAGTTTTTTACAGAATTCTCATTAATGTCTATTGCCACTTTAGGAGCTTTCGCGATCGGTGAGTATCCCGAGGCGGTGGCAGTAATGCTTTTCTATACGGTGGGTGAATTATTTCAAGGTGCAGCTGTAAATAGGGCTAAAGAGAATATCAAAGCATTACTTGATGTACGACCCGATAGTGCAGCTGTATTACGGGATGGTATATATTTGAATGTACCGCCTGAAATTGTTGCCGTAGGTGAATATATTCAGGTAAAAGCGGGAGAGAAAGTACCGTTGGATGGAGAGATGTTATCCGAAAGTAGCAGTTTTAATACTTCGGCACTGACAGGCGAAAGTAAACCTAAGACAATACGAAAGGGAGAGCCCGTTCTTGCAGGTATGCTCAATCTGGATAGAGTTATCGAAATAAGGGTGGCGAAAGAATATTCGGACAGCTCCCTTGCTAAAATTCTCGATTTAGTGGAGAATGCTGCATCCAGAAAAGCCAAAACCGAGCTGTTGATTCGTAAGCTGGCAAAAGTATATACGCCTATTGTCTTTTTTCTGGCGGTCGCCATTACAGTTATTCCGTACTTTATAGTCAATCAATATGATTTTAACGACTGGCTGTATCGGGCATTGGTATTTCTGGTTATTTCATGTCCTTGTGCATTGGTTATTTCTATTCCGTTAGGTTACTTTGGCGGAATAGGGGCAGCGTCTCATCACGGAATCTTATTTAAGGGAGCTAATTATCTGGATTTGATGACAAAGGTTAATACCATCGTGATGGATAAAACCGGAACTCTTACACAAGGGGTGTTTAAAGTACAGAAGATAGAATCGGTTTTGTATTCACAGAATGAGTTTATTTGTATTGCGGCTTCTATTGAAAGTCTGTCAAATCATCCTATAGCTAAGGCGATTACAGAGTACGCAGGGACAGATATCTATTTGAAGGAGGTTTCGGATACTGAAGAAATTCCCGGACATGGATTGAAAGGTATTGTTGACGGACGGATTGTGCTTGCAGGTAATACTAAACTTTTGGATAAATTCGGAATAGAATACCCCCGTGAGATACATGCTGTTGTGGAAACGATAGTATTGGTTGCTATTGATGGGCAATACGCCGGTTATCTGACTATTGCCGATGAAGTAAAAGACGATGCTGCTCAGGCTGTATCTTCTATGCATCGGCTGGGTATTCGTCAGACAGTGATGCTTAGTGGAGATAAATCGGGTATAACCAAACAATTGGCAGGAGATTTAGGTGTAGATTCGGCTTACGGGGATTTGCTGCCCGAAGATAAAGTTCGTTATATAGAAGAAATTAAGGCTGATCCCAATCATGTTGTTGCTTTTGTCGGAGATGGAATTAACGATGCTCCGGCTCTGGCTTTGAGCGATGTTGGAATAGCTATGGGAGGCATGGGGAGTGATGCGGCTATAGAAGTGGCGGATGTTGTAATACAGACCGATCAACCGTCTAAAATTGTAACAGCTATCCGGATTGCTAAAGCTACCCGACAGATTGTCTTGCAGAATATTGTTCTTGCAGTGGGTGTAAAAGTCGCAGTGCTGTTACTCGGAGCATTTGCCGTAGCGAGTATGTGGGAAGCTGTATTTGCTGATGTAGGAGTGGCCTTGCTAGCTATATTGAATGCTGTCCGTATAATGAAAAAGAAGTTTTAATTAGTCGCTTGTTATTATCAGAAAAGATTGATAGTCGAATATTCTATATTTGCGGTTTATTTAACATATAAATAAAGTCTTGAATAACTTGAATAAGGAGTTGTAAATTATTCGGAAAATATTTCTATATTTGTCCGATAAACAACTCTTTTTCTTTTTGAAGATGGTAAATAATCTGATATTTAATAACGGTGAAGTAATTCTGAATTTTAACAATTTAGGTTTGGCTGTGTCGTGTGAAATATTAGAGAGAGAGAGAGAGAGAGAGAGAGAGAGAGAGAGAGACGCAGACCGTGCGTAACCAATAAAAAATATTTCAAAAAACAAAATCTTTTGTGTCAAACTGATACAAACCGACTTGTCGTATCTACATTTCACACAACATACTTAAATTTCATAAAGAGTAAACTTGATAGAGGACATCGGGTAGGCATATTACTTTTTGATTTGTATACAACAACTACTCTTTATAATACTCTATCCAAGAGTTTACTATGTTTCGCAGCAAGGAGCAGTGATTGCTCTTTGCTGTTTATTTGCCTATTTCAAGAAATCACTGATCTTATCGAAAGTGATTCTGAATTGTTTATCTACTTCATCGGCTATTTTTGTCAATACCGGAAACGGATCCTCGTGTTTGTATTTGTAAGGGTAATCGAGAATGTCAACCCTGATGGGAACATCCCTTCTACTGCCATTCAGTGTATTGATAACTTCGTATGCCGGAACTACCTCATCCTTAGCAAGAGTCAGCGCATAGAACTGATTACTCATCGACCTGAATTTTTCGTCACGATAATGAGTCAGTGTCTTATAATTGAGCATAGATCTGAAATTGATGCCTTCTTCATAGGGAGCATTAAGATAATGCTGTAGCAGCCTGTTGTTACGCATATGACTGTCAATATGTTCGACAACATAAGAATATAGGCTGACATTGGCTTCGCTGTCTAAGATGAATTTCGAGACAGGAGATAACCTGTTGAATACGGCTCCTCCGCAGAAAGTTGCATATTTGGAGTTCGAAAAATATCCGTTTTTGTTTGTCATCATCAGTATTTCGCCAAGAAAAGTTCCGATCGAATATGAAAAGAAATCAATCGATGCTCCGGCTTCTATTGCCGGGTGAAGACCTGCCTTAATTTCTTCTACGAAATGTATGACGTCATAATAAGTTTGCAGCCCCGACCAAATGAAGCGCTGTGGTTTATTATGAAGACGGGTACTTATAGCTACATTCGAGAGGCTTGAATTGATGATAATAGGATGCCGTTGTTTGCGCTGTTCGCTTATCTTATACATTTCGTGTGGATCGCTCCAGATCGAAGGAGCCCTGTTCATATGAAAGGCTATAGGGAACAGTACAATTGCTTTGCCTGTTCTGTCTGCGATGTGTTTTGCCCATGGCAGGTATTTACTCCAATATTTTTCGTTGAACCCGTGAAAAAACAAAATGATGCTTTTTGCTTTTTTATCAGCTTTTGGCATAATCATGTGATAACGGAATTTCAGATTCTCGAGAATTTCCGCATCAGTCTTGTTCAACATTTGCTGGATAATATCCGGTTCGTAGTCGTCCGGAATACTTGGTGTATATTCATATTCGTCTTTGTTCTCCAGACCTCCGGGTAAGAGAGAACAGCTTTTTACCTCAAAACTGAAATTACGAAATACGAGATTTTCATCGATCGCGATTTCATCATCAGTATAATTTTCAATGGCTTTCAGATGATTGAATAAATCAATGTATTTCATTGTTATTATACTTAAATAGATAATAAATAGGTCTGAGACCTTGAAATAAGAAAACTAATAGGCTTTACTTAAGATTTTATATCTTATGACCCTAAAATTACATATTATTTACAGATCGTCCTATATAATATATAGGTAGAATTGTTAAGAATTGTAACCCTTAAAAGCATCAGGCGAATAATGACAATACATCTGTATCCGCCCAATAGATATGGGTATATCCGGCTATTACATTTTTGTAACGTAACAATTTTGTTTCGGTTTCTACGCCTTTGGCAGTATATATATTCGTTTCGGAAGATGGATTCTGCGGAGAATCGGCAATTCGGGAATAATGGAACTCATGTCCTTTGATCTCCTTTCCTGCATAACAGAATGAACGGTATCCCAACTTCAACCGCATATTCTCCATTGTTGCTTTTTGAGGAAAGATCCCGACCATCGGGTATTCTTTGCCATCTTTATCTGTGATAGATTTACTTAGATACATCATTCCCCCGCATTCTGCAAGTATTTTTCCTCCATCTTCAGCATAATTTTTTATATCCTCCATCATCTCTTTGTTGCTGCTCAGTTCATTCAGATATAGCTCCGGATATCCTCCCGGCAGGTATAGAAAATCGGACTTTGGTAAATGCTTGTCTTTGATAGGGCTGAAAAATGTTACATTCCCGATTTCTTTCAGTTTCGATATATTTTCGTGATACACAAAATTGAAAGCCTCGTCATAAGCTACTGATATATTCAGAACCGGATCTGCTGGTATATTTTTAGATGAGGTATAGTCTATTGCAGCACATGTTGTTATTTTAAGCAGCCGGTCTATGTTGATATGTTTCTCAACGAGAGCTGCTACTTTATCTGCGAATTCATCAAAAACAAATTGTTCGTCTATATTTAACCCTAAGTGTCGGGATGGTATTTCTACTTCTGCATTTTTAGGCAGATACCCCAATGGTTCGAGTCCAGCATCGTGACAGGCATCTTTCAGAAAACTATAGTGAGACTCTGATGCCACAAAATTAAAGATGACTCCTGCTACATTTATCCCTTTATAAAAATTTTTGAATCCATATAATAAGGCAGCTGCAGAATATGCCATTGATTTAGCATTAATAACCAGAATAACGGGCATACCTATCAATTCTGCGATATTGGCACTGCTGCCTGCCATACGGTCGTATCCGTCGAAGAGCCCCATAACACCCTCGGTCACCCGAACATCTTTGTCGAAGCCGTGTTTTGCGAAAATAGATTTGACATGATCTTCGGAAGATAAAAACAGATCGAGGTTGATAGACTTGTTCCCCGATGCCAGATCGTGGTATTTAGTGTCTATATAGTCGGGACCGCATTTGTAAGGCTGGGTCTTGAGATTTCGGTTTTTTAATGCACGGAGCAAACCCAGTGTTACGGTAGTCTTACCCGAACCTGATGTTGTTGCTGATATTAGAAATTGAGAGTTCATATTATAAGCAATAGTAAGTATTTCTTCGTCCGTTTCCTGATTTTGATTTGACTGATCGGAACAAACAAAAATAATACAAAAAAAACGGCTATCCGAAGATAACCGTTTGTATGTATAATAAAATGATCTTAAAAATTGAAAGTTTCCGGATCTGAACCCAGTCTTTGGTTTTTATTCAAAGCCGAAACTTTAGCAATATCATCAACTGATAATTCGAAATCGGTGATGTTAAGATTCTCAATCAGACGCTCTTTGTGTACTGATTTCGGAATGACAATAATGCCACGCTCCACGTTCCAGCGAAGTACTATCTGAGCCGGAGTCTTTTTATACTTTTCAGCAAGTGCGAGTATTACGGGATTGTTCAAAATATCTGATTTTCCTGCTCCCAGTGGACCCCATGCCTGGGGGTATATCTTTTTCGATTTGCAATAGCTGATAACGTCCTCCTGTGTCAGGTACGGGTAGCATTCTATTTGGTTGACCGCTGGTACGATACTGGCTTCTTTCAATAAATCGTCCAGATGATGCGGATTGTAATTACTTACACCTATAGCCTGGGCTTTTCCTTGTTTATAAAGATGTTCCATATCTTTCCATACCGGTACGTATGTTTCTTTTACCGGCCAATGTACCAGATACAGATCCACGTAATCGGTATCAAGTCTCTTCAAACTGGAGTTGATAGCATCTTGTATCTCTCCCGAACGCTGATCGGTATTCCAAAGTTTAGTCGTCAGGAAGATGTCTTGACGGGGCACACCCGAATCTTTGATAGCTTTCCCTACGGCTTCTTCATTTCCATAAATCATGGCAGTATCAATATGTCTGTATCCTACCGACAATGCCATTTTTACGGTTTCGTAAGCAATATTTGCATCTTCTACCCTGAAAACTCCTAACCCTACAGCCGGAATTTTAACGCCATTATTCAAAACAAACTCTTTCATACTTCTGTCTTTTATATATCCTATAAACAGCTATTTTCGTATTAAAACAAAAAAGATAGTTGTTTTGTGAATATAAAAGACGCATTTAACAAAAATTTAGATTGGCGGACTTATACCTTACAAAGATTTAACTTGTGCATCCAGATGTTCGATATATGCCTTTTGATAATATTCGATATTCGGATTCTTCATTACATCATAAAAATGAAAACTATCCAGCTTCGATAATCCGATAAAAGCATTCATTCGATGGAATCCGAACATAACACCTTCGTCGACATTGTGCTGATGAAAAAACTCTCCTTCTATTGTAAATGCGTCTGATGGAGCATTCCATGTTGTTGTAAGCATGTATTTGCGGCCTTGCAGTGATCCGCCTGTTCCGTAATTACGTGTTGGGTTAATGCGGTGACGTCCGTCGCTTACATAAATACCCTTGTTGTTGCCTTCAGTAAATACCCTGTCGAGATATTCCTTAAAGCCGAAAGGAACCTGAAACCACCAGATAGGTGTATGGTAGATGATGAGATCTGCCCAAACAAATTTATCCACTTCTTCGTTCAGGTCGTAAGGGTTGTTGATGTCTGTGGTCTTTACTTCGTAGCCTTCGTGTTGTTTAAAATAGTCGATAGTCCAGTTGGTTAATGTGTGATTGAATTCCCCTCCTGAGTGTCCGAACTTTTGTCCTGCATTTATAACAAATATTTTCTTCATAATTTATTCTTGTTTTATTATAACAATACAAAAATACTATACGCTTATTGATTATAAAAATAATATAAATTATATATTTGTATAATAATTATAATAAATAACAATGGTTAATCTCGAATGGTTCAGAACTTTTAAGACTATTTATGAGACAGGATCGCTCACATCGGCAGCAGCTAAGCTGTTTATTTCGCAACCGGGTGTAAGCTTGCATCTCAACTCTCTCGAAGCTCATGTCGGATACAAACTGTTCGATAGGGGCACTCGTCGTATGATACCTACCGAACATGGTAAGATTCTTTATAATTCGATCGTAGAGGGCGTTGATAAGCTCGAAGCTGCGGAGAAGCATTTTTTCAGGAATACCCATTCCGATAAAACAAGTATTAGTATAGGTATGTGTTTCGAAACATTTCAGGTGGTACTCGAATCGCATATCGGTGATTTGCCTTTCGATCTTATTACTAAATTCGGAGGATACGACGAGATGCTTGCAGATCTGGATAAGGGGTTGCTCGATTTTGTAATATCTCCGCAGAGGTTCGATTCCATAAATATGCAATATACCCCCTTCTCGTCCGAGAAAATTATACTTGTGGCAGGGGCGCAGACCGACACTTCTACATTTATAAAAATGAAAGATGACGGAGACTTGAGAGGGTGCGAAAACTGGCTTACCGGTCAGATCTGGTTTGGTACTACCGGCGATATGGAAACGATTCGTAATTTCTGGCTTGCTAATTTCAGGAAACGCCCCGATTTTAAGCCTAATTATATTGTACCCAATAAACTGTCGATTATCCGTTGTTTGTCTGATAAAAAAGGCTTGGCGATTATTCCCGATTTTTTGTGTCGGAAGCAAATCGAAAACGGCGAGCTTAATCTGCTTTGGGAAGGTAAAGCCCCTCTCGAAAATACATTGCATTTTGTACAGCGCAAAAAAACTATTTACGAAAAAGAATTACAGATACTCAAAGATATTTTTGTGAAAGAATTTGATTCGGAATTAGCGGTTCAGCCTAATTTTTGACTCGAAAGGTTAAAACTTAGGTGTAATTCTGTTACATATTATCTATAATACTTATCTTAGCAACGGAAAGTATTAATGATATACTTCTAGTAAATAACAGCCTTTTGTTATTTACTTACCAAAGTAATAAAAAGGTCTGAGACCTTATTGCAGAAATGATATGTCAACTATTGAAAAAGCGATAGCTTCTTTACCTCTCAAAGGGTATTTAGATGTAGATGTACCAAAGGGTACAGATTTGGTTGAAGAGATCAACCGGATGCGTAAAGAAAAGAATGCGATAATACTTGCCCATTATTATCAAAAGGGTGAAATTCAGGATATAGCAGACTTCTTGGGTGATAGTCTTCAATTAGCCCGTGAGGCCGAAAAAACAAATGCAGATCTGATTGTGTTTTGTGGTGTCCATTTTATGGCAGAGACAGCCAAGATTCTCAATCCGACTAAAAAAGTTATTCTGCCCGATACACAGGCCGGATGTTCTTTGGCTGATTCGTGTTCGGGAGAAGGATTGCGTGAACTGAAAAAAAAGCACCCCAATGCTATAGTCGTCAGTTATATTAATTGCGACTCTACCGTAAAAGCCGAGAGCGATATCATCGTTACATCGTCTAATGCGGAACATATTATCCGTTCCATACCCGAAAATCAGGAGATTATATTTGCTCCGGATAAAAACCTCGGAAGATACATCAATCAGGTTACAGGTCGTAATATGATACTTTGGGACGGAGCCTGCATCGTTCACGAAGCATTTTCGCTCGAACGTATAGCACAGCAAATGCTCGATCATCCCAATGCAAAACTGATAGCCCATCCCGAAGCACAGAAACCCGTGTTACAGGTTGCCCATTATGTGGGATCGACTGCTAATATGCTCAATTATGTGGCAACGGACGAATGTCAGGAGTTTATAGTGGCAACCGAAGAAGGAATTTTGCATGAAATGCGCAAGCGTGCACCTCATAAGACATTAATACCTGCGCTTACACTTGATGATACCTGTAATTGCAGTGAGTGTCATTTTATGAAACTCAATACCATGCAGAAGTTGTACTTGTGCATGAAATATGAGTTGCCCGAAATTACTATGGATGAAGAACTGAGACTGAAAGCATTGCGTCCCATAAATAAGATGCTCGAAATGTCGAAGCAAATAAAGTAAAGTCTATAAAAAGGTCTGGGACTTTAACCCAGAAGGAAAACAATGATTTACACAGATGTTTTAGTGATCGGTTCGGGTATCTCCGGACTATCTTATGCACTGAAAGTTGCATTAAAAAAACCTCAGGCTCGCATTTCTATTATCACAAAAGCCGATGAGGACGAGTCAAATACCAAATATGCACAAGGTGGTGTAGCTGTGGTGACAGACTTTCAGAAAGACAGTTTCGAGAAACATATCGAAGACACTCTTCGTGCCGGAGGCGGAGTCTGTAAAAGAGAAGCTGTGGAAGTGGTTGTCAAAGAAGGACCCGAACGGATACGTGAAATAGTAGAATGGGGTGCAAACTTTGACAAAAATGACAATAAAACTTTCGACCTCGGGCGTGAAGGCGGACATACCGAAAACCGTGTAATACATTACAAAGATGTAACCGGAGCTGAAATAGAACGGGCTTTACTTCAAGCTGCATCAAGCCTTCCGAATGTAGAGATCCTCAATCACCATTATGTGATAGACCTGATAACGGAACATCATATACCGAATGAATCGTTTGATAAATATAACCTGAACTGTTATGGAGCTTATGTGCTGGATATTAAGACTCAGGTGATGAAAAAGATGTCGGCTAAGATTACCCTTATGGCAACCGGAGGATGTGGTCATGTATATAAAAATACAACGAACCCATTGATCGCAACGGGCGATGGTATCGGATTAGCGCATCGTGCGAAAGCTAAAATCAGCAATATGCAGTTTATCCAATTTCATCCGACGGCCTTTTACCGTAACCGGGCTGGACAGCTTTCGCTTATATCGGAAGCTGTGAGAGGTTTCGGAGCTAAACTCCGTACTGCATCAGGCGAACCATTTATGCACAAGTATGACGACCGTGAAGAGTTGGCATCTCGTGATATTGTAGCCCGTGCCATAGACAGTGAAATGAAATTGAGAGGGGATGACTACGTTTGTTTAGATTGTCGTCATCTCGATCATAAGAAATTTTTGGAACATTTTCCGAATATATATCAGCAATGTAAAGACGACGGGTTGGATATGTTTACCGACTTGATACCTGTTGTGCCTGCAAGCCATTATCTTTGCGGTGGGATAGATGTGGATTTGTACGGACAAAGCACTATCAAAAATATGTTTGCGGTAGGAGAGTGTTCCAATACAGGCTTGCACGGAGCAAACAGATTGGCATCCAATTCGCTGCTCGAAGCATTAGTATTCGGGCATAGAGCAGCTCTGAAAACAGTTGAAAAGTTGGATGAGGATAACTTCAATTATATTAACCTCAATAAAGTACCCGAATGGAATCAGGAGGGCTTGAAGGTGACCGAAGAAATGGCATTGCTCAACTATCTACGGAAAGACTTGCAAAGCCTGATGAGTGATTTGGTCGGTATTGTACGCAGTGATGCCCGCTTGCGTATAGCCAAGCAAAAGGAAGAAGAAATATATCGCGCTGTGAAAGAGGTGTATAACCTGTCTTTGCTTTCGCCTCAATTGTCAGAACTTAGAAATCTGGTGAGTGTAGCATTTCTCATCATTACTCAGAGCATAGAGCAGAAAGAAAACAGAGGAGCATTTTATAATAAAGATTTGGATAAAGAAAATATATAATGAACAGACCATCTTATGTGACCGACGACCGGTTACGTCATTTTATCAGTGAAGCAATACGCGAAGATGTCGGGGACGGAGATCATTCGACCATGGCAAGTGTTCCTGCCAATATGATCAGGCGGGCGCACCTGATCATCAAAGACGATTGTATCCTCGCAGGAGTTGATCTGGCTTTGGAAATTTTCAGGTATTATGATAAGGATCTGAAAATAGATGTATTAAAGAAGGACGGAGAGTTTGTCAAAAAAGGAGATATAGCATTCGAAGTCGTAGGATCTGCTCGTTCTATTCTTACAATGGAGCGTTTTGTGCTGAATTGTATGCAGCGTATGAGCGGAATTGCAACCTATGCCCACGATACAGTGAAACTGGTGGAAGGAACAACCACTAAGATATTAGATACGCGTAAGACAACACCCAACTTTCGGATGTGCGAAAAATGGGCTGTTTATATCGGAGGGGCTCAAAATCATCGTTTCGGGTTATATGATATGATTATGTTGAAGGACAATCATAACGATTATGCCGGAGGAATTACGGCATCAGTAACATCTACCGTAAAGTATCTGAAAGAAAAGGGTAAGGAAATGATGATAGATGTAGAAACCCGTAATTTGGAAGAAGTAAAAGAAGCTTTAGCTACGAATGCCGTCGATATCATTATGCTAGATAACATGTCGCTGGATGAAATGGCTGAAGCTGTGAAACTGATCGGGGGAAAGGTAAAAACCGAAGCCTCGGGAGGTATCACCAAGGAAGCGGTAAAAGCTATTGCAGCTGTAGGTGTAGACTATATCTCTTCGGGAGCGATTATATATGCTGCCCCTGTAAAAGATATGAGCCTCAAAGCATTCTGAGGTCACAGACCTATTAGCTTCCATCCAAGTATAACAGCTTTAGTCTTATGTCTTTAAAATACGACATTAAATACTTTCTGTTACTTAATGGTTATTGAGCTTGTGTAGCAGCAGCTTTCTTTTTGGCTTTTTCTATAGCCCGTTGCTTGTGTATGTTATTTAATTTTTCGGGTATTTCGAAATAGATATCCTGAGATTTGTAGAGAGGACTGGGTTTGATCTTAAAATAATCATACCCTGCATTTACCAATTGATGGCGATATATGATTTCAGGTATTTCGAAGTGAGAGAACATTATATTGTATTCGTCTGCCACATAAATCACTTTAAACGAAGTTAGCGGATCTTTGCCGTCTCCGCTTTTTACAATGATATCAACAAAGGTTTTGTAGCGGTTGCGGTATGGTTCGTATTCACTTTCGGTTTTTTTGAGTTGAAACATAGCGTATGCCATCGCATTATTCGCTTCGAGACTCACCGGATTTTTGGCAAGAATGGCTGTGCATTCGGCAATCGCTTCTTCGTATAGCCCTTTTTCCATCAGCTGATTCATTTTCTCTTCTCCCGGTTGGTTTACGAGATAGTCTTTCTGAAAAGCAAAGCCATAATATATATAGGTGTAATCTATAACCGTAAGAGTGGAATCGAAAGAATTGTACCTTTCTAACAGGTTAGGATAGTAATAGTCGCCCCCGGGGGTAATTACGGCATCTTCAATATCCATGAAATTTATCTTGGGTACATCCTGAGCCTTACTGGATATTGAAAATATAATTGCAGTTATTAAAAAAAACAAATTTTTTAGCATAATCTAGTGTAAATATGTACGTTTAAATCCCTTTACGCTGTAAAAATACAAAAAAATTAGTATATTGGCAGTCTCTAAATCTGTCAAATCAGCTTATTCATCGATTATATAGTTCTTTTTGTCGAACATAGTTGACAAACTCAGATTTATGAGATAATTTCGCAATAAGAAACAGAGAATATCAATAATATATTCAAGAAAAGTAGCTTCAAATATTTAATGATATATTTGAGTTTATAGCAGATTCTGATTGTTATACTTACTAAAGCAGCAAATAGGTCTGAGACCTTAATTGCTTTTACAGCTATTATTTTTTGTATATTAATAAAATAAGGTCTGAGACCTCAAGAATAATCAAAAGGATATTTTCAAATGAAAGAAGATAGCAATAAAAGTGTCTTTTTTAATTAAAAGTCCTTTTTAGGTTAGTGTTAGTTAGTGTGTTTGAAGAAAGCCCATGTTGTGAAACACGGGTTTTCTCTTTTTATATAGTTGCCGTTTGTTAATTTAAGAATTCGCGGCTTCCAGTTCAAGCAATTTCTTTTTTCGCCATAGCCCTCCACCATAACCAGTCAGAGAACCGTCCGAGCCGATTACTCTGTGGCATGGAATGATGATAGATATTTTATTCATGCCGTTTGCATTTGCCACAGCCCTCACCGCCGAAGGGTTGCCTGATTTTTTAGCTTGTTCCGCATAGGATGCGGTTGTACCGTAAGGTATTTCGAGCAGAATATCCCACACCTGCTTTTGAAAAGTAGTTCCGACCATATCCAACGGTATATCGAACGATTTGAGCTTTCCGTCGAAATACGCATCTAACTGCAATCTCAGGGCATTGAAATGGATATTGTCTCCTTGTACGATAGGAGCCTTTAATGATTTTGTAAGGTGTTTAAACTCAGTTTCGAGCATCTTCCTGTCTGAGAATTCGAGCAGACAGATTCCTTCATCCGTAGCACAGGCTATCATCGTTCCCAGAGGAGTTTCGATACGTGTTAGGTTAATAATTTTATTGTCGATGCTTTTCTGTGGAGAAGTGCCTATCAGTTTTTTGAATGAGTCGGTAAATCCACTGAGTGATTCATACCCCGATTCGAATGCAATATCTGTAACACTGTCCCCTTCTTTGTATTTATGGAATGCCTGATTGATTCTGAACATTCGTTGGTAAGTATGGAAAGTGATTCCATGATTGCGTAAAAACCACCTGCGCACCTGACTCGGTTCTATGCCCAGTCTACGTATATCCCAGTCCTTCAGTTTCTGATTGGGGTGGGAGTATAGAGCGTTCAATACTTTCTGTATATAGTCGGGCGTTTTTCCGTATGTTTCCATCGGATGACAGATTTTGCATGCTCTGTATCCTTTGAGTATAGCTTCTTTTGTCGATTCGAAAAACTCAACGTTCTCCCGTTTTGGTTTCCGGGCTGTACAGCTGGGACGACAGAATATTCCCGTTGTTTTTATACCGGCTATAAATGTTCCTTCAAAAGAACTGTCTTTTTCTATCAGGGCTTTATAAAATATATCGTCTTTGTTCATATCTATAAGTAACGGTAAGTATTTAATGATATACGTTTTGTTTATAACAGACTTTGGCTATTTTACATGCCAAAGCAATAAATTAGGACTGAAACCTTATAACAACTGATCTGCTGTAAAAGTATGGATATCTGTGATGTTTGACAACCGAAAAATGAACATCTATTTTTTTGCTTTGAAGTTTTTGCTATTTGTCGATTAAAAATCCCTATCTGTCGATTTTCATTGCCGACTTTTTCATCCTCTCTTACATTTGAATAAAAAACAGGTCTAAGACCTTAAATGCACAAAAAAATGAAAAAGATTCTTGTAGTATTGGCAGCTTTAGCTGTTTTTGTAAGTATGGAGGCTCAGCCGCCTATGGGAGGTGCCCACGGTGGACGTCCGCCAATGAGAGGACAAGGAGGCATGGATCGTACACAAACCGGAGATTCGGGAGAAATAGGGATTCTGAAGTTTCCTGAAATACCGGGATTGACTTCCGAGCAGCGTGAAAAGTTAGTGAAGGCAGCAACTGCCGAGCGTAAAGATGTGATGGCTCAGATGGATAAGAAAAGAGAACTGCATATGAGTGCCGGAAGACCCGAGCAGCTATCCGAAAAAGAAAAGGTAAAGCTCGATAAGCAGACTCAGAAAATAGATGAAAAAATTGAGAAGATAAAGGCGAAAGCTGATAAAAAATACCGCTCGATATTAGAGCCCGACCAATATCAGGTGTTTGCGGATAAAAAAGCCGAAATAGAGTTTAAAGGAGGACATAAGCAAGGTAGCAGGCCGCAGCGGAGAGAGAATACTCAGCGACCCGATGATGATTTTGGCGGTGGAACTCCTCCCGATATGCCTATGGACGGTGGAGGATTTTAACCGCGGTACATGTAAGCAAAAGCAAGTATAACTGATATATTCTGTTGATAACAGACTTTAATCAATTTACTTAACAAATATCAATAAAAGGTCTGAGACCTAATTACAACTATCAGCATATGAAAAGGACTTATATTGTCTTTGCATTTCTTGCAACGATCGGCTGTTTATTTGCTTCCGGGATTAAAGCTCAGGAGGCATGGACATTGAGGTCGTGTATCGAATATGCCAGACAAGAAAACATTCAGGTACAAAAATCGCAAGTATCGGCCGAAAGCTATAGCGTGGATGTACTGCAATCGAAAGCTGCACTGTTTCCTAGTCTTACGGGAAGTGTGTCACAGAGGCTTGCCAATTCGCAGGTGGCCAATAGTAATGGCGATTACAAGTACGAGCAAACTTTTGCAGGAGAGTATTCTCTTAATGCTAGTGTTACGGTTTATAACGGAAACCGCAACAGGGATGCTATCAAAACGGCACAAATGAAAAAGTCGGCACAGGATCTAACGACTCAGGAATTACAGAATTCGATTGAAATATCCATCACTCAGGCTTACTTGCAGATGCTTTATACACGTGAGTCGATTAAAAACAACGAAAATATCGTTGCAACATCCGAAGCCGAACTTAAACAAGCTAAAATATTTCTTGATGCAGGAAGTACTACTCGAAGCGAGTATGCGCAGGTCGAAGCTCAGTATTCGTCTGATAAGTATAATTTAGTGTTGGCTCAGAATTCGTATGATAATTATAAACTTCAGTTGAAACAGTTACTGGAACTAGATCAGGACGTAGATTTTGAGGTTGCTTTTCCGGAAGTCGGCGATGATGAAGTGTTGCAGATGGTGGCATCCAAACGTGATGTTTACAGTACTGCTCTTGCTATAATGCCCGAAATCAAAAACAGTAAACTCGGAATTGATATTGCTAATCTGTCAAAGAAAACGGCTAAGTCGGGATATTTACCCACTGTATCTCTTACCGGAAGTATCGGAACAGGAAATATCTATAATCAGTCGCCTTCGTTCTTTACACAGTTGGATCGTAATTTCAATCAGAGTATAGGAGTGTCGGTCAGCATACCTATTTTCGACAACAGGCAGAATAAATCGAATGTACAGAAAGCTGATCTAGATATCCGTACAGCTGAATTAGAACTGCTGGATACTCAGAAAACTTTACTGAAAACGATAGAAGGATTGTATCAGGATGTGGTTTCGGCTCAAAGCAAATATATCGCAGCCAAAGATCAGTTGAATTCTACCCGTTTGAGCTACGAGCTGGTGCAGGAACAATTCAATCTGGGAATGCGTAATACTGTAGAACTGACTACCGAAAAGAACAATTATACCAATGCTTTACAGAATCTTTTACAAGCAAAGTATACTGCCTTGCTGAGCCTGAAATTATTGAATTTCTATCAAGGGCAGGAAATATCGTTATAAGTGACAATAACTCAGAGTCCTTAATGCTGGAACAGATGATTGAATACTAACATTTACATAATAAAGAAACAATGAATAAGAACAAAAAGAAATACCTGATCGTAGCATTGGTTGTGCTGGCTGTCGTTGCTGGTATTTATTTGCTGATACCGAAAGGACAGAAATCGCAGATGAAACTGGATACGGCAAAAGCCGAAAAAGGAGATATCTCGACCTCGGTAACAGCTACCGGAACTGTCGAGCCCATTACTTTGGTCGAAGTCGGTACACAGGTGTCAGGAGTTATCTCGAAGCTGTATGTAGACTACAATTCGGTGGTGAAAAAAGGAGATATACTAGCCGAACTTGATAAAAATATCTTGCAATCGGAACTCGAAAACGCTCAGGCAACCTTACAGACCAAACAGGTGGAACTAGCTAATACCGAGCGGACTTATAATCGTCAGAAAGAGCTATGGAATAAACAGGCGATAAGCAAAGCCGATTGGGAAACAGCCGAAACTAATTATAAAACTGCAAAACTTGCCGTAACATCATCTGGAGCCGCAGTTCTGAAAGCCCGTACCAATCTGGGATATGCTACTATTTATTCGACTATAGACGGGGTGGTTATCTCACGTGCTGTGGAAGAAGGACAGACTGTAGCAGCATCATTCAGTACGCCGACACTGTTTACGATTGCCAATGATTTGACCAAAATGCGTGTGATTGCTAATGTAGATGAAGCGGATATAGGCGGAGTGAAGGAGGGACAGAGAGTTTCGTTTACGGTAGATGCTTATCCAGATGATCAGTTCGAAGGAAAAGTAGTACAAGTACGTCTTGAAGCTACAACTACATCTAACGTTGTAACTTACGAAGTGGTGATTGAAGCTCCGAACCCCGACCTCAAATTGAAACCAGGACTTACCGCCAGTGTGAATATTTATACAATGGAAGAGAGCGGTATATTATTGGTTCCGGCTAAAGCTCTTCGTTTCAATCCCGATCCGGAATTAATGAAAGATATGAAAGATATTCAGGTAGGACAGCCCGTTACAGTCGATGCAAAAAATCCGAAACAAAAGGTTGTATGGGTCAAATCCGGTAATTCTCTGTCGGCGCATCTGGTCACTATTGGTGTTACAGACGGGGTACATACTTCTATAACTCAAGGCTTGAGTGGTGGAGAAGAAGTTGTTACAGGACTATCACAGAACCAGAAAGGAGAAGTTAGTGCAGAAGCTCAGGCTGGAGGCGAATCGAGTCCGTTTATGCCAAAACCTCCGGGGGGAAATAATAAGAAAAAATAAATAATAATAAAAACAGGTCTGAGACCTAAAGAAATAAATAAAATGAGAAAAATATACGGAATCGCATTATTAAGCCTGTGTTTATCTACAACTGTAGTAGTTAATGCACAACATCAACCACAGCCTCAGCAAAAAGAGCAGGCGAAGAAAACAGTAAAGAACAATTCGAATCAGTATTCTACCGAAGTATATTATTTTACAAAGAATAAATTGTCGGAAGAAGCATTAAGAAAGAAAATACTTAAACTGTCGGGCGTAAAAGATGTACAGATCAATCTGGGTGGTTCGTCTATAACTGTAAAATTTGACAGTAAAAAGAATACAAAGGATAAACTGAAAAAATCTTTCAACAAATGGGGGACTCCCGGAGACTTCGAAGATCGTAAATCGGGTCATTCCACAGGTAAAAATACTCATAGCGATAAGAATAAGTCTGAAAATCAGCAGAGACCGCAGGGTGAGAAACACTAAGGTCTGAGACCTTGGTTTAGTAATGAGACGTAAAAATAACGAAATGGCAAAAGAAATAATAAGAGTCGAAAATCTGAAACGGGACTTTGTCGTCGGAGAAGAAACGGTACATGCTTTGCGTGGTGTCGATTTCTGTATCTACGAAGGAGAATTCGTTACCATCATGGGAACAAGTGGTTCCGGAAAATCTACTCTTCTTAATATAATTGGCTGCCTCGATACTCCTACACAGGGCGAATATTATCTCGATGGAGTATCGGTGCGTACCATGGGGAAAAACGACCGTGCTACATTGCGTAACCGTAAGATCGGGTTTATCTTTCAATCTTACAATTTGCTGGCAAAAACCACTGCCGTGGAGAATGTAGAGCTTCCCTTGATGTATAATTCGTCTGTATCGGCAAAAGAACGTCGAGCCAGAGCTGTAAAGGCTTTGCAGGATGTAGGGCTGGGCGACCGTCTCAACCATAAATCGAATCAGATGTCGGGAGGTCAGCAGCAGCGTGTGGCAATAGCACGTGCCTTGGTTAATGAACCGGTGATAATTCTGGCCGATGAGGCTACCGGTAACCTTGATACACGTACTTCGTTCGAGATTCTCACGCTATTGCAGCGATTATATAGAGAAGAACACCGTACCATTATCTTCGTGACACACAATCCGGAACTGGCGCATTTCAGCAGCCGTAATATTGTTATTCGTGACGGACGTATCAAGGAAGATACGTACAATGATAATATTAAATCGGCAAAAGAAGCTTTGGCTCTGCTTCCAAAAGAAGACTAGCCGTACCAAAACAGAAAAAATATGAATTTAGTCAATCTATTTAAGATAGCTCTGCGAGCCCTGAGCGGCAATAAGTTTCGGGGATTCCTTACCATGCTTGGTATTATTATCGGTGTGGCGGCCGTAATATCTATGCTGGCGATAGGACAGGGGTCGAAGAAGAGCATACAGGATCAGATCTCTACAATGGGATCGAATATGATTAACATACGTCCCGGAACAGGACAGTTCGGCGGAGTAAGGCAGAGTGCCAGCAGTATGCAGACGCTTAAACTCGAGGACTTTAAGGCAATTGAAGAGCAAGCCGAATATATATCCATGGCTTCGCCCGAAGTATCGTCTTCGGGTCAGGTTATCTTCGGAGCAAATAACTCGCCGACAAGTATCTATGGAGTAAATCCCTCGTATCTGGATATTCGTAAATATACTATTTCCGAAGGTGAGATGTTTACCGAAGCAGAAGTGAAGACATCTGCAAAAGTCTGTGTAATAGGACAGACCGTAGTGGAAAATCTTTTTACGAATGGCGAAGATCCGGTGGGTCAGACTATCCGCTTTAATAAAATACCGTTTAAAGTGATAGGTGTGCTGACTTCGAAAGGAGATAATACGATGGGGATGGATCAGGACGACCTGATCATCGCTCCTTATACTACCGTTCAGAAGCGTATTCTTGCCATTACTTACATTCAGTCTATATCGGCATCCGCTGTGAGCGAAGATGCTACTGAGGATGCCATAGCGAGTATAGAATCTATTCTTCGTCAGCGACATAAGATAGGTGCAAATGATGAAGACGACTTCAATGTACGCTCGCAAAAAGAACTGATCACCATGATGAGCTCTACTACCGAAATGATGACTGTGTTGCTGGCGTGTATCGCCGGAATATCTCTTCTGGTAGGAGGTATAGGTATCATGAATATTATGTATGTGTCTGTAACAGAACGTACACGTGAGATCGGGCTGCGTATGTCCATCGGTGCGAAAGGAGTGGATATACTGATGCAGTTTCTGATAGAAGCCATCCTTTTGAGTGTGACGGGCGGTGTGATTGGTGTTATATTGGGTATAGGTAGTTCGTTTTTAGTGAAAAATATTTTGTCATGGCCTATCGATATTGAAGTTTATACAGTAGTTTTGTCGTTTATCGTATGTACGGCTACAGGGATATTCTTCGGATGGTATCCTGCCAAAAAGGCTGCCGATCTTGATCCTATCGATGCTTTGCGGTACGAATAAAAAGAACATGATCCTTTGTCTGTAACGAGCAAAAGAAGCATAATAATGAAAAACTTTATAAAGATATTTTCTCATATTCTTGTTTGGTGTATTATATTGTTAGTACCTATCTATATCATGTCGAAAGAAGGTACTTTCGATAGTGGGCCTTACATTTCGTACATGGTGAGAACGGGTATTTTTGCTGTGTTGTTTTATGTCAATTACCTGTATCTTATAGATAAATTTTTATTCAACAAACAGGTAATAGGATATCTCGTGGCAAATATAATTTTGATAACCGCATTATTACTTGTGCAGACTTTATTGCTTGATTTGTTGATGCCTCATCCGGAATTTTTTCAACGCGAGATGACCGAACGGAAAGAGGGCAGGCATCCCGGACCTCCTTTTGCTATGAGAATTTTTTCGGACTATCTGCTGATATTTTTTGTTTTGGGACTGAGTGTTGCTATGAAAATGACTATCCGTTGGTATGCAGACTCTATCAAGTTCGAACAGGCTAAAAGCGGTCAGTTGGAGGCCGATCTCCGTAATTTACGGAGTCAGCTTAATCCGCATTTCCTGTTCAATACGCTTAATAATATTTATTCGCTGATAGCGATAAACCAGATCAAAGCTCAGGATTCGGTACATCGGTTGAGCAATTTACTCCGTTATGTGTTGTATGACAATGACCGTAAGCTGGTTCCGATAGAAAAAGAACTCGAATTTACCCGGAATTATATCGATTTGATGAAATTGAGGGTAAGTTCGAATGTAAGACTCAATGTTATGATCGAAAATAAAGGAAGTAATGATATGATTGCTTCTCTCATGTTTATGACGTTGATAGAGAATGCTTTTAAGCATGGACTCACAAGCAAGGGTGAATGTTTTATAGATATTAAGATTTTAGTCGAAAAAGAAACCGGAGTACTGTGTACGGTAGAAAACAGCCTGCCTGATGTCGATACCCGGATAGAGGCTAAAAATTCGGGTATAGGGCTTGCAAATCTTACTAAGCGTTTGGAGTTGATATATCCCGGCAAGCATGAATTTATTGTCGAGCATCGTCCGGATAGTTTTTTTACTTTGCTGCGAATTGATTTTACCTGAAAATAGCTGACTATGAAACTAAGATGTGTAATAATAGATGATGAGCCTTTGGCTATCGATCTGCTGAAATCTTATGTAAATCAAACCCCTTATCTTGAATTGGTTGCTGCATTCGAGAATCCGTTGGAGGCGTTGGAGATTATCCGTACCGGAAATATCGACCTCTTGTATCTCGATGTGAATATGCCGCAAATCACAGGGCTTGAATTCTCGAAGACTCTGCCACAGAGTACACGGGTTATATTTACTACAGCTTACGATCAGTATGCAATAGAAGGATTCAGATTGAATGCGTTGGATTATCTGCTGAAACCGATCAGTTATCCCGAATTTCTGGCAGCATCGAATAAAGCAGAGGAGTGGTTTAAATTGACATCTTCGGTGAAAGATAAGTCGCTGGAATCGTCTTCCTCAAGCATATTTATCAAGTCGGGATACAGAATGGAGAAGATCAATCTGGATCAGATCTTATATATCGAAAATCAGAAAGATTATGTCAAATTTCATCTCGAAGGTATGGCAGAGCCTGTCAGCTCGTTGATGAGTATGCAGTCTCTCGAAGAAAAACTGTCATCGCGTCAGTTTATGCGTGTGCATCGTTCGTTTATTGTTAATCTGGATAAGGTAAAAACCATAGAGCGTAATTGTATTGTTTTCGGTAAAGAATATATTCCTGTATCAGACTCATACAAAGATCGTTTTATGGAGTTTTTGAGTAAACATTTCTTCTGATTCGCTAGATAGGTAGTTGGGTTTTTGACGTCATTAACTCAGTTAATTCCTCCAATAATACACAAAGTAAAGTAAAGGAAATAAAAGGAAAAAAAATAAAAGTAAAGTAAGACGGTCATAGACCTTTTTATGACACTAAATACTTTCAGTTACTTTATAATAAAGATTTCTCCGAAAATATCCGGAAAATTTTATCTATCCTTAAAAACTGTGTACTGTGTTGTGTATTTTATGTTGTGTTAATAATTCAATTACCCGATGGGCTTATGGTTACAGCCCGTTTTTTACCCAGATAGATAGAGAGGAGAAGTCCGATAACTACTACGAACATACTGAAAGGGAATATTTTATCCATGCCCCAATGCTCTCCGACAGCACCAACCAAAGGGCCTGTTATCCCTAGAGATATGTCGATAAACAAGCCATAACCGGCTAAAGCCGAACCTTTGTTGGATGCAGAGACCAGATTGACCGCTTCTACTCCCAAAGCCGGAAATACAAGAGCAAAACCGCATCCGGTGATACCTGCACCGAGCAATGCCAGCCATACATTGGGTGCATAAGCCAGAATTGCCAAACCGATGGCTTCGACTGCAAAAGATGCTATACTTACTTTGATGCCGCCATAAGTTTTTATGGCATTACTGAAAACAACCCGGGTGAGTATAAATGTAGCACCAAATACGGTAAGGCACAATGCCCCGTTTGTCCAGTGCATATAGTCATAATATAACGTGATGAAAGTCGATAATGTCCCGAATCCGAGTCCGCCTAATGCAAGGCATATCCCGTAAGGAGATACTTTGGCTAGTACTTTCATAAACGACTGGCGGTTTTCGATAATTTCGTTCCGGTATGCTTTTTTTCGGTGTGCAACCAGATAACCTGTTACTGCTATTGCCATAATGATGATGGCAACACCTTCTATTCCGATAAATTTTTCGAGATATACACCTAGAGGCGCTCCGATAGCCAATCCACCGTAACTGGCTATCCCGTTGAATGATATAGCTGTACCTGTATGTTGATCTCCTAGTGCCAGCATTGCCCAGTTAATAGGGCTTGCACCGATCATTCCTTCTCCGCATCCGGTAATCAGGCGTGTTGCAACTAATATAGCCAAACTGATGTGTGGAGTGCCTTTGCATTCGTAAGCTATCCAGAGAAGAATACCGCTCAATAAAAAGCTACCCATACTGATAAGAACAGCCGGTTTAGGGCCTTTCTTATCTGTAATATTTCCTGAATACCCCCTCATGGCAAAAGTTGTGAGGTATTGCAGGCTTATTACTAATCCTGCTATTATTGTATTATATCCTAATACTTTATTGATGAAAAATGGCAATACTGCAAGGGGTAATCCTATAATTGTATAGCCAAAGAATGTGAGTATTACATATCCGACCAATGACCTGCTTATTTTATTGGGCATCGGAGATCCTTTTTGTGTCATCATTTCTGTTTCTCTTAACTTATTTAAAACAATCTTCTTTGATATAAAGTGTAAAATTACAACTTTTTATCTTTTCCCTATTTGTTTTCCTTGGTTAAGTAAACTTATATTGTTAAGTAAAATTAAGAGAGTTTCAGATTTGGATTACCTCAGGATCATCATCTTTTGTTTATTGAATAATAGCCGGTTGAGAAACTGTCATTTCTCGCCTTTCATTCAGATTAACTTTCGATAATATAGATTCCAGCAAAGGCAGCATATGATTAAGTCCGCCTGTTTTGATCAGAAAATTCCATAGAGGTTCGAATTTTTTCCATCCTCCCGTATAAAACAGGTGTTTGAGTTTGTGCTTTATCAAATCGTGTTTCCATGATGCTTCGAATATATTCGACCATGAATAAAATTCGTTGTATGCCCAGTTGTATCCTTCTTCCAATTCTCGGGTCGAAAGGTTTGTAGTACGGTATACCACATGACGGGTATCGTACAGATCCCAGTTGCGGGATGTAATGCGCCGTGCCTGTTCCATATCGCTGAACAGGCGTGTACCGGGGTAGGGGGTCAGTATGTGGAAGGTTGAAGTAGTAATTGCGTTTTGTACCCCCCAATCCACGGTACGTTTGAATACATCTTTATTGTCGTGGTCGAGTCCGAATACAAAGCTGCCGTTTATCATTATGCCTAATGAATGCAGGCGTTTGACAGCTTCGGAGTAGTCTCTTGCCAGATTTTGCTTTTTGTTGCTCATTTTGAGATTTTCCGGTGAAAAAGTCTCAAAGCCCACGAATACACTCCTGAGACCTGCTTCGGCAGCCTTTTCTATCAGGTTGCCATCGAGAATAGACGCAATAGTTGCCGCTCCTTGAAATACACGGTTCATGCCTCGCATCCCTTCGAACAATTCAGAAGCGAATTTTTTATTGCCCAGCAGATGATCGTCAAGAAAATATAAATGCCTGCCCGGTAGGCGGTCTATCTCGGCTAGAGCATCATCTACCAATTGTGTATAAAAAGATTTACCTCCTTCGTAAAAAGCATCTTTATAACAAAAGTCGCAGTGATGAGGACATCCTCGGGTCACAACTATCGAATTAGGAACCAGGTATTTGTGGCGTTTAATAAGATCCCGTCTAACGACAGGCATGTTTTGTAAGGTACGTATTGATGAACGGTAAACCTTTTGTGGTGTTTTGTTCCTGAAATCTTTTAGAAATCGGGGAAATGATTCTTCGGCAGGGCCTAAAAAGATGCTGTCGGCATGGAGTGCGGCCTCATCCGGAAGAGCCGTGACATGTAATCCTCCCAGAATCACATAAGCTCCTTTGTCTCTGTAATGGTCTGCGATACGGTAGGCTCTGTATGCATTGGTTATGTAGACCTGAATGACTACCAGATCGGGTTTGTCATCCAAGTTTAGTTTTTCGATGTGCTGATCCTGAAGATCTATTTCGTCATCGGGAGAAAGATATGCGGCAAGTGTAGCCAATCCTAGTGGAGGAAATAAAGAGTATTTAATCGGACGCCAGAATGGACTTTCTGCTTCTGTTAATGCCGGAAGAATCATTTTTACTTTCATATCTGCCTTATTTATAGTGTTATTTTATTCTTTATTTATGGATTAAAAAGAACTTTGAATTACAAAGTTATTCAAATTTTTATTTCTGCAAATTATTTTCGTGAGAATTACTAAAAGATTACTTTTAAGTGTCAGGAATTTTTTAGTGACATACTTTTAATTTATAAAAGGCTTTGGTTGACTTATTTATCAAAGTAATAAATAGATTTGATATCTTAAGCAGCTCTAAAATATGGATGCATCATTAATTACATATACTCAGTTTGTCCCTCTCAAAGCGTTGGAAAACTATATCTGTGCATATTGGTTTTTCAGTTCGGAAGAACTTGTTCAGCAGCAGTTTGATATTCTTCCCGATGGCTATTTTGATCTTGTGATAACCTGTAATAATGGATGTATAACCAATTGTCGTCTTGTAGGTATATGGAACAGCCGTATAGCAGTACATTCATCGGCATGCAGACAGATAGGTATCAGGTTTAAGCCATACGCTCTTCTTGGACTGTTGAATCTGAGGATTGCTGATTTGCTTAATACGGGGACTTCTTTTAACCTTTCGGATTGGGGTATCAATTCAGACATTGTTCTTACGTCACCTCCTGAGATTCTTGTCGGTTATTGGAATGATCTTTTTCTGAAAAAGGTCGATGATAAATCAGAAGATAAGAGGTTACTCTCAGTATTTAACCTTATCGAAAATACAAACGGAATTATTTCAGTAAAAGATTTATCTTCCTTGTCCGGGATGTGTGACAGGCAGATGAGACGTCGTATGAACGAACTGATAGGCATCGGAGTGAAAGAATATGCAAACATTGTTCGTTTTAAAAAGACAATGAAATTGCTCAAGACCGATAAAACACGTTATGATGCTTACTTTGATCAGTCTCACTTTATCAAGAACTTCAAAGCATATACAGGAATTATCCCATCTGATTTTGAATTTGGAAATAATGTCCGATTTTTACAATACTTCGATTTTGAAAAAGATTAGTTTTACCTGAAATTTTAAAACAAAGTATTAATGGTAACAACAAATTTGTCGGTATGCTTTCATACTCAAAAAATAGCTGAGTGTAAGGATTTCTATGTGAATAATCTGGATGCGGTTGTGACTTTCGACTCCGAGTGGTATATAGTGTTGCATGTGGACAAACTTAAGCAGTTTTCGCTCTGTTTTATGACTCCTCAGGATGAAACACCTTTGTATGGAAAGGGGGGAGTTACTCTCAATTTTATGGTTAATGATGTAGATAAAGTCTATAACGAGTTGGTGGAAGTGAAGAAACTTCAACCAATCCGAGATTTGATATCTAACCCTTGGGGAGACCGGTCGTTTATCTTATCCGATCCGTTGGGTAATCGTTTATATGTTTATTCGGAAATAGAACCTTCCGACGAATATAAAAACTGTATCAAATAAAGAAAATTTACGCTGCTTTTTCGTAAAATCCTTACATCTTGATGTAAGGATTTTTTTTGATTTAAATTCAATTTGTTGAAAATGAGATTAAAAATATATGCAAATTGTATATTTATACATTTTTTGAGCAAAAATATATATCTTTTATTGTTTTATTAAAAACTATTAATCTATATTTGTGGACTAGATCAGGCAAGGTACATAAACATTATAATTACTATACTCCACCCCTGCTGAAGCAATGATATTTGTATTACAGCATCAATGCTGTATGAAGACACTTGTGTTTAGTGACTAAACACACAGTCGCATGTCTTATTGCCATAGCTGCTTTTCTCAACACCAATTGTCAGACAAATAAAACAGGTTTGCCTAAGTCTGTTTTGTTTGCCCTTAGGCTTTGATTCTTCCCAATATTACACCACATTACGGTTCCCTCCTGTTTATTATACCATATACAAAATTTAATCTATCAAAAAAAAATAATATGAGTTTTCTACACCTTTGTGAGCAGATGAAGTGTATAAACTATAATGGTGAATCAGATTCGAGTATTCAAGTCAAAGAAATGGGTGAGAGTTGTCTGCATGAAGAATTTTCGGCATTCAATACGATATTGTTTTTGCCCAAAGGTAAAATATCATACTTCTGGGGTTCTTATGTAGACTGCACCATGTTGGAGGGGCAGTTTTTGTATTTACCTGCGAACTATAAATTTACCTATAAAACTGAGATACAGTCAACTCTACTGTTTCTCAAATTACATCAGAAAATTCAGTTTTGTGATCGTTACCGGTTAGAAGACCTGATATTTACTACTAAAGATAATAGGCATGGGTCTGTTTTTCAGGTTGATATAAAAACACCTTTTATGTTGGCAGCAAATGATATACTGAACGATTACGTACTGCAGTTGCTTAAAAGTATCGAGAGTGGTTTGCGCTGCGAGGGTTTCTTTACCCTTAAGATAAGAGAACTGTTTTATCTGCTGGGTGCATTTTATCCTAAAGAAGATTTATCGAGATTCTTTAAAAAAGCGTTGAGTTACGATTCTAATTTTTCGCATCATGTTATTCAAAACAGCCACAAGTATCAATCGTTAACTGATCTGGCAGATTCTATGAATATGACTGTCTCAGGCATCGAAAAACGTTTCAAGAAGGTATTTGGTACTTCGGGCTATAAGTGGATGACTGAACAGAAGGTAAAGAAGATTTTCCATGCAATCTGTTCCAGCGATTCTAACTTTAAAGAGATTAGCGAGGACTTCGGATTCTCTTCCAAATCTACTCTGAATGACTTCTGCAAGCGACATATGGGTAAGACTCCGGGGGAGATAAGACGAAATTTTGTGCATCCGGAAAGTTTGAAGAACAAGTAGGAAAAAATGGAGAACCCTAAATCGATGTATGTAATTTATATTTGTAACAAATAAATAGTAGATGTAACTCTTGTGTTGTAAAGTGTTTGATAATCGAGTGGGCATAATGTAGTAATAAATGTGTATCGGCCTAATATCTAATTACATGGTTTTGGTTCCCGCAACTAGTACAACGATTTTTTCGAATACTATTTGATCTCTAAGAGTCAGATGAAAGTCTATAAACAGGTCTGAGACCTTGAAGCAAAATTTTACAAACAAAAACAGAGAAAAGTATGTATATCCAAAATTGACTGTTCTCAAAGAAACAAAGGCTTCCGATAGGAAGAGTAGAGTTGAAAACAACCTGAATGTGATATTTTTCAATCAGAAAAAGATTTAATATTACCTGAAAGCTTATTTCGGGTGAGGGTTCTTCTTATGCTCTGAAAACAGGGTTTGGAGATAGAACTTATAAAAGGCAAATGGTTATAAATGTGTTGGTTGGATAAGTATTTGTCAGTAGCGGCCGGTGGTTCGGATGATCAGATTACTTTCCTTTCTTCTGAGTGATAAAATGTTCAGAACAGATTAGATAATTAATAAAATTAAAAATGAAAAAAGTATTTCTCAGTTTACTTACTATTACAGGACTGCTTTTCTCGTCGTGTGGAAGCGATGATAATGTGGTTACAGGTGCGTCCGAAGAAGGCGAATTGGTGGCAAAAATTACCTTTGAACAATCGGCTGTCCTCAGGGCGTCCTCTTCTGAATCAACAGCGATACCTAAAACCAGTTGGAGCAATGTAAAACAATTACAGATGTTTCTGTATGATGCCACAGATGGTAAGGTTGCTTTTTCTGCGGTATTTGATCCTTCGACATCAACAGATAAAATATTCAAGTGGACCAATGTGCCCGAAGGAACATATGATCTGGCATTGGTTGCCAATGTTAATTCTGCATCGGATAATATTGCTACTACTCTCGACGGAGGTTCGGCATGGACAGCTTTCGATGCTTATAATGTAAGAGGCAAAAAGCTGAACACTAATATTTTTGTTGACTGGAAAAAATCTACATTCCCATCCGGACACACATTTGAAGCCGGAGACGTTGCTTATACTCCTACATCGGAGGTGTTTACGGCTTACAGAAGCGGTGTGGCAATCACCAGGGGTGAAACTACCGATTTGAGTGGAACTACTTTAGAATTGCAGAGAGAAGTTTCGTTGATGCGTGTAAGAATCGATAAAACAGATAAAAATCCTACCGCTCCGGCCTTGAGTACAGTAACATTCAACAGTGCGAGCAGCTTTATCGCAGTTCACAACCTGCCTGTGGGGATGGGTTTCAAACTGGGAACGTTTGCCGGAGGTCTTTTACCTAACAATTCGGATTCTAACCGTATTTTAATTGGCTCAACAGGAACTACTACATATAACGATGCTGATCCTTCGGCTGATGATTACCAGCCAACAACTATTCTGGGTAGTGATTATACTCTATGGAAAGATATTCTTGTATGGCCGAATGCAACTAAAGCAGACGGATTATCATCAAGTTCTGATGCAGCAGTTGCCAGAAAATACTTTATCGTAGTTGCAGCTTTGGCTCCTGCCGGCTATAAGTATGCTGACGGAACTACTGCTTCATCTCCACAACCTGTATATTGGTATGGTACAGTTAACGGTGTTTTCTCTCCAAACGTAATACGTGAAGTGAATCTGAAACTGTCATCAAGCGGATTACCCGAAAATCCCGAAAATCCCGGATCGGAAGGTGGTCTGATCATCAGTATCGGTGCTCCTCAACAATGGGATCATATCGAAAGGGAAACTATTGAGCTATAGCTTCGAACTTTCTTAGAGCAGGTATATCTTACCGAAAATCAAAATAGTAAAATAACAGTAATAAGTATTTAATGACATTACGGAGAGATGCTCTCCTGTCGTTTCGTGCTTAGTTGATAAATGAAGAGGTCTGAGACCTTAGTTACTGGCCTTATGTTATTCGGCAATGCTTTCCGTCAGAACGAAAGTATTGCCGGAAGGGTCAGACTACAACTTCGAACCGGTATATAAAATAGGTCTGAGACCTAACTCATGTTTTTATTAGAACATATGATACAAGAATATAATTTTTTGAGACTTTGTTTTTTGATCATCGTTATCTGCTTGTTTTCGGGTATGAGCTCCTGCACATACGATTACTTTGAGGATGAGACAAACTATGTCGTATATGTTCCTAAGGCAGATAAAAGTATCAGGACAGATTCATATAAAATAGAAGACCTGAGCATTCTTGTTTTCAAAACAGAAATCGAAAAAGAAAAGTATTCGAATTATCCGTTTACCGAAAATGCCCGAAGTCAGGAAGGAAACTTCAATTTCAGGCTTTATCCGGGAGAGCATTCTGTTTTTTGCTTTACCAATATGCAAAACATCGAATTCAGCAACTTATCATCTTTCAGTACAGCTGCATTTGCATTAAAAAAGATGTCGGACGGGTATTATCCCGAACCTCCCTGTATATATTCCGAAACAGCAGCTCCTTATATACATTATCCGGGGCCTGTAGTAAGGGATACAATACAATTCGATAAACAATATGTGGGCAGTATCTGTGTCGTATTCAAACGACTGACTAAGATATCGGAGTCTCTTACATTCGATAATATAAAGAAAGTCAAAATCCTGGCCAGAGGAGTTGGCACTGTTCAGAATCTGGCGCAAATAACCGACAGTATCACTACTCGCTCTAAGCGGTCTGATGCAGGGGATATGATGAAACTGGAAGCAACATTATATAAAAATCCATATAAAGATTTTGATTTTGGATTCCGCAATAATTATTTCCCGTCGCCACAAAATGAAGATAATTCGAACGAACCGATGATACTTACCATAGACCTCATCGGGGCTGATAATAATATACTGTATTCGCTCGATGCCGAGATTACAGACAAAAACTCAATTCCGATGATCTTACACATGAATGAAACTCTTATTGTAGAGGTTGATGGTAATGACGTTCAGGTATTGCGTTTGGCTAACATAAAAGAGTGGTCGCCTAATATCGAATCGGGAGGGAACTCAAGTCCCGGAAACGGTAATGGCATTGAACTTTAATGACGCATTAGAAATAATAAATACGCTTAAATAAGATTGATTTGATGAGACGGTTGATGCAATATATTCCAATGATAGCGATGGCTTTGTTGTTCTTGGCTTTTAGTCCGCAAGCCAAAGGACAGGCTTTGAAAACAAATGTGCCTTTTACATTGGTGGGGAGTCCCAATTTCGGGATAGAGTGGTCAGTAGGGCGTCAGCTCACACTCAACGTGGATGCTATGTGGCTGCCTTACCTTTTCAAAAAAGACGAAGAAGTATTCAGGGCGTTAATCGGGTCTATTGATTTCAGGTATTATGTCAATCCCAAATACTACTACACAAATGACCTTTGGGACGGATTTTATATAGGGCCTTATGGTATGATGGGAAATTTCAATATAGGGTTGAAAGATAAAGATCCCGAAAAAACAAGCTATCGACGCAAAGGCTGGGGTATATCTGCAGGACTGACGGGAGGGTATAAGTTTTACTTATCGAGCCGTTTCCGTATAGACGCCAATATTTGTATAGGCTATGCCAATTTGCAGTATGACAAGTATCAGCTGGGTGGTGAATATGCTGATTTCAAGCTCGAAAGTAAAAAAACAAAAGGCTATGTAGGGCCTACCAAGATAGGAGTTTCGCTAGTATATAACATATTCAGATAAGGGCTTCTTCCTTATTGCAAATATTTATTTATAAGATATGATTTATAAGATATTACGATCAAAATTGATACTTATCGGCATTGTAGCTATTCCCGTATTGACACAGGCTCAGAGTGATCCATGGTCTGATGGCATGAAGGACAGAAAGGCACGGGGAATAGAATCGAAGGGCGACCGGAAATTTATTCAACAGGATTTCGATAAGGCGATGAAGATATACGAAACCGCATTTAAATACCCGCTCAGTTCAGAGTATTTGGCTTCGTTGCACCTCAAAGTTGGTCGTTTGTTTTCTTCCTTGTCCGACTACAATGAGTCTGTGCCGCATTACGACGCTGCAATGGCTATTTCGGATCAGATGTTTACTGCCGGAGATGTTTGTAATTATCTCGACGCATTGCGGTTTTCGGGGCAAAAAATGAAGGCGGTGACTCTTGCTCGAAAATATTCGTTCAGAGATGTTTATAGTAAAGACCAGAGGTATCAGAATATACTGCAGGCTCTTGATTATTCAGATGGATTTATGCCTGTCGGCAGTGCTGAATTCAGCGTAGAATCCGTTGAAGGGGTGAATACATCCAATTCGGAATATTGGGTAGGAGTGAAGGATGGCGAATATTTTTATGCAACAAGTGCCAGCCGTTTTCACGATCCCAATAAAAAATTCTATTACAACAGCAGCTACCATTTGCTTAGTGCAGCTAACGCCAAATCTGGCAATGGAAAGTTCTTGAATATGATTCCTAAAAACCTGCAAAGCGGTCCTGTGACATTTTCAGATGATATGTCTAAAATGGTTGTGACGCAGGCGGCTTATGCCAAGAAGGTAAAAGATGCCGATAAACAGCAGACAAATGCTTTTTATTCCAGATTATATCAGTCGGATTATAATTCGAAACGAAAGAAATGGTCGGCGTTCAAAGAAGTGTTTCCTCAGAAGGAAGGCTATTCGTATTCTCATCCCTGTCTTATAGATAACGGAAAATCATTGTTATTCTCTTCGGATATACCCGGCGGATTCGGTGGCTATGATATTTATATAACTCATTGGGATAATAATCTTAAAACATGGGGTATCCCCGTTAATCTGGGTGCACAGGTAAATACCCAAGGAGACGAAATTTCTCCGGTACTGTTCAACAATATGCTGATTTTTTCATCGAACGGACATATCGGATTCGGTGGCTATGATATTTATTCTGTCAGTTACGAGCAGGGACAGGCTGTAACAGGAAGCCTGCATCATTTTTCTTATCCTGTAAATACGGTGATGAATGACTTTAACCTGCTTTATATAGATGAAAACAGAGGATATTTCGTATCAGACCGAAATCAGGAAAGCAAAGACGATATATTCTATTTCGAAAAAAATAAAGCAATATCGCAAAACAGCGGATCGTTGTTCGGCATATCGGAGGCTAAAGCCATTTCTTCCGGTTCGATCAATCTCCTTGGTAAAGCTGACGCCAACACACAGCCTCGAAACGAAAAAATAATTCTCCCCGATCATATTATACAAGAGGCTCTGACCTTATACTTCGATTTCGATCATTATGCCCTGAGTGACGAAGCAAAGTCGGAACTCGAAAACTGGTATAAAATAACCGATTTCAACCGGATCGACACGCTTATCGTTGAAGGGTATGCCGATGAGATGGGTTCTGAAGAATACAATTATAATCTTTCGGTCAAACGGGCACAGGAAACAGCTTTCTGGCTCGGAAGAAGAGGTGTCGACAGGGTATTTCTGATAGAAGGAAAGGGCAAAATATTGTCCGAAAACAATATACCAGAGCCTGCAGCCTTTGAAATGGGAAAAGAATTGCCTTCATATGCCCGGATGGGAGACTTATCGGATAAGATAATCAAGAATAAGGTGTACAGGCGTGTGGATATCAAGGCGGTAACAAGATGAAGATGTAAGAATAATAAAATAAATATTTTAACGAGATGCAGTTTAAGAGTAGTTTGTATGTTGGTTTAGTCATGTTGGTACTGGCTTTCTTCGGATTGCCGGTAAAAGTCAAAGGTCAATATATGCCAGTGGTTTATGACCGGACGTATGGAGATGGGATACCCTATCAACATACGTGCCCGGTTTCGAATGGCGAAGTTGCACTTGTCGCTAATAACGATGGTGTGCTGACCGTTTCGTGGATCAAAAGGGATGGAGAAGTACAGGCTTCACATTCGTTTCCGAAAGGATTTGTTTCGGTCAATAACGTGTATCATGTAGGAGAACAGAAATTGTTGATTATCGGTCAATCTTACGATTCTTCACCCAAGAGAAAAGACAAAAATCTTTACGGGCGTTTTGTGGTGACTGACAAATCGGGTGTTATTCTGACTGATGTTTGTGTTGGTGAAGCAGGCAGCGAATTGTTTTGCGGACAACGTCTGCCCGACGGAAGTTTTGTAGTCGGCGGGTATGAATCACGTTCAGGAAACGTACGTGCCGGAATGTTGTCAAAAGTGGATGCGACAGCTAAAGTCATCTATAAATATGTATCGGATGAAGGCGGTCCCTGCATCGGCTTTGATGTATTGGGTAGTGTTCGAGAGTATGTACATGCGGCATTTACCGGAGAAGACGGAACTGCATCTGTGATAGTACGGTTAGACAGTAACGGTAAAACCGTATTTGTAACAAAATTACCGGAACCCGAATTCCAAATTATGAAAATGGTTACTGCTTCCGATGATCATATCTTCCTGATAGGCAACAGTGCGCTTGCCGGGGGAAGGGTTATAAAACTTCGTCCCGAGGGCGATATCATATTCAGTAAAGAAATAATACCTGCCGCACAGGGTGTATCGCTTGAATATCTGTCTTTAGCCAAAAACGGAAATGTATTGGTCGGAGGTAATGGCGGCGGAAAATGTTATTACTCGCTTTTGCGTAACGATGGTACTGACTTACAGAGATATGTTACTTCCGGAACAGTTTCGGGTATGGGGATGAATGCCGAAAGCGGCGAATCTGTAATTGTTGGTTTCGATACCGAAAGAAGCCGTGGTATGATAACAGGCTTGTCGAAAGACGGACGCCAGATATACCAAAAGGCAACGGATGGCAACTTCGATCAGGTACATATGTCAACAGCCGGAATATTTCTGGCTGGGAATTCTACAGGACGGGTATGTATGCTCTCGAACAGCGGCGATCTGTTGTTTGACCGTTATGCTATCGAAGATGATAAGAAGATGTTCGATGAGATCGTATTTACCGAAAACGGTGATATTCTGTTTAAAGGAATGAAAAACCGTTTGATCAAACTGGGGCATGGTATTTATGTATCAGATGTCAAAATAAATAAACCTGTAAATGGCTATACTACAGCTGTATTTACAGTAACGTTGACAGGTTATCCGGTAACTAATCAAGGTGCGCCTATCCCTGTAAGAGTTGAATATTTTACAAAAGACGGAACTGCCAATCAGGTAGACAATTATACTTCGGTAAAAGGTAGTTTATCGTTTGTTCCTTCTAATGACGGAACTGCCCGCTATATGATTAAACAGGATGTGGAAGTGCCTGTAAAAGCCAATAACCTGATGGAAGGGCGTAAAATGTTTGAACTGTGTCTGGCAAATGTAGAGCAGAGTTATCTTGTAAAATCGGCAGGTGTCGGAGATATCGAAGATCAGGAAGTATTAGTGAAAATGATTAATACTCAGGATGGACTTGAGGGTATGCATGACGTTGTTTACGAATTGGGGATTTTCAAAACCAATGGAGAAAAACTGATCAATGCTACCGGTTCGGATATCGTTATCGAAGGAGTGTACGGCAAAGGTACAGCAGACAATCACGATTTTGATATGGGTGTGAGCCCTCGTTTGGTAGTCGGACGTGGAGCATCTAACGGTAAATTCAATGTGAAAACATTCTCTGATACTCGTTATGAACTGCCCAAAAAGGTTGTCGTCGACTTTAATAAAATATATGCGATAAATGATGCCCGCATCAACTTCGAAAGTACAAATCTAAGCTGTATCGGCACTATTATAGACCAGCCGGCTATGGTAAATATCGCATCGCTGGGAGATCACGGCCGCATGAACAATATCGTCTCCGGATTTTTCAAAGTGTCTTTGGTCAGGGCATCCGATGGGGCTTTACTTACCAATGCAACCGGAGGAGATATCAAAGTATCGTGTTCGGTACTTCCTCAGACTACAGCCGAAGAAGGAAAAGACTTTGCGTTTACCAATCGTCACGATCTGAGAATTTGGGGAGATGGCAACCGAAGTGCAGTAAACTTAAACGGTATTATCCTATTTAATCAGGAAAAAGCAGGAAACAAAAAGTTAGTAGTAGGCATCGATTCGGTAAGTAAACCCGATAATGCACCGGATATATTGATATCGACTACCGAGGCATCTGCCGGATTCGCTATCACCGAATAAGATTTGCTTGATATCCGGTTTTCCGTAAATCCCATAATACAAGAAAGGTATGAAATGTATGGATACACCATTGGTACTATCGTTCCGTTATTCTGAAGTGAAAGAATTCAGAATGTACACAGGAGAAAAAGACAAGGCTAAAGTATGTGATACGTCACACCTTAGGCCGCAAGATCTGTGGGCGGAAGAGATAACCCGTAAAGATAGTTTTTATAAAGAAATGTTGTTGATTTTTGTTGATGATGCCAAACTCAGCATATTGCCATATAACTACTCTTTCAGTTACAGGTTGGAAAACCGGATTATTAAAATCTATAGTCATGATCATTCGTGCTGGATACCTTTTGCTTATACCGATGGGCTAAAGGTGGTATTAAAACTCGGACTGTCGTGTCTTGATAATCATAAACGTCGGATCGTCAATTATGACGAAACCGAATCGAGAGTGTTGGATTATGCCGGCTTGTCCTCTATCCATTCTTTAAAAGGTCTGAATACCGGAATTGCATGGTGTAATATTCATTACATCTTTCAGTAAAAGAGTTGTGTAACTGTCAAATATTAATTGTGGTAAAACCCGATTCTATACGGGTTATGTGAGGTATGAATCAACAATAAGTCTTGGATAAAGATAACTTGTTGTTACGCTTGGTAAATCAAAAATAGGTTTGAGACCTTATAATATTTAGGATATGATTGCATGTATTAAATATATTATTTCAGTTTTCTTTTTGGCTTTTGTCTGTGTTTCGTGTTCCGAAACCAATCAGGTAAATACAGAAGAAAGCCTGTCTAGTGCTCTTTATCTGAGGATAGATACGATTTCCTCTAATATCGGCGATAATACAGATGTATATGTATTTAATGCATCAGGCTCCAATGCCGGCTATTTCCATCACAAAGCATTGAATGTAGAACGAGCTCCGGGATATGTAAAGATGAGTATGCCCTCAGGAATATGGAATCTTGTGCTGGTTGGATGCAGCGAATCGGATATTAGTTCACTGCTTACTTTTCCGGTGTTTTCAGCAGAAAGGTCAGGTCTTCTTATGTGGCAGACTCAGCCCGAAGGAGGGTTGTTGCCCGATGTTCCCGAGATAAGAACGGCTCTCATTGACAATCTGACTATCAATGCCGACCAAACACACACTACATCTGCCTCGCTGATACGTAATGTTGCTAAAGTGAGAGTGGTACTCGAAGACGGTGTAGGCTTTACGAGAGGTAACGGGCATACCGTATCATTGAAGAACGTGCCTACCAGCTTGTCTTGGAACGGAGGCTTATATCCGGATAAAGACAATCCGGTTGTAAGTTTAGTTCCTATGACTAAAGCTATCACGTTTTCCGAATCGTCCGAACAAGGGCATCTCAAGAGTGATACGGTCGACTTTATAATACCGGCTCACAAATCGGTATCACCTGCTGATATTTCGACACACAAAATAACATTGGCGGTAAATTTTGAAAGATCGTCAGGATATGCTTTCAGCAAAGAAGTAGAGATAGAAACTGTTCCTAAGAGTAATTCTATATTACTGCTATCTCTTATTGCAAATGGACGAATGGACATAAAGGTAAATATTCAGGACTGGAATACGGTGTCGTCCCATATAGATCTGCAAATGTTTGATTTTTCATTACTTGAGAATGACGGAACGATTGCTTCATATCAAATGAATATGAAACAGGAGCGTAACTGGTGGATGACGTTGGAAGATACTCAGAACTTTGAATTTGTTGATGACGCGGTGACTTTAGGACAATTCACAGCTTCTCCCGTAAATATACAAGTAAGACGCAAAACGGGAGGGGCTGCGATGTCTACCAAACTCAATCTCATTATTGCAGGATTCGATGGGCTGTACCAGCAATATGATGTAACGGACTTGTATAAATAAATCAATCGGTCTGAGACCTTAAAATATATATGGTGTGATTAATAAATATTTTTCTATAATAAGTTTCATATCTGTGCTTCTTCTGTTTTCAGCCTGTTCGGCTGAAATAGAAGATACTACAGAGACTGCTCCCAGGTCAGACGGTAAGGTGCAGATTGCCTTGCTGCTGCCGATAAGTGCGGAGGATGCGTCTTCTCTGAATACCGAAGTCCTAAGTGAATCTATTATAAAGGATTTGACTCTGTTTATATTTGATTCGGAGACCGGAGAGAAAGAGTTCTCCACACACATTGATATTCTTCCGGCGGTTGCGGCTTCGTCTGAGGTCGATATGAGTAACTGGCTCAACGAACAGATCATCACGGTGTTGGATGGTGGTATTCTTGCAGATCTCAACAAATCGAGAGATATACAGATTGTTGCCAATTATACATCGGATCTATCTTATATTACAACCGAAACACAACTTGATACAATAATTACCAAAAAGATAGAACAGAATATTTCTCAACCCGATGCAGATAAACCTCTGGTGATGCATGGTGCTGTATCCGGTCATAATTTTAAGGAAGATTCGCAGGTTACGGTTTCATTGGTTCGTAATGTTGCGAAGATCAAATTGACATTGACTGCCAAGAAGTTTACATTCGGGGGAGAAGATATTTATCTCGTTCCCGATACTTCATCCATGGTATTTAAGGTGATCAATCAGGCAGACAGATCGTATCTGGTGTCAAAGGAGTTGAGCCCATCGACCTTGAATTATTTTAACGGTGCGGAGAAGTATATCGCAGCCGAGTCGAGAAGCGGTACGGAATCGGCTTTGTTCGTTACTCATGCTTATGTGAACGAGAATCTCAAAAGATCGTACTCGTCCGAATCCGATATTACAACTTTGGTGATACGAGTTCCTTATAAAAGGCTTAACGGGCAAATAAATTACAATAATTATTATAAGATACTTGTCAACAGTGATAATGGTTACCTCATCAACCGCAATACAATTTATGATATAACGGCTACCATTGTTTCACCCGGAGGTGAGACTGATGCTTCTGCTGTGCTGATCAAGGGTACACTGAATGTATTGCCATGGAATGAAAATACAATTACGTCGGATTTGTCTCAAACCTTTCTGTCTATACAGGAAACGATAACCAAAATCGGTGTAGAGAAGAATTTTACATTCACTACAAATGCTTTACCTTCCGAATGTTCGTTGACATCGGAGTCTTCGTGGTTGACAGCATCATTTACGTCATCTAACCAGATAAAGATAACAGCTGCTTCGGATGATTATACAACCCCCCGATCGGGAGTTTTGAAGTTGAAAGTAAAGAACCTTACAAAGATGATAACTGTAAATCAGTATCCTTTTCCTGTGCAGGATGGTTCTATATACCTGACTCCCCGTACGCTTTATTTGTCGGAGGCTGCACCTTCAAAAAATGTATCGTTACAAGTATCCCCTGAAACTTCACGTTGGCTACAGACCGGAGGAAATACGGCGAATGCAACTTGTAATGCAAGCAGTGGTGCAGGAAATGCTTCACTGACTTTTACCGCCGGATCATCATATGGTAATACATACTATAAGTTTGCTAATCTTAATACTATGGAATACGACAGTATCAAAGTCTGCAACCTTCATCTCGAAGTTCCGTCTTCGGTGGAAATAGGAGGACAGGAAGGTACAACCGATTTTACCGATCTGAAAGCATTAGGCGGTGATCAGAAATGGGTAGTGAAAAGTGTTTCCGATTCGTGGATGGTCGTAACCAATGTTGATGGAGTATTGAGAATAAAAGCCGAGGCCGGACCTGATGAACAAAGGCGTACTGGTTCTATAATTATAGCTCATGCAAATGATCCGAATTATACTAAAACAATAACAGTAACACAGCTTGATCATATAATAATAACCATTCCCGAATTTGAGTTCCTTGTATTCAAATACGATTGGACAGGAACAGGAGGACAGGATTTGGATACAGCTACTGAATTTATGAATACAGGACTGACAAAGGTTGACTCGAGACCTTTGGGGTATGGGTTGTATGGTGGAACAATAGGTTTGGCTAACGGATCTACTGCTAGCGAAGCAGGTAACACTGGTACTTCGGCTACTGCAGGTAATGGAGGACAAATTACTGATTCTGCAGGAAAAAGTGTTTTGGTCTGGGGTGGAGATAATACCAACCAGAATGCAGGGGAAAGCCTTTATATTGATGTGAAGAATCTTTGCTCATCAAACAATTACGATGTATTACCTCGATATGTTTATATTGACTTATATGCCATTTGGTGGAGTACAAGTTCATCTACTCCGATTAAGATATTGCTTACTGCATATAAGGGTGGAACAATGCAGCGATATGCTGATACTTATAACGATTCAAGCTTGAGAAAGAATTTTTATAATAGTACGGGAGAGGTCGTTTATAGTAATTCAAGCTCACCCGCGACACGAGTTATTGTAAATAAACAAACACAGGCTTTTAATAATTATCGTACTCTATTCGACAAAGTAGGACGAGTCACATTCGATAAAATAAAACGATCTGCAAGTATTGAAATATATACCAGTTCGGCTGTATCTACTGCATCTGCGGTTCTGTTGAGGAGTTCGATGGCTGATATGCCTGCTCAAAGAATGGGAGAGTCGAAGACCGACTATTCAAAAAGAGTAGAATTGTATTACAAAAATAAGAAATAGTAAAATGAAGTATTTTATTATCAATATAATGGCTCTGTTGTTGGTTGCTTGTTCAACAGCAGATGACTTACCAACATCCGAAGACGGCGTAGAGATTGCATTTTCGATGAATATACAGGAAAATACATCTGTATCGTTATTGAGATCATCTTCGTATGACGACTCATCTATCCGTTGTGTTGATCTGTTGGTCTTTGATGAACATCAGGCTTTTATGGAGCGTATACAAGTCAATTCGATCGAAAATTCAGGAGATACCCGCACTTTTTCGGCTCGTATATTGCCTACCGGCTCGGCTCGGTCTATATATGTAATCGGCAATGGACGTGATCTTTCGGGCAATGATATAATCAATTTCAGTGAACTATCTTCAGGTATGAGCATGGAGTCTGTTGCTCAGTTGTTGAAAACAACATCACTCTATGCTTATACTTCTCCTCAATGTCCTTTGATTATGTGGGGCAGAGCAGACCTTACAGAGGTAAGATCGGGGACAACCATCAATAATATAAACATGATAAGGATGGTGGCTGCCATGAAAATGGAGTGTGAAACTCCGACCGAAGAAAATGGTCTTGCCGATTTTTCATTGACCGGTTTTACTCTGCTGCAATCATCGGCTTTCGGAAAAGTAATTCCTTCAGATTATACTTCATCTAATTCTTTGCCTGCATCGGTTAGTTTACCTTCTGGAATACAGTATATTAATTATGTAAATACGGAGGGAGCCGGAGTTTGGAATTTAGCTTCATCTAATGCCACATCCGATATTTATTTGTATGAACGCAGCAACATCTTGGATAATACGGGTATTTCGGTGATAATCAGAGGGAAATATAAAGGTGTTGACGGTTATTATAAGATATGGATGACGGATAGAAATAAAGAGCCTGTAAGTCCTGTTCGCAATCACCGTTATCTGACTCGTATATCACGGGTTTCGGGTTCAGGATACCTTACACTCCAAGAAGCTGTAGCTGCCGATTATACTGCGGATATATTTTTTGAAATAATAGATAATAATGATGACATAACAGATATTGTTGTTGATGCAAAGTACGAACTGGGAGTTTCTTCCAATAGGGTTTCATTCAGTGGAAGCGGAACGAAAACCATCGGAACCGTATTGAGTACAAATACAGCGGTGACATTAACTGCGGTTGCTGATGTGGACTGGATTACAGGACTTTCGTTTTCGGGGTCGGGTAACAGGTATATTCTTTCGGGATCGCTCCTGGCTGCGCCGTCTGCACGTCAAGGCAATATAATTGTAAGAGCCGGAAATCTGGTAAGGACAATAACTGTAGAACAACAACCGTAAATACTGTTTGTCTGTGAAGTGAGTAAGCAACGATAACAGGTCTGAGACCTCAAAATATGATGGTTATGGGTGATATAAAACAAATTTGGCAGAGAGAACAGGATAATAACAGTTTTATCCATCTGTATAAAATTGATAATTATTGGTTCGCATTTGAGCGGTCTGCATTTTATTTATTTTCAACAAGTTCGGTTGATACTGTATTGAAAGTTCAGTATCTAAAAGGCGATAGTGCAATTCTTTTTGCTGCTTTAAAAGATGTAAACAGAATGAAATCAAATAATCCTTATCTGGATATAATACAAGAATCCGAATCGGAGATTATTGTTGGTTGTGCTGTAAGATGCAAAGGTTTCTCCCTTTGGAAAAACAGCCTCACTACTATCATGCCATCTAACTTGTATGCCCAGACCCGAAATTTGTATCATAGTATTAAGACTTTATATCCGGTAGTTGACTTATGAAGATTTTTGTTCTTTCTGTTTTTTTGTTTGTTAGTGGAATTGTGTGTCAGGCTCAAAGATTTGGTATCCTCGCAGGTTTAAATTTCGATGGCTCGTCTATAAAATATCAGGGCGTGGGACTTAGTCAGAAGATCGGTTGTAAAGTCGGATTGTATTACGAAACGAATTTGTTTGCCGAAGACTTGTCCGTAAATGTAGGATTGATGTATCGTTACCGCGAGTTTTCGTTACGTCATAACCTGGATAACACCACCGGAATTTCCTATTATTTTTCCGAGAATTTTATCGAACTCCCAATTGTTTTTCAGAAAACATGGAATCAGTTCAAGTTTAAACCGTTGGTTAAGGCCGGAGTATATTCATCTTATGTGTTTTCGGGAGAAATAAAGGATAATGAAAGTTCTGAATCCCTCAAGTACCGTAAAGGCTCGGATAAGTTTCGAAACGGTGTTGTTTTCGGAGCCGGCGTTTATTTATTACCCTATCTGAGACTTGATGCCGACTATAATTTGAGCTTTTCCGAGAATCACTTATTGTTGGGTGATCGAGAAATTTCACTTAGAGACAGAGGTTGCACCGTTAGTCTGGCATATGTTTTTTAATAATAAACACAAACGATTAGTATATATCATGTTAAACAAAAATAAGAAGAAAGAGTATTCTCCCTTAACTATTTCCGATAGCCTGAGTATTCTGTCTAATGCAGCAACTATCAAGGGGGAGATAAATATTGATGATGACCTTAGGATAGATGGTAATGTATCGGGAAATATAAACAGTCAGGGACGGGTAATCGTTGGCTTGGGAGGATGTGTAACAGGTACTATCAGAAGTAAGTCGGTGGAACTGGTAGGGAAGATATATGGCGATATTATTGTATCGGAGATAGTTATTCTAAGAGCTTCGTCTTTTTGTAATGGTGATCTTATTGCTGCCAATCTGGAGATTGAAGCCGGAGCCAGTTTTTGCGGAAATTGTAAGATGGAGAATGTTCCCGTATAATACACTTCATGACAGATGTCTGATCGTTTCCGAATGGAATGAAACTTCAGCCCCTACCGGCTATTATATAATTATAAATAACTGATATTTATATGTTTACTGAAAAAATAAGAAGGCATGCAACCTTTATTTATTTAAGTGTCATATTATTAAACTGCTTTACGGCAATGGCTGTTCACCCTCAGAGTGTACATCCGTTATCAGGAAAAACAGTCGCTCAAAACAAAAGCCTGCCTGCTTCATTGGCATCTTCAAAAGTAGATATGCAGCACAATTCGATACAGTTGACCAAGGTCGAATTAAAGGGTGTGAATAATCTGGAACCTTTTGCCGATCCCGAAGATAAAGGCTACAATGATACGAAAAAGTCTCTGATCGGATTGATGGTATTGCATACAGGCAATCAAGGGAGTAAGATGCCTCAGGGTGTGTATGTGTGGAATGGAGAGAAATGGCTTCAGGCTCAATGCGATTTATGACACAAACTATCAGCTGACAGAAAATATAAATCAGTGTATTGAAAGAAATAACAAAAGGGTTTGAGACCTAAAAGATATAATCCCCTTAATTATTCATTGAAGAAAAGAAGATAACTAATATCGTTTTGTTCAATCCTCTATTATACTGACTGGGAAGTTCGTATGATACCTTTCGAGTCAATCTTTCCTGAGAAATCAGGAGAGATTGCGGAAAGGGTTGGATATCTGGATAATGGATAAATCAAGGTTGAATGATAATGTAAGTAGGTCGGCAGACCTTCCTAAATAATATAAGTATATGAAGAATAAATTCATTTTGTTGATGTTGTGTTTGACTTCTGCAATTCCCGTAATATCAAAAGATAAAAATAAGGGAAAAGAAAAAGATGGCCGAACGATATTTGTCGAAGAGTTCAGGGATAGGCGTACCGATTGCATGGAGACCTATGAGTATTACAAAACTCCGGATGGAAGGAAAATCCCTCACGGAAAATACAGAAGACAGTGGTCGTTGCCTAAAGGGCATCCGAGTAATTGGTCAGGACAGGAGATGATAACCGCTACTTTTGTCGATGGTCGGCTGAATGGTTTAGTTGTTATTAACTGCGATAAGCGGAAGTGGAAGCGCAAGAACGAGGTTGTGAAAGGAGGCGGACGCGAAGTGAAGTTAGTTGAAGATGAAGTTTACAGAGCGAATAACCTCAAGTTAGTGGTGAAAAATGATACACTGTGTGATGTTTTTAATTTCGAACTGGGAAACTATAGATATGAAGCTACCGGAAAGATCAATGATGCCGGAGAATTGCAAGGAAAATATACCTTATATAAGAAAAATAAGACTGAACAGATTGATAAACCTAAAGGGATAGGTCAGGATTGGATTGTAGAAGAGCAATATATGTGTGATCCCGAATATACATATAAAGATGCTGTTCCTGTATTGACTGAAATTAAACTAGGATATTCCGCTATGAGCCGGAGCGATATGTTACATATCAAAATCCCCCGGCTGAGGCTTAGCATAACACGTATTAAGTAAAAGAAAGTATTTAATGATATAAATAGGTCTGTGACCTAAATTGGAACAACATGGATATGAAAAGAAACATCCTGACTATTTTTATTAGTTTTTTATTACTCCTTTCGTTATTGACCGTCGTTTTTGCTTTTTCGTCGTGCGGATCACGCAAGCAGTATAATCGGTTGGATATAGAAAGACTTTTTATGCAGACTGCTAAACCCGAGATAGACTTTGTTAAAGGTGGAGGTCTCGAAGGTAAGGATGGACCCCGGACTGTTTCTGAAGAGGTTTCGTTTTCGAATCGTGGCGAACAGCAATCTCTTCAGGAAGGAGAGGTTTTTGCAAGCGATGCCGTAAAATTGGACACTACCAAAGTATACAAGCTTAACGAGGTAGTTGTGAAAGTTAAATCTCACTTTGCCCCCGAACGTGATGGTAAGGTGAATATCGATTTTGATATTTTGGCTCCGGTCGATGTATTAGATCCCAATTGGCGATTGGTATTGACTCCCAGAATAATAGACGGAGATAGCATTTGTCCGCTTGATACGGTAATTCTTACAGGAGATAGCTTTAAGGATAAACAGGTTGGTGACTATGAGGCTTACAGCGATTTTTTATCTACTATAGTTTCGCCTTCGGCGTACGATTCATTGTTTGTTGATTGGAAAGGGCTTGATAAAGAAATTCATAAAGTACAGAAACGCAACTATAACGATTTCAGGGCTCAGTATGATCTGATGATGGATTATGAGAACTGGAAGAAAATGAACGAAATGGAGTTTCTCACTATGGAAGCGATTGCGATGCGTCATAAACGCCATATGTATGAAAAGTACTGGAGAAAAGCAGAGAATCTGACCGATAAGAATGTGAGGAAACAGAAGGAGCCTGAAGATTATCATTCGAAGTATGTACAGAAGTACGAAAAAGATTATGTTCGTTTTCTTAAAGATCGGTTCTCTTTACATTGGGTCGATACCGTGTCGGTGGATATGAATATACATGCACAAAAAGACAGTGTGCTGAAACGCAGCCATATTCCGCGAAAGTACCGCAATCTTTATGCAAAAGGATTGACCATCAGGGATCTGAAAGCAAAACCTTTTACGGCGGAAGATTCCGTGAAAATAGCAAAGCACCATTATCTTATAGACGAAATCGTTTTGAATGAGATGAATATGAACCGCAAGGACGATATATTCAAAGAAATAGTGCAGTTTCCGTATCGTACCGACACAAAAGGAATCAGGACAGATACAGTTATCACAGCCGAAGAAAACATGGTTTATACATACAGGCAGCCATGGAAGGTAAGACCCGGAATGAAGAATCTCAAAGTGGTGTTAACTTCCAAGGTGGAGGCTATGGATCGTACCGTGTTTGAATTTCCTCCTTCGGATACACTCACTTATTACATCGCGTCATTGTCTCAGCTTGCCGAAAATTCATTAGCTACCGAGCGTGTACAGCTTCATAAATTTATGTTTGATAAGATAACCGTTTATCCGAAGTACAAATCGAAGAAAGTTTCGAAGTTTGATGAAAGTTCCAATTCCGGTATATTCGATAAACTGCTAGAGGCATATAAAGTATATTCATCCAAGGAAGGACTTGCAGTAGACAGTATAACTATACAAAGCTCAGTTGACTTATCCGGAGACTGGGACAGTAATTATGCTTTATCTCAACATCGGGCGGAATCGGTTATGGAATACCTGAGATCTAAAATGCCTGTCCACTTTGCAGTGACACCAAAAGGCGAAGACTGGAATACGCTGGTCAAAGAAATACAGTTGCGCAGTGATATGCCTAATGGACAAGAGATAATCAGCAGGCTTACTACGGCAACTTATCCGGATCAGACGGAAGAGGATATCAAAAAGGATTTTCCGGAAGATTATAAAATCATAAAAAATGAGATATACCCCAAGTTGGAACGTATTGATTTCAGAGTAGAGATAAGCCGTCCTGATATCGAGAAAGATACTGTGAGAGAAACTTTCCGTGAAGATTATGCGGAGGCTATCAAATTATTGAGAAATGGAGAGTATATGCCTGCTCTTGAAGTATTGGCAAACTATCCTGACTTTAATACTGCTCTTTGTCTGGCTTGTATGGGATACAATGATAAAGCAGAGGATTTGTTAAACAAATTGCCTCAGGCTGCTAAAAATGAATATCTGCTGGCAATAATAGCGGTGAGGAAGAATGACGATCAAAAGGCTTCGGGACACCTTATAAAGGCGTGCGAACTAGATCCGAATTTATATAATAGAGTAAGTCTCGATTCGGAAGTTACAGGATTGGCTAACAGGCTTAGTCTTTGGTCGAAACTTCACAGAGATTAAGAGTTTGGATGCTTTTAAGTTATAGAAAGTATTTAGTGCTGTAATAGACCTTAATATCCATAAGACGTTGAAAAAGGGAGTGTGGAGAATAAATATTAATTAAAAAAGGTCTTAGACCTAAAAAGTAAAGATTATGAAGTATGTAAAATATTTGTTATTATCTGTATGTATGTTTACCGGACTGAGTATTTTTGCTCAGTCTGATGATCAGGATTCGAAGGATGCGGTTTCTACCGATTGGAAAACCATCTCTTTAGGTAAACTTCAAAAGAAACCCCGGTTCAAAGAACCTATGATTTCGGTACGCTTTATGAATGAAGATGGAAAATCTTACTTCAATCTATCGTTGAAATATATGTTTACCGACGCTGTATTTGAAGAAGCGGTTCCTGTAGAGTATTTTAAAAATCAGAAGATCGAATTTGCCACATCTAACGGGAAGTATGAGCTAAATGCCGTTCGTTATGCCAAGGCTCGCCGTATGAATACAGTTGTGCAGAAGACTGCTGATATTAGGGTTTTATTTTCCGGAGATTTATCTTTTCTGAAAGATAATCTGGTCGAAAATTTTGTAGTTCATTATGCTCAGGGCTATCAGACCATATCTTTGAACAAGGAAGAAGCGGAACATTTGAAAGACGCTTTTAATCATTATCAGTCGACTATTGCTCCGAAACCAACTCCGAAAAAAGAAGTTAAGTCTTCGCCTACTATTCAGGGTGCACCCGCTCCTCAAAAAGAACAGGTTAAGCCCGAACCTGAAGTGAACTCTTTGGATCAATTGCGCAAACGTGCCAAAAACTGGAAAAAATAAATCTTGTTAGCATTCACTTGTTCATTATCTAAACCAACAAGGAGAAGACCCCATGCTGTGTCTTCTCCTTGTTTTATTGAAACCTGATTTAATATCACTTCTCAGTATTCAGAACGGCTATACATTCTACTTCTATAAGCCATTCGGGGCGGCACACTCTGCCTGCTACTATAATGAAAGGCGTATCGGGATAATTATTCTGTATGTATTTGTTTATTATTGTATAGTCTGATACATTTCGGAGATATACGATCATTTGTGCAATGTGTTTCATCTCCGCTTCGGCATCCTTCAATAACATGCTTATATTGACGAATAATCGTTCGGCTTGTTTTAGTACATTGTTCCTAAATAGGCATTCTCCGTATTTGTCTATGCTGGCAGTACCCGAAATGAAAATATGTTTTTTGTCCTGATATGTAATGCTTGTTCCTCTTTCGAAAGCGACTCCGTATTCAGCCGTATTATTAAGGTACTCCAAAGCCTGAAGATATCGGATTTCGTATTTATCAATATTGGCGATGGAATAGAAATCGATATTTATGTTTGATTGAGGATATAATCCTTTACCTTCGATTCCGGTTGAGGCTATAAAGTGTGTCGATGTCGTCAGATCCTGTTCTTCGAATATGTCATTTCGAGCTTTAACTATGTGAGAGTAGTCTTTGTCGACATCACGCGAATATATCCATGTGCGGACACAATTGTCTTTCAGATTCATCTTGTTTTGTTCAAGAAGATCTATATGCTTTCTGAATGCGTAGATGCTCTGATCATATACTGTATTCACAGATAACGGAAATGATATAACATTCTGATAAATATGTTTTTGCTCATTTATCTGGCAAAAGTAAACTTCATTGTCCTTGTATTTTTCTATGTGGTCTGCTTCAATGAAAATGAGCAGTATATTTATTTTGTTTCCGTCTAATGGCGGCTGTTCTATAATAGAGACCGGGCAATTACTGTCGGTGATTTCCGTTATTATCGGGTGAGTCTCAAATTCCTTTTTCCGGTTGATGTAATCTGCCATAAATACTTTGGCGAAGATTAAGTTGCGGGTTGAAACATTTAACTCTTTAGTTGTATTGATATACTGTTGGTATAAGCTGTTGAGTTCTTCTTCGAAAGTGTTAGCCGAAAGGGGTTTCAGGCTTATATGATATTCCGGTATACGGACTGTATCTAAAATGTATTTCACTGTATCTGTACTTTTTAATTTTAAACAATAATGTTTCCTGTGATTTAGAGCCTGTTTCATACATAGCTATGTATGCCGCCCAGAAGAAAGCTTACTCCTAAGAAAGTCATCAGTATGGTTAGGAAAGCAAATATACAAAAACAATGGTACTTAAACGGTTGCTGAAATGCAGGAAAGCTTTTCTTGTGAAGTGGTATCGAATAGACCAGAAATGTGATAAGAGCCCAAGTCTCTTTCGCATCCCAGCCCCAATACCTTCCCCACGATATATTGGCCCATACGGCTCCTATAAATATACCTGAAGCCAAAGCAAAAAGAGCGGGATATAACAATTGCTGACTCCACTCGTACATTTTTTCGTTTTGTTTCGATGAACTGACTCCTATTATTGCCAAGACTGTAATAATAAGGAATAGTATATATGAAAATATAATGATAGAAACGTGCACTGCGAGCATTGGGGTACGCAGAATCGGTGTCATCGGGTTGATCTGAGATATATAATACCAAAGACAAGCTATAGGAATCAGCATTGCTGTTAAGCCTTTCCATCCGATACGTATCCAAAGTATCCAAAGCATAGAGAGGGCAAGCAGGATATATCCGGTGTAAGTAATTCCTATTCCCCAGGGATCGTGATTGACCAATAATACCGTACCCATTTCATCCGAATCGTATGACAGCTGGTAAAGGCGGTAATTGTCTTTGGTATATATTTTATTCATGGATACCTTGCACATTTCGCCATCGACACGTAAAAAACTCATGAAATCAGAAGGCTTGTCACTCTCTCCATGATATTCGATCTCAAATAATACAAGTTTCACTTCAAACGGAAGGGCTTTTTTTGTCATTCCATCCTCAGTAACATATTCATTCAGGGGCTTTCCCTGCCTAAGGTGTATATATCCTCTCTCGGCTGTAAGATATGTAACTAATGCACCTATCAGTATGATACCCAATGAGCAATGGAGGCAAAAGCTTGGCTTTTGTTTGTAAGCACTCCGGACTATAATGTAGGCAAAAGAACTTATGCCGAAAGCGATCCACAGTACAACAAACCACCATGAACCATAAATGTTTATGGAGACAAACTCTGTCCCATTTAGTTTTTCTATAACTGTTGCAAAAGCAAGGACTACCAATATTGTAATTAGTAGTCCGAATGCTATTCGTTTCAAAGATTTACTGATCATACTTTAGATAGATTCCAGAAATTTGATAAGAGCCGCTCTGTCTTCTTTAGACAGATTACGATATTTTTCTCTTGCATATTTACCGTCTCCTCCATGCCACATAATAGCCTCGTTGTAATTACGGGCACGCATATCGTGCAAATGATCTCCGGCTCCGGTACATTTCTCAGATAAGCCTCGTCCCCAAAGTGGAGTGGTACGGCACCATCCTGTGCGGATATTGTTCACCATTTCGAGGCGGTGTTGAAGCAGATCGGTATATGGCCATATTTTTTGATGAGGATATCTCGGGAGCTTTCCTTTAACTTTGTCATCACCCTTGTAGTCGTCAGCACCTGTTGTCCAGGTTGGACGGTGACAGCTTGTACATCCTATTGAGTAGAACATTTCTTTACCTCTTTTCACCTGATCATTATCCAAATCACGGGCAGCCGGAACAGCTAATCCTCTGTGCCATACCATGAAATTGATATAATCTTCGTCCGAGAGTTCGGGTGTCAGTTCTTTAGACATCAGGTAATCGTAAATTTCCTTTTCTGTCTTGCCCAAGCTTTTCTGTATATCTTTATTTTGAGACATAGCTACAGCATATGCTTCTGTAACATAATGATATCTTCTGTCGGAACGAGTTACATTGGTGATATTCCAGATAGCATTAGATCCGGGACCATTTTGCAAAGTTCCGCGCGTCAATCCATAAGTATAACGGCCTGGGTGAGAAGTTCCATCTGCTTCTTTGATGAAATTCTCCGGCTGATACTTTGCATCGTTAAGCTTATATCCCAGTTTTTTCTCTTTTTCATATTGAGCAAGTAATGAATCATCGGGGATAGCATCAAGAAGCCCTGTTCCATAAATACCTATAGTTGCCTCTAAACGTACTTTATAAAAGTCGGGCATTGGAACATTGAATGCAGACCGATCGATTGTTACTTCAGGGTAGATAAGGCTGTATGTTTCTCCATCAGGAAACTTATTTCCAAACTCATCGGTATATTCTTTCCATTCTATTTTAATGCCGGATTCGTCTATCGGAGGCAGGAATGGGGCTATTGCTTGAGTTTGGGGCATACCGGTAAGCTGAGGTACGAAGTTGTCATTTTCATCAGTAACCACCAGCAGATAGCCGTTTCCATGATCTTTCGCTCTATAACGATCCATACGTTTTCCGTGTCCGTATCCGGGGTGGCACGTGATACATGAACTGCGGACAAATGCCGGCCCTAATCCATGGCGTACTCCAGATGTGTTTGATGTAAACTCTTTTTCGAAAAACGCTTCTCCGTATTTGAATTGAAGTGACATTTCAGGATCTTCATCAACAACCGGGGTGGGTTGTTCGTATGCGAAGGTTGTAGTACTAAATGTCGTTCCTAGTTTTCCGCCTGAATAATATTCTTCGGCCAGATCGTCTGTTTTGCCTCCACCATTTTCATCTTTATTATCATCACTACAACTTAGCAGTAGTGCCGATAGGAATAATCCGGTGTAGAAGAGATTTGATTTTTTCATGTTGATCATACATTTAATGAAAGTGTCAGTATGTTATATCCATATAATGAATAGTTGATAATGCTGTTTTAATCTATCAAAGAGAATACTTCCCGAAGTATTCTCTTTATTTAGATATAAAGGATCTTATATATTATTTCCTGATAGTCAGTTTAGCTTTAGTTAATACATCTGCTAATTCATTGCATGCGACCATAGCTTCTCCTGCTTGTGTACTGGTATAGTTTTTTGCAAAAGGAAAAGGAATTGCTGTTATTTTAGCAACAGCATTGTCTATGGCAGCTATTACTTCTGCATGTAGGCTTGGATCCACTTTTTTTACATAATCGGCAACAGATGCACCTCTGTTTTTAGAATCGGCGCCACCTAGATAAGCGTTTCTGATGCTTTCTATATTACCTATAAAGTCTATTTTAGAATTGTAACTGTAAGGTGATTCTATGTAATTAATATCGTCTCCGGTATGAGGTTTGCCTATTTTCATGGCACCGACTTCGTCTGCAATAGTTTGGCATCCATCAAGTATTGTTTCGCAAGCATCAACATTTGAATTACTAAATGCGGTAAGTCCGGGATTCAGCATACATTCTCCATAAGAGTAATTGGTATCATTGTTTTTGCTGTCGTCTCCTGAACCATATGTGATTGCAGCATCCATAGCTATAAGTTTAGCTTTCTTTTCTGCTGTGACATTATTTATGCCTGCCCATGATGCTTCGAGCCTGAAACATTGATTTCTTAGGTCTCCGGCAACAGCCACGACATATATCAGTTCATCGTCAGTTATTTTACTGGCGCTTTTAGCTTGGCCTTCTTCAAATAATATATATTCGATTCCGTGAAATCCGAAAAGACCTTCTTCGAATGTTTCTCCAACCCAGATATCTCCATTTTCCTGAGCCATTTTAGCTAAGTGGTCTTTATTCTTGAGCTCGGCAATAAGAGCATCTTTAGCTAAAGGCCAAGTGTCAATATGTGGGTCAATACCAAAGTCGTCAGCTGGTCCGAATAAGAATGCCTCGCTTAGCTCCCAATAGTTTCGGGCTTTTATCCAGCTATCAGCAGCTGCTTTTACATTTGCATCTGTTTTATCTTTTTTGAGAGCTACTAATGCATTATATAATACAATAGATTCGTCTGCTAAAGATTTGTATGTGGTTATTACTGTATTATTTACATATTGTTTTACAACAGGAGCCAACTCTACTTCTTTAGTATCCTCTTCGGTACCGTTGTTGTTGCTGTCGCTGCACGAAGTTGCGCTTAGTCCTATTACTACCGAAACAGCCATGAGTAAAGGAAATCTTAAGATTTTTTTCATAATTAGTTCAGATAAATTTTCAATGTGTTTATATGTGTTATTTTGTGAAGAATCCTGCATATGCAATGCCTATTGATATGCTGTTCTCATTATTGTAGGGACTTTTAAGAAGCCCTGCTGAATATTCAGCTTTGATTACTATGTCTTTAATAGGATAATAGTTGAGCCCTCCCACAATGCGTTGGCGTTGGCACCAATCGTTCTTGCTGATATCGGCCGGAACTTTATACATAGAGTCGTAATATTCGTAGCGACCAAATACGTACATCTTTTGTTTCTGATTTGCCATTTTAGGTATCTGAGAGAAAATATCATATCCCGCTTCTATGCCTGTACATAAAGCGTCCGAAGCTACATTGGTTCGAGGAGATGTTGAATTTTTACTCAGATTCTTATTATATTTAGAGATAATATCTGCATCACCCAGATGTCCATAATCGAAATAGCCTCGTGCAATAAGGTTGTGACCTCTGTATTCGAAATCGAACGAGCCGATAGTTACGGCTCCCTTTACATTATCATATTTTGCTCCTGTTGCTGGCTGTATACTGTTTTTGAAACTGTGTCCGTAATATCCGCTTACACCAAGGCGCAGCCCGGGGATCGAATAGTTGTCGATACGAAGGACTCCTGCATAATTATTGGCTACTTTGAATTCGTATGGAGATGCTGAACCGCCTTGTATCCAGTTCTGACGGCTGAAAAGGTCTGAATCAAGTCCGGGTATAAGTTGTGCCTCATAGCGCCATTTTCCTAAGTGTCCCCAAAGACTTACACCTGTTTCATGCCATGTACATGGAAGAATAGTATTTTCACCTTCAGGTCTGTATACCGTAAAAAACTCAGTAGGCAAGTGATTACCGTTAGTTAGTCCTACGGGAACGATTATATGTCCCATGCGGAGATTAAGTGCTCGTGAAAATGTTTTTTCAATCCAGAATTGTTCTAAGGCTACTTCTCCACCTCTTTCTATTTCTTTTTCATATTCTCCGGCTTCTTCGGCTTCAAGTTCCACTGCCGATTCGGTTCCTCCATGTTCGAATTCTATCTCTGCATTCATGCGCCATCCTTTGCCAAACTCATATCCTACAAAAAAAGTCACGTGTGGTATATCGAACCTTCCATGACTTTTGTCGTCTTTATAATTCTCTGCATGGCTGTATCTGTTAATATTATCGCTGTAAAAATTACGGCTCATGGCTATTTCTCCATAGCCTCCGAGACTTAGACGCGAAAGGGTATTTGATAATTTTCCGATGTTGGCAAGAGTTTTCTGATCAAGAGATGCCAGCTTTATATTTATGCTGTCTTCTTGATTTTGGGAGAACATGTTGATCGAGTAAATGGTTGATAGGCAGAATAAAAGCAATAGCTTGATTCTTTTCATAGTTCTATAGTGTTTAGTTAAAAAGATTTAAACATTGCAAAATTACATGAGGTGAAAAGCTGTTGCAATACCTAGTAATAATGAAATATATAATGCTCTATACCTAAACTATGTGATAGTATTTTTCTATTAAATATAACTTATATCTATATTTGTGCTGCTTTGTTTAGAATGTTTCTATTTTAATTTTTTTTGCATACCAATACTAAATCAGTCTTTTAGATGTAGTTGTTGTAGTTGGTGAGCGATAAAACAGTTTCTGTTTTGAAAATGAACATGCTTCGTTAGATTAATCGGGCATTTATGTATTTTGATTTTCAGATATATGGGCAATTGAAAAACCCCAAGCACTCTCTGCTTAGGGTTTCCCGAATACTAAAACACCATGTCGGAATATTTTTCTTAGTGGATATTCCTCCGTTTTTTATATAAATCAAGGTCTAAAACCTTTTTTTAGTCTTAATAAGATATAACAGGTTGTATTTGTTATATGTAAGCTTATCTCGAAAACAGCTTAATAATTAAACTTCGGGAATAGGGTAGATGCGAAAACAGATTATTGAAGACATTATTGTCTCAATTTTACAAACTGGTAGTATTTGCTTATCTATAGTTTTGGCGTCATCAGCTTTATTTCCCGAAAGCATCGAACATTGTATCTATGGCAGGTCTTCTGACTTTCTCTATCTTAGAACATCCTTCCCGTTTCATGTTTTGATAAACAGTGGAATTAAGTAGTGTTCCAGACTTTCATTAGAGATTACAGCAGCGGGTCTGTTCAGGATTTTCACCTGATTCCCTTTTCAGTAAATTTATAGATGTATAAATTCACCACCATAACTGATGACAAAGATTATTATTTTTTAGATAAAAAACAATGTTTTGATCAAATATGATTGATAAAAAAATTCCCGAACAGTCGCAGCTCAGGAATTCTAAGGAGATGTAGAAATTTATACTACTATGGAAATTAGTAAAGGTCTTTTGACCTTTCTATCTTTATTCTGTTTTTGAAGAATTAAATTCGTTCTTTGTGCGTTTTTTTTAACTGTTTATAATACAGGCTAAAACGTGTTTATATTCAAATAACTTGTATTTCATGTTTTTTGTTCACCTCAAAACGAAATGTTTTATTGAATAATGCTTATGGTCTTGATAATCATGAGTGTTTCGTAAATGTTAAACTTTTTTCTGTTCTTGCATTTTTGTCTGATATATGGCACAATTAAAAGAAAGCTCTTTTTAATCGTGTGTTTTTTATTTGATTAATGTATCTTTGAACTCAATTTTTTGAAGAAATATAAAAAAGGGTCTAAGACCTTTTTAGGATGCTTTGAAAAAGCAAAATTCAAAGCCAATTATGTTCTGCAAATGTTTCATGAAATTTTATCTATTACTTATTACCAATGCATAATTATGAAATTTGCTGTGTCGGGCATTTAACTCTCGACAAAATAGTTACACCTAAGGAAACGGTATATATGTCGGGTGGTGCTTCTTTTTATTTTTCTCATGCTGTCAGTAAACTAAATTCGGATTATATTTTGGTTGCAGGTCTTGCCGAATCCGAATTGCAGGCCGTTCAAGATTTGAGGGCTAAAGGTATAAAAGTGGATGTAATGCTATGCAAGAATAGTGTTTATTTTGAAAATACATATGGCGAGAATCAAGATAACCGAACTCAGCGAGTACTTGCAAAGGCTGATCCGTTTGTTATGGCAGCAATGAATAATATTCAGGCTAACTATTTTCATATTGGGGCATTGCTTGCCGATGATTTTTCGAATGAGTTTGTTGAAGAATTATCTAAAAGAGGTAAAATATCAATAGATTGTCAGGGATATCTTCGTGAAGTAAGGGGGGACAAAGTGTACCCTGTAGATTGGGCTGATAAATTGGAAGTCCTGAAATTTGTGGATGTTCTGAAAGCTAACGAAATGGAAATGAAAGTTTTAACAGGTACTTCTGATGTTTATAAGGCTGCCCGATTACTGAATAGTTGGGGAGTGAAAGAGGTTTTGTTAACATTGGGTAGTATGGGGTCTGTTTTGTATGATGGTGAGAATTTTACTATGATCCCTGCTTTCAAAGCTGAAGTTGTAGATGCTACAGGTTGTGGAGACACATATATGGCAGGTTATTTGTATAAAAGAGCAAAAGGAGAAAGTATGGAGGAGGCTGCTAGATTTGCGGCAGCTATGGCTACTATAAAGATTGAGGCTTTCGGTCCTTTTACAGGAACTGAAGAAGATGTTCAGACTGCTATGGAAAAACGAGAAATAAGCATTCCAACAGAAGATATCTTAGCTTCATTAGAAATCTGATATATAAATTGTTTTTATACTTATAAATCGATAAAGGTTGTTTGTGACCTTAGAATAAAAATAGGACTGAATTAACATTCAGTCCTATTTTATTTTATATGAAGTATCTTCTATTTCTTTTCTTGATTCATGGCTTTGGTTGTAGTTGTAACAACTACAATTAAAGCACCTACAACACCTATAACCATATATGCATATTTCATGTCACGGAAATGTGATATGTAGCCTATCAGTAATGGAGCTATCAGTGATCCTACAAAACTTATTGTCGATAATATAGTTAAGGCTATACTGGTCTTTGTCTTTGACTTCTCTCCAACCACACTGTATATAGTCGGAACTATGCAAGAAATCCCCATTCCTACGAGCATAAAACCGATAGAGCAAGGAATGACACTTGGAAATAATCCTGAAACAAACATTCCGATGAAGATAAAACATCCGGCGATTTGTATTGTCCTTTTCTTGCCGAATTTGTTGTATGCGAAGTTTGTAAGGAAACGTCCTGCTGTCATCATGACCATAAATACCAGAAATCCTACTCTTAGAGATGGCGGAGCCTGAACTATCGATTCGAAATATATACTGCTCCAGTCAAACATGGCACTTTCTACTATGAGGGCAAAAAGACCAATGAGTCCGAGTTGCAGTAAGACCATTTCAGGCATTTTAAACTTCTTATCTTTTACTTGTATGGTTTCTTTTACTTCTTCGGGTTTGATATTTTCTACCTCGTCTTCTTGTAAGTATTTTTTATTTATAGCCCATACGAGCACAATTACAGCAAATATGATCGCGAAGTGATAAGTCTGAATAACTTCGAAGTTTATCATCGCAAAGCCGATCAAAGCTCCTAAACAAGCGGCAAGACTCCATGTACCATGAAAAGTAGCCATAATTGTTTTTCCAAACAATTTTTCTATACCAATCCCCTGAGTGTTTAGTGATATATCTGTAAGATTCCAAAATATACCGAATAATACAAGACATCCTCCCAGTATATAGATGTTTGCACTGAGCCCGATTAGAAATAACGCTAGGCCATAGCCAAGTATGCTTATTTGTACCATGATACGGCTTCCGAATTTCGAAACACTATAGCCAGCTAGAGGTATAGCCAGAAATTTACCAACAGGAATTAAAAATAGAATCAATCCCCAGATGCGAGTATCGGTTATCCCCAGATGGTCTTTTATATCGGGAATACGGCTAGCCCAACTGGCAAAGCATAATCCTTGCAGGAGAAAAAAAGTCAAGACTCCTAATCTTATCTTTTCTTTAGAGTAGCCGTTTAAGTTATTTGTCATTATTAAGTACTTTAAATTAAAAATTGCACAAAAGTACTAATTCTGAATTCATTTGCACATAGTTTCTTTTGCTTTATTATGTGTTGTAAGGAATATTTCCATTAATGGAATAAGCGGCTTTTTTTTATCATATTATTTCTCTTAATAAGTATTTTATCTGTTTGAAATTGACGTTTTTATTTAAGATTATCTTAAGATTGTTTTAAATGGATTTTGAAGGATAATGTTTCTTTGAGACTTTTTATATTGTTGATATTTAGTGTGTTTGTATCCTTTCTTCGCGATTTTCTGTTTCTTTCTTTGTTTTTATTTATTCTAGATTGATGGTGTTTTGTGCTTGTGTGTTTACTTGGTATTCTGTTTTGGTGGTCTATTGTTTACCCTTTGTTGAAAAAAGAATTAAATAACTATTTTATTCTTTTTCATTCAGTTTTAATAAAAAAAGAAAAGATGCATGCAACGAATATTTGTATTTAGCATCTTATATATAAATGCTTTCTTCAAACACACTAACATTCACTGTTAAAGCATTTGGATTGCATTGGTTTGCCTTGCAAATCGCCGAACAACACTCTGCATAGCTAATGCAATAGAAAAATCAGAAAATACCCATATTTCAATTTTGGGTATTTTTCTGATTCTTCACTTTTTATTTACTCACATTTTTTTTATTTGCTTGATAATCAGTCTTGGTTATCGTTTTGTTCGTATAGAACAAATATGTAACTTATTGGTTATTAATATATATCTATTTATCTTTAGGGTGTAAAAGTAATAAACTTACAAAAATATACTATTGTAAATTATAATTTAAAGCATATGAAAAAGATTGTATTAATAGGAGCCAGCGGATTTGTCGGATCAGCAATTTTGAAAGAAGCGTTAGGACGGGGATATTTTGTGAAGGCGATCGTTAGGCATCCTGAAAAGATCTCAGATAAAAACTCTAATCTAGAATTAGTTAAAACTGATGTAATGGATGTTTCCAAGTTAGCTGATGTGTTATCAGGAGCTGATGCAGTTATCAGTGCTTATAATCCCGGTTGGAGTAATCCTAATATTGCTGTTGATACCGACAAAGGGTATAAATCTATTATTGCGGCAACTAAGCTTGCTAATATTAAAAGATTACAGATTGTAGGAGGAGCGGGCAGTTTATTTGTTGCTCCGGGTAAAACTGTTGTCGATTCGGGAGTTATTCCCGATGCTATTTTGCCGGGAGTACTTGCTTTAGCTAAGGTTTTGAAAGAAGATTTGAAAAATGAGAAGAATCTCGATTGGGTATTTTTCTCCCCTGCAGGAACTATTGAACCTGGAGAAAGAACTGCAAAATACAGGCTGGGTAAAGATGATCTGGTCGTGGATATAAATGGCGAAAGCAAAATTTCAGTAGAAGATTATGCCAAGGCTATGATTGATGAGCTGGAAAATCCACAGCACCATCAGGAACGATTTACTATAGGATACTAAGTTGCAGTGAGGTCTGCTGTTTTGCTGAAAAACGAAATCTTGGAGTTATATAGTCGAAAGCGATGTCTAAATTTTAGGCATCGCTTTTGTTTTGTTTGTTTTGGCTATACTTAATTTTTAAATATATCTTTGTAGTATATTCTCAATGAATATTCTTTATGACAAAAGAAAAGACTGCCGTACGGGCAACTCAAATCAGTATTGTCGGTAATACGGCATTGGCTATAATAAAATGGTTGGCGGGTTATTTTGGAAATTCGTATGCTTTAATTGCAGATGCTATCGAATCTACAGCCGATATTTTTTCCTCTATTTTTGTTCTGTTAGGTATCAAATATGCAAACAAGCCTGCTGATAAAAATCATCCTTACGGGCATGGACGTATAGAGCCCTTGGTGACATTTGTTGTAGTTGGTTTCCTTATTGTCTCGGCTACAGTTATAGCTTACGAGAGTGTTGATAATATCCGGACACCTCATGAGGCGCCTAAGGCTTTTACCCTTTATATTCTGGGAGCAATTATTATTTGGAAAGAAATTTCGTATCATTTGGTTATGCGTAAGGCTAAGTTAACCAAAAGTACAGCATTGCAAGCTGATGCGTGGCATCATAGAAGCGATGCGATAACCTCTGTTGCTGCTTTTATTGGTATTTCAATCGCTTTAATCATGGGAGATGGTTATGAATCTGCCGATGATTGGGCTGCATTGCTGGCTGCGTTTATTATACTTTACAATAGTTATCGTATTCTGAAACCTGCTTTAGGTGAGATTATGGATAAGGATATGTATGGAGATATGGAACAGGATGTTTGTAAATTTGCACGGACAATAGACGGAGTTTTAAATACGGATAAATGTCATGTCAGAAAAACAGGTATGACCTATTATATTGATCTGCATATTATTGTCGATAAGAATATAACAGTCAAACAAGGACATGATATAGCTCATAATCTGAAAGATAAAATCAAGGAAGATATGCCCGAGATTGCAGATATACTCATACATGTAGAACCTTCATGGTGATTTGCTTATTTTATGTGCAGTAAAATTAATATACGTCCAATTGAACTTCGTGATTTAGAATTTGTAAAAGAAGTTCTTAATGAAGTTATCACTAATCATGATTTTTACCTTAGCGAATACCCTAAATCTGATGGAGATATTCGCCAATGGTATGATGAACATCAAAATAGTGATTTGTATGCCATCTTTATTGCAGAAGTTGATGGTACTGCAGCAGGATGGGTGTCTTTATCTAATTTTAGATTAATAGATGGGTATGATATATCGGCAGAATTATCTGTGTATGTTTCAGACTGCTATTATAGGATGGGGGTTGCGTCGGCGATGATGAAATATATTGAAGATTTTGCTCGTTCTAAAAATCGATTGCATAAAATCGTAAGTGTAATAACTGCGACTAATTTTGGAAGTATTGCCTTACATGAGAAACAAGGCTTTGAGACTGAAGGAATTTTAAAAGAAGTAGCAAAGAAAAACGGAAAGTATCAGGATGTAGTATTGATGTCTAAGGTCATTAATTAAGCGACAGAATGTGTTTAATGTGTTTAATTAGAGGGTGTTGGCTGTTTTTTGTGTTTGCAAAGTAATCAGGTGTGAGGCCTTTAATCATTTCTTATAGCTCCTTCTACTGCCCATGATGTAATATTGCTAACAGCTACTGTTGTTACTTTTAAAGTGCTTTCTCCTATTTTCTTAAATAATTTTCCTTTTTCATATCTAACAAAGAAAATATCGCCTTGTTTGTCTTTAAATGATTGTATTCCTGAGTGTTTTCCTCCTTTGATCAGTTCGGAAATATAAAAATCCGATTCGAAAATCAGTGGATCATATATCTGAGAAGATCCTTCATACACAGATAGATATGTTTTCATTAAAAGAGGACTGTCGTTTTCTGTATATTGTATACTGTTTAATTGTCTGTTACGACCTTTTCTGTCGGCTTCGGTGTGTTGAGATGCAAAATAATCTTTGTTGATCTTATCGAAATTAAAATTGGCTAATTCCATAACTTGTCTTTCGTATTTAGAGTAGGGGCGTATATAGCTTATACCCTGTGGATTATTCATATATCTATTGAAGTCAACTTCTTCATCGTATTGAATATTATCAGGTCTTCCCACAAAAGGAGAAACAATACTGTCAATAATGACTCCCGACTTGCGCCAATCTATATATACCGGACGTGACATCTTGTTTACTATTCCTATTGTGATTGGTGCATTTTCGCCAAAGAAACTATATGTAACATCAAGGCTGTCTCCTTCTTGTACGAATATTCCGTCTGCTGTTTTATATGTATATGGGTCGTTTGTATTTATTGTTGAATAGAAGTAGGTTGCGGAACACGATGTGCCGAATAGTATAGTGGTTAGCAGTATAGTGAATATTCTCATGAGAAACTGGTTAAGGAGATGCAATGATACATTTTTTTAGTGATTCGTACAAATTCGGTGAATGCTGTTAAGTAAATGAAAGTATTTAATGATATATTTTTAGTTTATAACAGACTTTGGTTGTTTAATTATTAAAGTAATAAATAGGTCTGTGATTTTAAATGTTCAGATATAGCTTGATAGTGGAATGTCATAATATTGTATCTTTGCGGAAACATCTGATCTTTTAAAATCTGTTATGAATAATCTGGCTGCTGCACTTATATTTTTTACACGATTACCTTTTTGGCGTATCTTCTCGGTTCCTAACGAATATTTTAAGCAAGTGATTAATTATTGGGCTGTTGTGGGCTGGCTTACGGCTCCTGTTATGGCTGGTACACTGTCGTTAACGGCTCAAATACTACCGGTTCAGGTCGCTATAGTTCTAGCTATTCTTAGCCGTTTACTAATTACCGGAGCTTTGCATGAGGATGGTTTAGCCGATTTTTTTGATGGTTTTGGAGGAGGAACAATCAAAGAGCGTATTCTGGCTATAATGAAGGACTCTCATATTGGGACTTATGGTGTGGTAGGGCTTATTTTTTATTTCCTTCTGATGTTTATGCTTTTGTACTCCATGCCTTTGTATTGGGCCTGTATAACCATACTTGCAGCCGATCCTTGTTGTAAATTTATAGGCTCATTGATAACTCTCCGGCTTACTTACGCACGTAATGAAGATACCAGCAAGGCGAAAGTAGTATACAATAAAATGTCATTATTTCCTTTGATTATATCAGCCGTTTTCGGATTATTGCCTATATTGTTCTTTATACCTTCGATTGCATGGTGGATTGTAGTACTGCCTTTGGCCGTTTTTTTCGGATTGACTTGGTTGATGGGAAAAAAGATTCAGGGATATACAGGCGATTGCTGTGGAGCTTTATTTCTCCTTTGCGAACTGGCTTTTTATATAGGTAGTGTTATTGTCATTGATAACGGTTGGGTATGATTAAGTAGCTAAAAGAAGATATACATTTTCTGTAAAATGATTAACGATGAAACTATATTTTATAAGACATACTTCGGTAGATGTTCCTCAAGGTGTATGTTATGGACAGTCTAATGTACCTGTGCGCGAAACCTTTGAACAGGAAGCAGAGCAGGTTAAGACAAATCTGGAAGGTTTGCAATTTGAAGCTGTATATTCGAGTCCTTTGAGCCGTTGTCGTAAATTGGCTAGATATTGTGGTTTTGAAGACCGCATGGTATTAGTTGATCGCCTCAAAGAGATGTATTTTGGAAATTGGGAAATGAAGAGATGGGATGATATTTCCGGTGAAAAAATCTCGAAGTGGTATGATAATTGGGTAGAAGAACCAACTGATGGTGGTGAATCATTCCGGATCTTTTATAATAGGGTTGTATCATTTCTTGATGAGTTGAAAACTCAGGATTATGAAAATGTTGTAATATTCGCTCATGGTGGAGTAATTAACTGTGCAAAGGTATATGCAGGAGTTGCTACGCTGGATAAATTATTTGAGTCTACTCCTACTTATGGAGAAATAGTTTGTTTGGAAATATAATCGGGGATATGTAAGAGGTCTGAGACCTTATTTGTAAAAATAGTGTAGTATGGATCGTTATAAGAAAAATAGCCTGTTACAGGCTTTGAAGTACTCCTTTGTTTTCGTCCTGATATTTTGGGCTGTAGAAGGTGTTCAGTATCTTGGACTCGATCTTAGTAATTGGGGTATTCTTCCTCGTATGCAGGCGGGTTTGATTGGGATTCTTACAGCTCCTTTTATTCATGGTAGTTGGGAGCACTTGATAGCTAATACGCTGCCATTTTTTGTCTTGTGTACAATGTTGTTGACATTCTATAAACGCAATGCCATAATGTATTTGATCCTGTTGTGGGTTACTACCGGAATTCTTACATGGATTATAGGACGTCCGGCTTGGCATATCGGAGCTAGTGGAATTATTTATGCTTTGGCTTCATTTTTGGTTTTTGGAGGTATAATGAGTCAAAACGTAAAACTTATATTGTTATCGGTGTTAGTCGCTTTTATGTATTCTGGTTTGGTCTGGGGGGTGTTTCCTCAGGACGAACAAGTTTCATGGGAAGGTCATTTATCCGGAGCTATAAGCGGTATTCTATGGGCTTATTTATGTAGAAAAAGTCTTCGGTTGAAGTCTTTATAAGTGGATTATTATGAGCCGATTTTCGATATTTGCAACTTGTGTTACTCTAAATTTATTAGTAGGTAACTCTATTTTGTTTTTTGTGCCAAATTCACCCAATTATTTTTTGATGATAGGAATGTCTATCGCTTGTGTAATTTGCTATGCCTTATTGTTTTACTTTGTTCTTGTAGAACGAAGATCGGTTCCCGTTATTTTATTATTGTCGATATTGACATGTATTATTATTGAATTGATTGGCTGCTTTATTGCATCTACTTTAACCTCTATAGAAAAAATTGTTTCTATTGAAGATTTTGTTGTGGATATACTTGTCGGGATTGTTATGGGAATATTAGGTAATATGCTGATGTTTCCACTGACTTTAGCAATGGGTTTAGCTAATTTTTTCCTCTTACTTTTTTATCGAAATAATGTGACCTCTAGTTCTCGGACGGATCTTTTCCATAATTGAAATCCGGCGGATAACGTCCCCATTGATCAGCAACAAACTTTTCCGAAGTATATCCCGGAAGTATTTTTCCTTTGCTGTAAACATGCTTCTTGTCTTTGGCATATCTTTCGTCAAGAATTACGAAACTTGACGGATCAGAACTATAAAGAGGTGTATCTTTGTAATATACCTGATTCTTATCCTTGTAATAAGGAAATTGTACGATCTCGAAACTTGCTGCATCAACATTATTATCATTGATCTTTTGACCCATGATATAGACAGCACTGTCTATACTGAATGCCTGATAATCATTGTCGTAAAAACGTAGAGTGTTGATGTCCTTATAATCTATTATTGTAGCGGAACTGTCGCATCCCGAAGTATACAACATGTGTCTGTCATCATAGATCATTTTTTCATTAACAACTGTAATTTTGCCTTTATAGGGAAGTGTGTATATATCATTATCCTTTTCATAAAAAATATACCTGCTATCATAAGGGAGATACGGACTGTCGAATTTCATTGATTGAACATTAGCATTTGTCTTTTCATGCTTAAAGAAATAATGCCGCTTATCTTTATACCATTTCTGGCATGCTATAGGTAGCTTTACCCGTTCGTATGTCTTCGGATCTGCATATTTTATAATTTCAAGTCGGTCTGTTTTAGTAGTTGGCAGATATACATGTCTGCGGTCTTTAGGCAATTCGTTGATCGAATCCCAATAAAAAGATTGACGGTCTACATTCATAAGTATCTTATAAGTATAGAAAACATGCTTCTTGTCTTCTGCAAATTCTGTACTTAATACCTTGAATGAGTGTACATCGGCGGGGATTTCTACATATTGCTGTCTCCAAAGGCTTTCTAAAGAGGTAGAAGGAATGACGTCGTATAATATCTTGGTACGATCGACAGAATAAAAGTAATGAGAAGACTTATATCCGTTGACAGCCGTTTCTTTTCTGCATGATGTATGCAGAAATACCGAAGAAAATATGAAAAAAGATATTAGCCGGAAGAAAAACATGATAAATATAAAATGTTTGTTCTGATACTTGTTACGTAATTATTAACCAATTGCAATCCGACTGTTAAGTTATATAATTTCGATCGAAACAATGTTATCTCTTCACAACTTTTTCAAAATGACTTTATTCTTTTTTTATCTATACAGAAAACTTAAAAGTATAGATTATGAAAAAGAGATTAAAAAAAGCATCAGATAAAATGAAATATTCTGTGATTAATCTGGCTGCAAATGTACCGTCTTATCCTCGATTTACTCGTCATAACAGAGGTTGGATTAATTACGGCGAAGAAAATAATCTTCCTCAACGGATTATTGATCTTAATAATGAATCGCCTGTGAATAAGTCGATCATTGAAAATAAGGTAACTTATATTTGTGGAGCAGGTATTGATGACAGTACGTATTGTGGGAGACCTAATACCATTGAAGATTGGGATTGCTTAATAGAAAAGCTGGCAAAGGATTATGTAACCTTCGGAGGATTTTGTTTTCAGGTGATAGTCAACGAAAACGGTGCAAGCAGAAGTTTGTTTCATACCGATTTTAGTAAGGTAAGGGTGGGGGAGACTGATGATTATGGCACTCCGATCAGTTTTTTTATTTCGAATGATTGGAAGAAGACTTCCGGACAATATGCTCCTGTTGAGATAAAAGCATATGGAACAGAGGATTTGATGCATGGAGAACCTTATCTTTATTTTTATAAAGATTATGAACCGGGATTGGATTATTATCCTGTTCCTCATTATTATTCAGCATTAAATTATATTGAAGCTGATGGATTGCTCGGCCGGTTTTATCGTAATTCTATTAATAACGGCTTTGCTCCTTCAGTAATAATAACTATACCAAGTAATCCGGCTGATGAAGCCAAGGCTCAGTTCAATAGGGATATGCAAGCTTCGTTTTCTGGGACTAATGGAGCCAACTCAATTGTTGTTTTGTATGGAGAGAGTCACGATATTAAACCCGAAGTGACACCCTTTGTGGCAAGTGATAACGCCGATCTGTATAATAATGTCAATGATGTTATCTTTCAGAAAATAATTTCGGCTCACCGTTTATCTTCTCCTACTTTAGCCGGATTGTCGGGTACAGGCAACCTGAGCGGGAATGCCGGTGAAATAATCAATTCCTTTATTCTTTATAACTACACGGTTATTCATAAGTTGCGCCGTAAACTGCTTGATACGCTGAATGTGTTTTCTGTAAATAATGGCTATGGTAACTTAGTAATTAAAGAACTGGAAGTAATCAAACAGATACAGGCTTACGAAAATAAATAAGGTCATAGGCCTTTGAATTCTAACTTTTAATAAAAATAATATGTACACACCTATAGCGTTAATAAACGAGCAATTATTTAAACAACATTCTCCTGTAACAAGTAATGCAGATCTGACCGAATTTATACCTTATCTGTCTATTGCCCAAGAGTTATATATTACTCCCGTTTTAGGGGAATCTTTGATTAGTGAGCTGAAAGATCAGATTGCCTCGAATAGTCTTTCTGATCTGAATAGTGAATTGCTGATAAAGATCGCTCCTGCTCTTTCTTTTTTTGCCGTTTATCAGGGATTGCCTTTTCATTGGGCGAGCATTGTAAACAAAGGAATTACTATACGGGATAGTGAAAACAGTAAGGGCGTAGATATAAATGATGTGGCTCAGTTGAGACGATGGATTAAAGATGATGCGGAAATATTTGTAAAATTATTAGTCGATTATCTTTACTTACGGCGAAGCGATTATCCTCTGTGGAAAATTCCTTACGGATGCAGTCATACAGATTCTGGTTCGGTAAAGGCTTTCGATAGCGGGTTTTATTTCCCTTCGAAATAGAAAAATAAGGCAGACAGGATTTATAAACTTGTCTGCTTTTTTTATCTTTGACCTAAAATCAAAGAAGTATAGTATGTCTGAAACAGTAGAAGGTTTTCTATCTTTTTTTGTCCCTCTGTTTATGGTTTTAATCCATTACTGGTATGTGTCATTACCTTTGACTGCATTGATTATTTTCTCGTATACAAAAACGAAAAAAGAAGGACTCAGGCGTGCTATTCGTATCTACTTGTCCTTCATTATACTTTCGGCTGTATGTACAGGTATTTATGTCTTGTTTTATTGATAAAACGGAGGCGTCTATTTTTCAGCCATCTCAAATTTATCTCTTGACTTAAAAATAACATCCGTATTTGTTTTTGCCCAATTTACCAAAACTTCCAACGCAGGCAATAGGCTTTCTCCGATAGATGTTAACTTATACTCGACACGGGGAGGAACTTCCGGATATATTTGTCTGCTTATCAATCCGTCTGCTTCAAGTGAACGGAGTGTTACTGTAAGCATGCGTTGTGAAATATCGTCCATTGATCTGTGTATTTCATTGAAACGCATAGTACCGTTCCAGCTTAAGGTCATGATAACCAAAAGAGACCATTTGTCGCTTAGTCGTGAAATAATATCCCTTATGGGACAGAAATCTTTTTTTTCAGTTTCTTCCATTTGTTTATTTGTATTTCCTTAGCATACAAAAGTAATAAACTTATTTTTAGTAACCTATTAAAGATATACTTATGAATCAAAAAATGGTAATAGTCCTGTATTGAAATAAAATGTAACTTTGCCTTATAGGAATAAGATTTCAGGTCTTATTCTAGACTTTAGACCGTAACCTTAATAATTGTTTATGGTCTTGATAGATTTAATTTCCGACTTAAAATGACAAAGAAAGAATACAAAGAACAATTCGACGAAGACGATGCTGTCGGTTGGCTGGCCATCGATAAAAAAGTAGAACAATTGTATGGAGATCAGAAGCCAAGGCATTATGCACCTCCTCTCCATTATATATTGGGCGGTCAGGATCCATTAGACGGGACGAGTATATATGATTCGCAGAAACAGGAGTTTCATCGTCATTTTATAAGTTATGGAATGTCCGAATTGTATTACAATGAAGATGCTGCGGGAGCCGAATTCAGTAAATGGGGATTTGAATTTACATTCAGGCTGAAACCTTTTGACGAAGATGGAGAAGATCCTATTTGGGTGATTAATCTGATGAATAATCTGGCTCGTTATGTGTTTGAAAGTGGTAAATGGTTTGAACCGAACCATTTTATACCGGCGAATGGTCCCATACGATTAGAATCAAAAGCCGATATAGGTATTGTTGGAGTGGCTTTCACTCCTGATCCTGAATTGGGAACTATACAGACTCCTAACGGCGAAATAACCTTTTTGCAAATGGTTGGTCTGACAGCCAATGAGATAGAGCACTTAAAAGAAAATCCGAAAACAGATGAAGTTGAAAAATTTTTAAATGAATTGAGAATTGAAAATCCACTTTTAATAACTGATCTGATGAGACGTTAAGCCTCATCAGATTTTATTTTATCTATTTCTATAGTTGATCTTCCCAGTCTTACTGTTGAGGGGATGAAGAATAAAACGACCCCGACCATGCATACTGCTATCCCTGAATAGATGAACGCATTAGTCAACCCTATTGCCTCAGCTATAAATCCGGTAGCCAGTAGTCCGGGTATGGACGGCATCAATGTAAGGCTGTCGTATATTGAAAAAGCACGTCCCAAAACAGACTGATCTATTTTGGTTTGGAGAATTACCGTGAATGAGCCGCTCCAGATCGCAACAGCTATTCCTCCGATACCCGTTAAGACTGCAAATGCAATGAATCCGTTTGAGGGAAGCACCCCGGAGAACAGGAAAGTAAGTCCTACAATAATACATGTGATAGCTATCAGTATTACTTTGTTGAATTGTTTCATCATTTTTATTCCTAATAATGCTCCGCCAAGCAGCATACCTATTCCCCAGGCTATTTCCACAATGCTCATTTCGTACGAACCTCCCATAAAATATTCGATAGTAAACAGAGGAAATAAAGCTGATATGGGTAGGATGAAAAACATAACAACAACTTCGCAAAGGAAAAGCCACGCCAAACCTCTTTTGGAGAATATAGCATGTAGCCCTACTTTTACTTCTTTGAGAATATTTCGCTCCGTGTTTTCGGGTTTCTCCGGATTGGGGATAAAGACAAATAATAGTGATGTACAGGCTATAGCCGCTCCAATGACATCAAGCATCAATACATAAGTCATGTCGAATAAATTGATCAGTAAAGCTGCGATAGCAGGACCTGTAATGCTGCTTATCGAGTAAATCATTTGATTAACCCCCGAGATACGCATTAACTCAGTTTCGGGAGCAAGCAGAGGTATACTCGCCTGCATAGCCGGTGTATGAAAGGCACTTCCAGCCGAACGTAAGGCCAGTAAAATGTATATTTGCCAGACATCGACTTTACCCAGATAAAACATCAAACAGAGAATTCCTGTACACGCTGCAATAAATGAATCGGCTAGTATCATGGTACGTTTACGGCTCCACCTGTCAACAAATACTCCGGTGAATAAACCCAGAACCAACTGAGGCAATAATGATGCTATCATTGCATAGGCCAAAACTGTGGCGGATTTAGTATGAAGACTCAACCAGAATACAACGGCGTACCCTACGATAGAACTTGTGAGAGTCGAGAAGAATTGCCCCGACCATATTATGGCAAATGTTTTTTTCCAATTATTCATAAAATAAGTAAATGAAAGTATTTAATGATATATATATTCAAGCTATAACAGGTTCTGGTTGTTATACTTGCCAAAGGATAAATAGGTTTGTGACCTTAAAAAAGGATACAAAGATACTGCTTTTTATCCGAATAAAATAAGGTCTCAGACCTTTTACTGACTTTGCAATCATAACACCAACAGATAGTTATTACTCTGAAATACATTGTTCAATACTTTCTGTTACTCCCTTGTGATTATTAAGCTCCGCTTAAGCCATTTTGTGTGTCAGATTATTCACCGGATATTCATTGTTTTTTCATTAGCAAAGATGATGCCCTTTTTGCATTTTTCTGTAATTTTAAAGTCTGAAGCTTTGATTTTTAATAATAACAAAAAGGTCTGAGACCTTACTTACTTCATATATAATTCGAAAAAGTTATGAATATTAGAAGATTATCATCACTTTTACTTTTTTTGATGTCCCTTAGTTTATTTAGCCAGAGCCGGATGGATCGTCCGAAACTGGTTGTGGGGATAGTAGTAGATCAAATGAGATGGGACTACTTATACAGATATTACGACCGTTATAACAACGGAGGGTTTAAACGTTTGCTAAACGAGGGATTCTCGTGCGAAAATACGATGCTCAATTATGTGCCGTCTTATACGGCGATAGGGCATAGCACTATTTACACAGGATCTGTTCCGTCGATACATGGTATAGCGGGTAATGATTTTACGGTGCAGGCAACCGGACAATCTCTTTATTGTACACAGGATGATAATGTGCAAAGTGTTGGAACTGCTGATAAGAATGCAAAAGCCGGAAAAATGTCGCCCTTCAATTTGAAAGCAACGACTATAACCGATGAGTTGAAATTAGCAACAAATTTCAGGTCAAAAGTTATCGGCGTATCCATAAAAGATCGAGGAAGTATTCTTCCTGCCGGACATAGTGCTGATGCGGCTTATTGGTTCGATGGAGAATCAGGCAACTGGATAAGCAGTACATGGTATATGCAGCAATTGCCAAAATGGCTGGTTGACTTTAATAATAAAAAACAAGCTCAGAAATATCTGGAACAAGACTGGAATACATTGTATCCGATAGATACTTATGTGCAGAGTACAAAAGACGATAATGTGTATGAAGATACTTATAAAGGGGTGGATAAAGTGACTTTCCCTATTCTGACATCGAAGCTCATTAAAGATAATACTTTGGGGTTAATCCGATCTACTCCTTATGGTAATACCCTGACATTGGATGTCGCTAAACTGGCTCTCGAAAATGAAAAACTTGGTTCACATAATGTGACAGACTTTTTGGCTATAAGCTTATCTTCGACCGATTATGTAGGTCATCAGTTCAGTCCTAATTCAGTAAAAACTGAAGATACCTACCTCCGCTTAGATAAAGATTTGAGTGATTTCTTCTACTTTCTTGATCTTAAAGTAGGAAAAGGCAATTATGTTGTATTTCTGACTGCCGATCATGGAGGAGGTCATAACGGACAGTTTCTTAACGATAATAAGATCGAAGGTGGAAACTGGGATGAAAAACAAATAAGAAATGATCTGAATAAATATTTACAGCAGAAATTCGGGGTTGCTCAACTTGTTCGCAGTCTGTATAATTATCAGGTCAACTTCAATTATCCTCAGATAACTCCGGCTATTAATATGGACGATTTGAGAGCCGCCAGTATATCGTATCTGGAAACTATTCCGTCTATAGCTTACGCTGTGGTGACAGACAAAGTATCGGAAGCTTCTATTCCTTCTGCCATAAAAGAAAAAATTATAAATGGTTATAATCGGGAGTTGTGCGGCGAAATACAAATCATATTAAAACCCGGATGGTATAGCATGAGTAATATGAAAGGTGCTACGCACGGGGCTTGGAATCCTTATGATGCACATATTCCTCTTGTTTGGATGGGATGGGGAGTTAAACATGGCGTTTCTAATACCGAAGTATATATGACCGATATTGCACCTACAGTGGCAGCTATGTTGCATATACAAATGCCAAGCGGATCGATAGGAAAGCCTATTATAGATTTATTGAACAAATAATGATCTAATCCATATAAAAATAGAAAAAGCCCGGTAAAACTGCCGGGCTTTTTCTATTGAAAATTACTATATTATGATACTAAACTCAGATATCTTACTCACCTAACAAATCTTCGTATAGGTTTTTCAATTTATCTCTCAGATACAGCACTGCATATCGTTTTCTCGACAATAAGGTATTTATAGGAATACCTGTTGATTCCGAAATTTCCTTAAAAGAAAAACCTTGTAATTCGGTTAATTCGAATATCTCTCGCTGCAGGGGAGGTAATTCTTCCAGAGCAGTGTCTAGTTCTGTCCACACCATAGAACGGAGATAAGATGTTTCGGGAGAAGCATTGTCAGCCAAAAGTACTTCTGTCACTTCTGTCAGAAAGTCATTCTCTTCATTCTTGGAATAGGTTGGCATTTCTTCGTTTTTTTGCCTTCTGCGCCATTCTGCAATCTGATTACGGGTTACGGCGTATAACCAACCCGAAATCTGGTTAATAGGATTGACCAGAGGATCTACTTTCGACAGTTGATAAAATACATTCTGCAATATATCTTCACTGTCTTCTTTCGATACTACCCGCTTTGAGATAAAACCCCTTAGTTGTGCCTGATATTTAGTAAAGACTTCCGATACATTGAGTGATTCGGGTAAACCTGCACTCATATTATTTTGTAATATCTGCTCCATCTTCTAAGTCTTCACATTCAATATCGTTACACCAATATTTCTTATGTCTGGACATTTGGCTGCGTATATATTCGCGCCTTTCTTCGGGTGACATATGCTGTAGTTTTTCCTGAATTTGTCCTTGCTTATGTTCTTTTTCTTTACTGCAGCATTTGCGGCAGTCCCCCGGACGTCCAAATTTTCCGAAAAGGAGACGTGCCAGAATAAATATCCCGGCTGCCTGACAATATGTGATTGACGACCAGCCTATAACTTGGGGTATAATGGCATTCCACAATAGCATGACAACAGCTATTACAACGAGAGCTATAGCTACAAATGCTACACCCTTTAATATACATTTACCGATAGACTTCTTTTTTTTCATTATTTGTTGTATTAAGGTCTTTGAACCTTTCTTTTTTTATTAGCAAAATTTATGCCTTTCTATTAATGAAGTCGTGATTAGTAAAATAATATTTTATGAAAAATCTTTTTTCTCGGAAAAATAAAATGTATAATGACAATTGTTTGATTATTATTTAGATATGTTTTCTTCAAACTTTTCTAGTTTCTCTTTCTCTCCTGCAAGCCAAAGAACGTCTCCGATTTGTAATACAGTGTCGGCTCCGAAGCTTGCCATTGCTTCTCCTTCTCTGTCAATACTGATAATCATGCAGTCGGTTTTGTCTTTGATTCCCGAGTTCTTAATTAAGATTCCGATGAGAGGCGAATTTTCTTCTAATTCGTATTGAGAAACAACTATTTGCTGTGCAATATTTACATGTTCTTGATTGTCGTATTCTTTCTGTTTTTCATCTAGAGCTGTAATTAGCTTTTGAAGTTCTTCGTCCGTACCTGCCACTACCAATTTGTCGAAAGGGTAAAGCCGGATGTTGCCATCCGGAATATTGATTCTTTCATCCCCTCTGATAATACTTACGATATCTACACCGGTCGATTGTTTAAAGTTAAGTTCGGACAGTGTTTTGCCTACTCTCGGTGAATTTTGAGGTACGCTTATTTTTTCGATATGTATATTTTTACTCAACAGCTTAGATTTTGCATTTTTAGCGACAGCTTTTTGGCTCTCTTCTGCAATTTCTTTATCGTTCAGATTACGGAAAAACTGGTTTTCCATCTTTTTCGATTGGGTTTTGAACCCGTTTGTAAATATAATAGCTGTTGCTATAACTCCCGAAGCTAATAATAAAATGCCTGTTGCTCTGGGAAATAAGGGTATTAATACCATTAGTATTAGAACAACACACAATGCTATGCGAAGTGTATCTAATGCAATCAGTGCACCTTTGTTGAAATTGCTGTCTTTCCAAAGTTTTTTAGCCTCGGCAGACCTGCTTTTGCGTCGCATAATCGAACGCATGAATGGAGCCATTAGCAACAATGTTATCAGAGCCGCACTGATAGCACCCCAAATACCCGGGATGTAGTCTGTTACGTAAGATATGATGAAATTTTTCGCAAAAAAGTAGACAGCTAAAGACAAAGTGAAGTATATGGCTACAGTAGACAGTACGTTTTTCAATAAAATATTCCAGTCGGTTTGATGATTAACCGTTTTTCTGTTCGATTCGGCATAACCGGTAATCAGTTTTCCCCATTTGTCCGGAATAACTTTTTCTAAGGCATGATATATCGGTTCTGATATTTTGATAAAATAGGGGGTTGTAAATGTAGTAATAACCGACACTGCTACGATGATAGGGTATATGAAATCACTAATCACTCCTAGCTGCATCCCCAGTGTGGCGATGATAAATGAAAATTCACCGATTTGAGCAAGGCTGAACCCTGCCTGTAATGATACTTTTAGCCCTTCTCCCGAAGCTACAACTCCCAGAGTGGCAAAAATAACACGTCCGACCAACACTACTATTGTTAATAATATAATGGGAACGATATATTCTACTACAATTTCGGGGGCGATCATCATACCTACAGAAACGAAGAATACTGCTCCGAACAGGTTTTTGATTGATTCTATTACATGTTCGATATGTTTCGATTCAATTGTTTCTGCTAGAATAGAACCCATGATAAATGCACCTAGTGCAGCCGAAAAACCAACAGAATCAGCAAATAGCACCATACCCAGACATAGTCCAACAGCCACGATAAGCATTGTTTCGTCATTCAGGTGTTTTTTGAACTTTTTCAGGAAACTCGGGATCAGATATATCCCGACAACAAACCAGATAACCATAAAGAATCCCAAACGTAAAACACTTTCCAGCAATCCTGCTCCTTCTATATGATTGCTTGCGGCAACAGTTGACAGCAGTACCATCATCAATATGGCTGCAAGATCCTCTACTATAAGCATACCGAAGACAATTCCTGCAAATTTTTTCTTTTGCAATCCCATGTCGTTAAAAGCTTTGATGATGATGGTTGTCGAAGACATAGACAGCATTCCCCCAAGGAATACACTTTCCATTTGAGTCCAATTCATCATTTGTCCGATGATATATCCGATAACAATCATCGAACCCATATTGACCAAGGTTGCGATTGATGCTGTACCGCCTACATCCATCAGCTTTTTGAAGCTAAACTCGAGACCTAATGCAAATAATAGGAATATTACCCCGATCTCGGCCCATGCCGAAATATTTGACATTTCAACGATATTAGGCAACAGTCCAAAGTGTGGACTAATCAGAAATCCGGCAACTATATAGCCCAGTACAACTGGTTGCTTGAGTAATTTGAATATGATGGTTACTACTCCGGCGGTTATGAGAATAAGAGCCAGATCACTTACTAAAGGTGGTAGGTGTGACATATAATTTGTTTTATTTTTTGACAGTTTGATAAAAGCAGAATCGCTTTTTGGCAAATATAACGAAAAAAAGACGAAAAATCGAATTAATTATAGCAAACAGCTAGAAATAAGGTCTCAAAGCTATTTGTTATTTATTGTGTTTTTTTTAAAAAAATAGCCGCTTACTTTAGATAAACGGCTATTTAAGGTTTCAGATCTATTTATTGCTTTAATAATTAAACAACCAAGGTCTATTATAAACTAAAAGTATATCATTAAATGCTTTCTATTGCTTATATGCTTAATTTTTAGACTCTTTATTTTGTGAATAGTTTCCTGTATTTGAAAAATAAGTAGAATAACAGTCCTCCAAGAATGATCCCTGTAAACCATATACAGGCTTTCTGATACCAAGTCAGCTTATTGATCTCGACAGTTTGTATTACTGGATAGGGGACACGTATTGAGTCCGACTTAATAATGGTGTCTGTTATAAATTTATTGCGGTACAGGAATTTATATTTAGAGTAGAATACGGTGTCATTTTTTTCTTTAATAAATACGGAGTCGTACAAATGTACTGAATCTCGTTGTATCGTATTTCTATATTCGGTTCTGCTGCTTTCTACAGGTACATAAGTTTTGTTACTTTTACATGCCGGAAAGGTCAATATAATGTAGATCGATATTAGTTTGATTGTTATTTTGTTCATTGTAAAATTTGTTTTGCTAGATTCCATATTCGAAAGCGGTCTTTGTAACCGTTAAGACCGCCGTTTATTCTTTTAGTCAGGGTGATAAAATCGGTTTCATTCAATGTCGAATATTTGTTAAGTTTTCGTTTATCCCAGTACCAAAAGGCCGAGAGTACAGCATATAGCGGTTCTTTTAATAAATAAGGATTGGCTATGAAATCGACTTTCAGGTCTTTCGATAAAGATGTATAATTGGCACGTCCTGTTATTTGTATAAGTCCACGCCCTTTATACATAATTCCATCTCCTTTATATATATTCCCGAGATCTTTACGATTTTCGTAAGCTTGCCCGGAAGCTATTTCTTCTACATATCTCAACTGACCGGATTCATGTCCGATCTGAGCGAGAAAGGCACACATGGCTTCGTATGTGTCCATATTGTATTCAGAAGAAAACTGATTGATATATGGCAAATATTTATCCCTGTTTGCTTGTGTAGAATATGTGTAGATTTGCTTTAATTGTTCGTTTGTTATTTTCATCATTATTCGGTTTTGCGTAAGCTGCATTCAAGTACAGTACATTTGTATCGCTGTAGCTGAGAAATATCTTTTGTGTTTTGGGACACTGTTTCACGGAGAGTCGATATTTCAGCTTTTAAGTAATCGTTGGTGTCTCGCAAATCTTTTATGGTGCTTTGATATACTTCCTGTACAGCCTTCATGGCATTGGCTTCTGCTTGTTTTTTGCTATATTTCATAGAAACTAAAGTAAACAGCCCTCCGCCTGATACAAAAGCCAAAATCGGTTCTAAGTATGTTGATAAAAATTCGGTCATAGTTGTTTTTTTATTTTAGGTATATTAGCCGATTAAAAAATTCAAATCCCTTTTCACCTGTTCGAACATAGCTGCATGTCCGACAACAGTCGGATGCACACCATCAGACATTACATAGCCACTTTTCCATAATGTCTCATTATCCGGTTTGGTGAGTGCAGATGAAAAATCAACATACAGTTCACCCGATGCTTTTACCCAGTCGTTTATAGCTTTAGTTACATTGTCATAATTTATACCTTGACGTGGAGGGATGGTTTGTAGTATCGGTATTTGATTATTATCCTTACATTCATCTATCAATAGCTGCATGTATGGAGTATATGAAGAAAGGCTGCTGTGGTTGGTTCCTAGTGCCAGAAATACATAAGGAGACTTAAATAGGCTGTTCTCGACTTTGAAACGAGATACAAACGCAGCTGTTGCGGCTTCACCTCCTTTACCAGATATGTGTACAAAAGAGGTTCCTGTTTCGTCTGCCAATAAACTACTCCACTTATTGTAAACACCGCCCGAAGTGAGAAGACTGTTACCCTCAATATAAGAATCTCCAAAAATGCTTACAATAGTATTGTAGTCATATTTGAAGGATAGAACAGCATTTCTCACTGTGACATCTCCGGATACAACACCAAAAAATGGAACACCCCAAGATGTTGTTGTGCCTGATGCGGTAAGTTTATCATAATTAATTGTAAAAGTATCTCCAGTGGCAGAAGACAGGGTGAATCTCAAATTAAGAGCATCCCTCTTATCTAAAGTAACAGTATAGCTATTACCCGAAACTATAGAAAAAGGAAGTGTCTGTGTATCAAATAGAACATTTTGATAGGTGTATACTGTGAGGGTATTCCCTGCCAATTTGAAAGATCCACCCTCAGACCTGCCAATACGAATACTGGAATCGGAATTAGCTTTGAATAGTACATCAAAAGCTAGATTCTCAGTAGACATATAGGCTTTATATGTTAACTGGGATGCTGTGTCAATACCACTACCTACAATATTGACTGTATTGGTCGTTATGGCAGAATTATTGAGTTTAAAATCCTTCAAAAACGCTTTAGGTCTTTTAGGTATATCTATTGAGAGTTTAGAAAAATCACGTAATACTTTCTTTGATACAACGTCCCCTTTTTTTGTTACAAGACATATCTGATCTTTGTTGGTAAGTTCATATTTAGTTCCCATTATTTTTATAGTGCATTGGAACGTAGCAACCGAGGTTCTCCTGCACAACGCATATTTAGCTGCATTCGAAGGTCTTTTTACTATAAGTAATGCTTCGGCAGTTGTGTTATCCGGAGCAGATATGAACACATCGTTAATATCGTAAAACGCTAAAACTCTAGCCGCAGTGCCATCATCAAAAGAAGTTACCTTAAATTCAGATGCTCCATTCGGAATGTCAGTTAAAGGACTTCTTACGTAACCATAGCTGGAGGGTAAAAATTGCCCGTCATAATTAATATAAGAAGAACTGACGGATAGTGAGCTTGATGGTACATTCACTTCGGTATAAGCTCTTATTGTATATCCTGTAGTCATGGCATTACCTTGACTTACTGCATACATTTTAGCTCCGGCAGGTATAGGTACGGTGACCAGTGTCTCAGTTCCTATGTTTGGAGGAGTGGATATAAACGCACCTGCACCATCATAAAATGCCAGAACCTTAGCAGCAGAACCATCTCCGTTAGAATATAGCTCTATTTCTAATGCTCCTGTAGGTATGGCTAATTTTTCGGTTCTGGAATAGAGACTATTTGATGCAAATGCACCTGTATCTGATATATACCCGGCTATTGAAATGTCACTTCTCGGGTATTTTTTCTCAAAAGCTACGCCTTCAAGTTCATTTATAAATTTAGCATTGCCATCTTCTATAAAAAGATATTTACCATCCGGCTCAACAGTGTCATTATTACAAATCAGCTGTAATCTATCATAATCTACAAGATCACGAAGTTCGTTTATCTGAGCTCCGCCGTTAAGCATTTTGATGAGTACAATCTTGTCTGTATTGGTGTAGGTCTGTGTTCCGTCTGATACAAATCCGGCAAAGTATTCACGGGATGAAGCCCGGCAAAGTGCATATTGTGTTGCATTGCTAGGTATATCTACTAATACGGGTGTGTCTGCGACTGTATTAGGTATCGTAGATATAAATGCTCCGGTACTTGTATAAAATGCCAGTGACCTACCACCCAAATTGTCAGGCAAAGGAATAACTTTCATCTTTGTTTTTCCTGCCGGAATAGCTGTTATAGGTGTATGCCAATATCCTGATGTTGTATTGAATGTTCCATTGGGCAGCAGTGCTCCGACAATGCTTAATGCTGATTCTGGGATATTATCGACTTTGGTTGATAGGGTGATTGTGCCTTCTGATATCATGAGGTATTTGCCATCATTAGAGATGGTTTGTCCATCCGATACAATCTGGATACCTCCGCTTGTTCCATCTTTGCCAGGCTCGCCTTTCTCTCCTTGTTCGCCTTTATTCCCTTTCAGAAGATCAACAGATACCCTGACTGAGTTATTATTGTTATCTGTGCCAAGTGCATAAAATCCGTCGATTGTTGTTGCTTCGGGTAATTGCGAAACTTTCTTTTTGTTTATTTTTTCCATAATTCTAATATTGGTATGAAGTAATTGTCTTCGGTTGTGATTAGTTGATTGTTTTCGGTTGTCAATAGTGATTCTATAATCCTATTGTTGAAGTTGATCTGAAAAAGAGGATATACTGAGCTTTTGTTGATCGTGAGGTTATAGCCCGATGACCCGCCGATTTCTCCTGATATCTGAGAAAAAGAAACTGTGGCTCCTCCATCTGAACCAAAGCAAAAATATTTGTTCTCGTAAGTCTTGAACATAACTAAATATTTTGTTGTGTTGGTTTTCAGTAAATTCGAAGTTTTAGCTGCTCCTAATTTTCGGACAAAAGTGGTTAGCTGTTGTTTATAGATGCCATTATCCATCGATTCTTGAAATTTCGAAGATTCTATGGTTTCAACTTCCATGTAGTTGTAATCAGAGATTCTGACCGATTCTACAAAACATTCATCAAACAGCATGTCATTGGTGAAACGATAAGCTATAAAACTCCGAATATCCAGCAGAAAGATGTTCGAAATACCTCCGGTGTTATATCCCGTATGTTTTTCTATTCCTGTAATAATATTCTTATTCATCTTTTTAGTTATAGATAAAATCAAAAATATTTAAATTGTATAATATAAAATTATTTATAATATAATTTGGTTTGTATTATAAACTAATTTATATTTGTCGAAAAATAGAAGAGATGAAAAATGTAATGTTGATAATTTTAATGTTAGTTTCTTTAAATCTACATCCTCAGATGATGATTAAGGGGATTGTGGCTGATGCACATAACAGTCCGTTGGCATATGCGAATATCTCTATCGAAGGAACAATAGATGGTACGACTTCCGAGGAGGATGGAAAATTTGCTCTTGGAACATCCGAAAAAGGAACTGTTGTATTAAAAGTGACCATGCTTGGGTATGATGAATATAAGCAGACGATAAGCTTACCCTATAAAGATTCGCTTCATATTATTCTAAAACAGAGTATACAAGCATTGAAGGAAGTCACAATATCTTCAGGAGGCTTTCGATTGAAAGGAGGTTCCAGTATGGAACAGAAGAATGCTGTAGAACTTGTAACTGTTGCCGGTTCGGAGGGAGACTTGTTTAAATCACTGGGAATGCTTTCCGGAGTTCAGGTTTCAGGGACAGACGGTAAACTTCTGGTAAGGGGAGGGGATAGCCGCGAATCACAGACTTATATAGATGGTATGCATGTAATGAATGCATATACGACTATGCCCGAAAATGTATCGTCAAGGTCACGTTATTCTCCATTTCTTTTCGAAGGTATGAGTTTTGAACAAGGTGCATATTCTTCCGAATATTCTCAGGGATTATCGAGCGTATTACCTCTTACAACAAAAGATAAAAGTTTGGATACTAAAATAGGGGCCCAGATACTGACTGTTGGACTAGGTTCGGGTGGTACTAAGGCTTGGAAAGATGCATCAACTTCTTTTAATTTCGACTATACGGATATGGGACCATACAATGATGTGTTTTATCCGAAGGAACGGAATAACAGATGGACTAAGCCTTATCGTTCTTTTGCCGGACAAAATCAGTTTCGCTTTTCATTAGGCAAATATACGACCTTGAAGACATATGCTACGTATGCGAAAACGACATTTAATATGTTGGAAAAAGACGCTTTTTCGGATTCGAAGCGGGATTTAAATATGAATGAAGACAATTTATATTTGAATTCGACACTTAAAACCAGAACTGACGACGGAATGAACTTTTTTATAGGAGGGGCTTTCTCGTATAATAACCAGACTATTAAAGGAGGACGTGTGGCTTATGACAAAGTAGGCATAAAAGAGTCGGAAATACATCTGAAATCAAAACTGGGAAAACGTTTCAGTTCTTTATATAAACTCGAAGGCGGTATCGAAACTTTCATTAATAAGTACGATTTTTCGTATCGGGATACTACTTTATTTAAAGATAAAATGAATCATACAATTACAGGAGCATATGTGTCGAATGATTTTATTATAACATCAAATTTTTATGTAAATGCTTCGTTACGTGGTGAATATACTTCTATTAATAAGTCATGGAATATTTTACCTCGAGTAGCTCTTAACTATGAGTCAAATGGATTGACATTATTAGCAGCTTATGGTAAATATCAGCAATTAGCGGATAAGGATTATTTATTATTTAATCATAAGTTAGATGCGACGGAATGCGAGCAATTTGTAACCGGTGCATATTACCGGGATGGTGCACGTACTTTCAGAATTGAATTGTATCATAAAAATTATGATAATCTTACTACAGGAAATAATTATCGGTATCAGTCAGGAGGGAAGGGGTTTAGTAATGGTATTGATGTTTTCGTCAATGATCGCAAATTTCTGAAAAGGTGGGAGTATATGATTTCATATTCTTATAATAATTCGAAACGGATGTATAGTGATTATAATGAAATGGTATCGCCTACTTATTCAACTAAACATAATGCAGCGGTAGTCTTAAAATATGATTTATTTCAATACAAAACCTTTTTGGGTGTCACAAATAGGTTTGCAAGCGGGCGTCCCTATCATGATCCGAACAAAAGCGGAGTAATGAATGCCGAAACAAAACCTTATTACGCTTTAGACCTTTGTGCTACGTTTTTATTGCATCCCCGATTTATTGTTTATACATCGGTCTCTAATATTCTGAACCGAACTAATGTGTATGGTTACCAATATTCGGCACAAGAAAATAAGAATGGAAAATTTGATCGTATAGCAAAGGTACCTTATCAAAATCAATTCTTTCTGGTCGGATTTTTTCTGACAATAGGAGGGAAAGACGCTTATAACCCATCCAATTTCTAAAACTCACAATATAAACAATTAAAATATGTGTATTATGAAAACCTTAATGATCATTATTTCTTTATCTTTTACTATCTGTTATGGTTTTGTTTCGGCTCAAACTGCAGATGCTGTTTATGTGCAAGCCATGACGAAAACTGTGGCTAAGTTAGATTCGAGTTATACTGTTCCATTGCTTAGACAGCAAAAAAATCAGTTCGACCGTATAGCATCTAAGTATACAAAAGAATGGCTGCCTGTTTATTATTCTGCATTCTGCAATATTCAGAGTGTATATATGAACCCGAAAGCAGATGGAAATGCTATATTATTAGATGAGGCAAAAGAAAAATTATCAGGACTGGACAAGTTTCAGGATATAAACAAATCCGAAATTAATACCTTATGGGGATATTATTATACAGCTTTTATATCTCTGGATCCGCAAACCAATGGTGCAAAATATTTCGGGCAGGTAATTTCTTTTTATAAAGAGGCTATAGCCCAAAATGAGCAGAATCCTCGTCCTTTGTTTTTACTGGCTTTTTTCAAAACTAATCTACCCGCCTTCATGCAACAAGGAAAAGATTTGTGTGCCGAATTGTCGAAAGCCGAGGAATTGTATAAAACAGAAAATCGTAACTCAATTACTCCTCATTGGGGTGAAGAATTTTTGCAGATGCTGAAATCCAAGTGCGTTGGTTCTGTTCAGAATCAATAAGTATATCGCGGCTTTTTTATTACTTTTGTCTTTAAAGATATGATTTATGGAAAATAAATTTAATGAACAAGATAGCCTTAAGGTAATCAATGAAATGATTATTCAGGCAAGAGGAAATTTTCAGCGGGGGGCAGGCAATAGCCTTATTTTGTGGGGATATGTCATAGCCGGTATTTCGTTGCTATGCTTTATACTGCCTAAGGTTTTTTCGATAGGGCATTCGGTTAACTGGCTTTGGGCTTTAACGTTTCCCTTATTTGTCGGTCATATGATTTATCAACGGAATAAAACACGTAAAGCAATGGTTATTACCCATCTTGATAAGATAGTCGGAGCTATCTGGTTAGCTATGGCCATTACAAGTGGTTTGTTTGTTGGTGCTGTTTTCTTTGTTGCAGTATCATTATCGACTAATATTCCGTTCATATTTATATCACCCATGATGATGGTATTCAGTGGATCGGCATTATATATAACAGCCAGAGTATATCGCTTCAGACCCTATGTGTACGGGGCCTTCGTATTTTGGTGTGCGGCTATATTGTGTCTGCTCCATTTTATACTCTATCAAGGAGCCGATCTGGAATTTGTTATACAGTTTTTAGCTATGATATTTGGTTTTGTTGTACCCGGACATATTTTAAATAAAACTGCTGAAGGTTATGTTTAAAGAGCTCGATCCGCTATTACATTCTCAGCTGCGGTTGGCAATAGTATCTTTACTGTTGTCGGTCGATAAGGCAGACTTTGTCTTTATAAAAGAAAAGACTGAAGCTACTGCCGGAAATCTGAGTGTGCAGATAGAGAAACTGAGTGAAGCTGGATACATTGAAGTCGACAAGTTTATTGACGGCAAACGTCCCCGAACAGTTTGTAAAATAACAAAAAAGGGGGTCGCGGCTTTTGATAGTTACGTGAAGGCTCTACAAGATTATATTGGAAAGAAATAAGTTTCTTATTCCTATTTCTTGAGGTTCAATATTCTGCTTAATAGAAAAATACTGAGTTTTATGTTTATCCGTTTTTTTGATTATATAACAGGGAGAGGAAGTCTGAAACATACTTTTGTATGGTTTAGTACAGCTGTCGTTCTTACTGTTTATGCTGCTTATCAGACTATTTTATCCGGAGAAAAAAGCCTGATGGATGTAATTCTATTCAGTATCACTGCTTTATTAGGATATTTGAGTGTCGTGACATTGGCTTTTCGAAAACCTCTTTCTGGTAATATCTTCGGGATGACTGCCAATGTGGGAGAGATGTATTCGCAATTTCAGTTTCGTAATCTGGGTATGGTGTTTAGCGCGGCTTACTATTTATGCTTTCATGTAGTTGGCCTGCTTACTTGGACTAAGCGAGAAAATCAGGATGAAGACGGACTTGTAAAAACAAGTAAAACCAATCTGGGGTTTATTCTTTTTACTGTGTTATCGGGATTTATTGGATGTATTATTCTTTATTTTTACGGTTCGCGATGGGGATTGGTTCTTGACGACGATACACCTGTTTTATTTTATCTTAATATTCTGGCATTTATAATAGGAATTCTTTCACAGATGGCCATGATATTACGGAAGGCGTGGTCGTGGTATATGTGGCTGGTTTCTAATTTTATATGGTTTCTGATCAATTACATGTCAGGAAACTATATATTTATGATACAATCAGTCTTATATGAATGGAATTGTATTTTGGCAATATATATATGGTATAAAGAGAGTAGGAGATAAATCCTACTCTTCGTCTTCATATCTGTCCAGCTCATTTTCATAGAATACAAAAGCCTGTTCAAGCATCTTATCCAGATTTTTATCATTCTCATCCGATCCGTCAAGGATTTCATACTCTTCGGAATCGACATCCAATATAAACCGGGGTTTTTCGGTATGTACAACATACGTGTTTTCCGGATAGTCGTCATTATCTGCAATTAGAAATTTAGGAAGTTTCATCTTGTTTTTATATTTGTTTTCGCAAAGGTAGTTATATTGCAAAAAAGAGTTGCGGTAAAAGCAACTCTTTTTTCTTAATTAAGGTCTTAGACCTTTTTGTTGATTTTGTAAGTGTAAATAAGATAGGTAGTTATCGTCTTTCACATCACTGGATACTTTCTGTTACTTATATAGGAAGTGTAATATTATGGTGTAACAACAATGTCCGGTGTTACAGGTGTGATAATACTTTCATCTTTCAGAAGCTTGCCAATTTCAATTTCTGTGCCTGCTAAAACTGTTGTCCATCCGTTTGCATCAGCATCGGCAGCTCCTGAAGCATAGTTGAACGAAGTAGCACTTAATCCGTTATTGCGCCCAAGCATAACTGCTCTGCCTGATTTGTCGACAACGATAGCGATAAATCTGCCCAAACTTAAAGCATCTCCTTGATTAAGAATGTTGTAATCGTATTCACTTACTGTAAAGTTGACTGTATGCGTGCGGTATTTTCCTCCATTTCCATTTACGGCCAGTTCGTCTGACCAAGATGCTGTGCCTTCTGCAAAGTTTACTTTGTAGATTGATTCTCCCGCAGGCATCTCTATTTTGCCGATCACTTTGTTTCCTTCTTCACCTTCTGTTCCTTGTTCGAATGTGAATGCAGGATTGCTGTCGTGATTAATGAGATAAATTGCTCTGATACCGGCTACTCTGTATTGGCAGTTTTCTTTACGTATATTAGCTGTTAATTTACAAGACATAATATGATTTTTTTTTGTTATAAAATTGTGTTTCTTGAGTTGATGATCTTAGTTATAGAATACCACTTCGTCTTCGAATGGGATCACGAAGCCTAAGCGTAATCTTCCATCAATAAATATTTTGCTGTCGTGAGGAGCAGGGAATTGTCCTATTCTGATTTCTTCGGTATCGCTCAGCAGATCAGTAGCGAGTAAGAAGTTCGTAATGTCTGCAGCGATCATTGTTTTGCTATTCAGTCCTTTCACCGGAACAATTTCGATTCCCAGATAATATAAGTTCTCATTTGCTGCTGTAAAAGCGGTAGAGATAACCTGATTACTAACTGAGGCCAAAGCCATCTTCAGACGTTGCAGGCTTTCGAAAGCAATATATATTTTTAAGGTTCCGTTTTCAATCCCTTTTCCCAAAACATTTTCGGGAATCTCATTGTATACTTTTTCAATTTCACTGATGATATTGGCTTTTGTCAACGCTGCACCTGTGATTTTTAGGGCTTCGGTGCTCGATGTTAATACCTTGATTGCTCCATCGAAATCATTTGGGTTTGAGCTGCTGTCTCCATTAAAGATTTTAGCCTCAATTTCAGAGCTTAATTCATCTGCAAGCATAGCCATTGTAGCTTCTTCCAAGGCTTCGGGTAATTCGCTATTTTTTGCTCCCGGCTTAAGCATGATGTTGATCCGCTTGCGTTCGAGATCATCGATACATTGTTCGAGATTGATTTTATATGTTTTGATTTGAACTTCTTTTTCGCTAAGCTTGAATATTTGTTCAGGAGTCCAAGCGCAATCTCTCCCATCGGGTTGTAGAAGTGTACTATCGAAATTTAAAAGATTCAGCATGGTGCTTTCCTTTACACCTGTGATTACATCGATTTTGCCGTTTTCGATAAGTCTGCCTCCGAATAGAGCTTTCGTAAACCAATCCATATTAGTACTAGGTTGGTAACTCAAAGGTGAAATGTTATACATATTTGCCATAATATTTAAAATTATTTTAGTTTGTGTTATTTAGTTTGTTTGTTTTTGATTGATAATGAAAGAGCCTGAGCCATTTGTTCGTAGCGTTTCATTTCTGTATGTTTCCTGCTTTTCCTTGCGGTTGATACCGGTAGAGAACTGGGCGTATGCTTTCGCATAGTTTGTATTTCGCTGTTTGCTTCCTGAGCGAGAATTGCGAGTTCGGAAAGTTTGGATTCGAGATCGGCGATTTTCTTTTTCAAAGTTTCTACCGATTCTTTTCCTGCTGTTTGTAGACTCTCTGGAGCTGTTGCTTGCTCGGGATCATTATTCTTTACTGAAGATTCCTTCGTTTCGATCATTTGACCGTCTTCATCAACGACCAGAATATTTCCGTCTGATAATGGATGTTCTCCGGCAGGAAGTTGTTCTCCGTCAAGTGTTGTAAAGCCATCTTTATCTACATATACTTCTTTTCCATCAGCTAGAGTGAAGATAAGATATGCAATTCCGCTAGAGGTTGAGTCTGCTTTTTCTGCAGATTGGATATCGAGAAAAAAGCGGGATATCCGTGATAGTAACGCTGTCGTTTTACTTTTTTTGTTCATTTTGTTTAGTTTGTTTGATTTCAAGTTGCTTTGTGTTTCCGGTTTCTGAATGAAGAATCCTTCCAGCGAAAAGCCTTTGACATTGCCCGTCATAATCTCAGTATCCCAATAATGCTTGTCTGCTATCTTATAGCTGCACATAAGAGTACCTTTGGGTAGTGAACTGAATCCTAATGCCCGAGACTTATCTTTTTCCGGATCTTCGATAATCCATAATTCCGATAGGTAATTTCCTTTGAGAGGAGCTTCGTGTTGATGAGTTGTGTTTTGTAAAGCAAGCCCTGTCCGCATCATCTTTTGAGCGATTTTTTCTATTTGCTCGGTTGAGAATTTGATATAATACTCACCTAGTTTAGAATCTTTTCGATAGATCAATTGATCGGGGCGTAAAACAACTCCTGTTAATATTTGCTTGTGTGGGTCTTTGTTTAGAAATACTTCCGATTGTTGTTTTGATAATGCAATAAAATCACTTTCATTGGCAGGAGAATCAACAAAAGATATTGCATATATGCCACTGTCGTCCTCTGGATTTTCATTTATCAGACAATTGTAAATAGGTATGTTCATAAAATGTAGATTTATAGTCTGTGATCTTGATTTTAGGTATAGATAAATCTGTTTTTATTTTTTCGGAATAATATTCAATATTTTTAGAGTTTAGTGTTCTTTTTATTGTAAGTGTTTGTTCTGTAGTTTGTTTGTTGTTCCTTTTTTGTGTTTTATTTTTCAATATAGATTGACTTTTGAGTATAGATAAAATTCTTGTCCCCGAATTTCGGTGACAAAAAAAGTCTTATTATTAACAAATAATAAGACTAAAGTTTATGATGTATAATGTTTTTTGAATCAATTGATCTTGATGAATCTTCCGTTCATATGATCTATCATATAAGTAACAGTTTCTTTCTTTGTTTTAGTGAATACTCCAAGCCCTATTCCGCCTCCCCGATATCCTCCGCTTCCGATTCCAACCGAAAAGCTGGGTGCAAAGCCCACATTAGAAGAATTGTATTCGGCATCGAAAAGTAAATTTCCATTGTCGGGATATACAGTATAATATTTTTTATCCAAAGCAATGTATATCTGCCCATCGAGAACCACAGCATATATATCAGATGGGTTGACCTTCCGGAATTTATTATTGGAACGATCTATTATTTTTATTTCAGATAGTTTCTCTTTTTTGAATCTTACTTCCATTTTAGTCACTATAGGCTGTTGATTTTTGAAAGAATCAAAAGTATAGTAGATTCCATCTCTGTATCCTTGATCTTTATAGAGTTCCGAAGATTCTTTCTCGATAGTATCTATATGTCGGATGTCATCGAGTGTATAAGGTATATTGTCTGTATATGGTTGAGTAAGATTATCTGCAATAAACGATGTTATCGTTGAAGAGATCTCTTCTTGCAGGCGCGGCGATATATTTTTACCGTTTGCAACCTGGATTTCAGTGTCAAGAGTTGCAATCATGTAGAATTGAGAGTTTAAAGATTCGTATAAGGTTGCTCTTATATGTGAAAAACCTTTATCTCCTTCTGTTTCAAATGAAAGATTTCTCAACTGGAATAGCATTGTTCCATTTTTAGCTGTACGATCGGTTATCATATTGACAAAAGATGATAGCTGCCATGAGAATAACTCTGCATTGACAATATATTGATCCCTGGTTCTGTTCAATCGACTATCCATGAATGATATAGTGTTATATAGGCTGTTTTGAACAATGGGATGTGTTTCTTTGATATTCAGAGAGAAATTGTCTCTTTGTTGTGCTGAGATATTCAGAGCAAACATTATTAAAATGATTGCCGCAATTATATTCCTTTTCATACGATTGGGTTTGGGTTGTTTTGATCTTTCAAATATATAATTAAACAATAAATATGAGGATTATGTTATCTGAAAATAGATTAAAATACAGTATTTTTGCTCAAAAAATAACAGAACAAGGTCTTTGACCCCTTAATAGTTAGGATATGCGTAGTTTTTATTTCTACTTACTTTTATCAATCATTTTGGTTTCATGCAGTTCAGACGAAACACCTTATTCTTATCTGAGTCGTCCGGATGCTGTGGCAGAAACAGCCCGGTTGAAATTGAGTGTATCCGCTGACAATTCTTCATTTTACTATCTTATTCAGGCCAAAGAGATGTATCTTATCTGGGGAGATGGGGCGAAAGATACCGAATATGTGCTTAAGAATAAAGTTGTGATAGATTCGATTAAGCCAACGGAATATATATATCCGAAGTCAGGAGACTATGATGTGCAGATCAAAACATTGGGCTTGATAAAACTAGACTTGTCAAAAATAGACAATGCGCAGATTGAAAAAAATAAGCAGAACTCTATCTCGGAGTTGACATTAACTAACTGTGAAAGTATAACTGACCTTCGGTTTGCGAATCAGCCTATAGCCTCGATTGATCTTACCGGGTGTACTACTCTGAAAACGTTGTATTGCGGTTATCCCGATGGAGTACAGTCTCTAACAGGACTTGATAAACTCGAAAATCTGGAGACTATTTTTATAAACGGGAGTTTGGGTACTGCCTCCGCAAACTTTACCGCCAGTGATTCGCTAAGAAGTATTTCCATCGCTCATTCCGGTTTTACATCTCTTAATATCGATGGGTTGGCAGCTGTGAAAACTATTGTGCTAAAAGATAATTCGCAGTTAAGTTCCGATGCCTTGAATATATTATTTACTGCATTACCTCATGCTAAAAATACTGAATATACGATTTCTTTATCCGGCAATAAAGGTGATGATGAGTGTGATAAATCGATTGCTGTGAAAAAAGGCTGGACTTTTAAGTAAATCGGGCTATATTGTAGAACATATTAAGGATTCATACTTAATATGATACAGAATCTTAACAAAATAACTATTTGTTTGTTATATAAGTGATAACAAATTGCGAATGAAGAATTACAAAACATTTTTAGCTCCGAAGGACGAAGTCTGGCAGCAGGCTGTCGACAGGTATAATCTTTTTCGTGAGGCAGAGATGCAAGAATACTTTTCGATGAAAGATTATTCGTATCATTTCAGGGACAACAGAGCGTATGATCTCAGCTTTGCCCCTAAAATATCGCCTGCTATTATTGCTGATTTTGAAATCAGGACAGGGATAAATGTTCCTGATGGGCTGACTGATATGTTGTGTACGCATGGAGGATTTAAAATAGGAGAGGGGATTCTTGATATTTTCGGCGGACGTGATCAGGCTGTTTTTCCTAATCTTGAACAGACGTTTGCTAAATACGGATATGCCGGCTTTACTACAAAAATCGGTAGCGGAATGTTGAAATCTTTAAACGGATTTTATTTCTTCTTTGGCATTAGTTTTCCGGAGAGCGAAGAGATGAGTTTTTTGTATTTCACTAAAGCCGGGAATTTCGGAAAGATGCTTTTTGCTCCCCAAAATGAGAATTTGGTTCTTAAGAAAGTACTTCCGGCAATGTTTAACGGATCCTCCGAAAAATTCACGCTCGATGGGTTGATCAGTAATCAGATTGATAGGGTGATTATTAATGCGTTGACTGTAAAGGGATATATTGACTAAATAAAAATAAAAAAACAACATCTTAAAAAACTATAAAAAAAGTATATTTTTCTTCAAAAATAATCTCGGAATTTTTATCAAAATACTCTGAACTTAGCTATCTTTGTTCCGCTTTTAAATAAGCGTAAGTATTGAACAAAGCATATTCGGTTATTACCCGTGACGGTATTGTATCTGATAAAGCCAATGGATCTTAAGGAATGGATGTGTTGTCAATAAAAAGCTGAGACTTTTAAAGGTTTTTTAGGTTGAAATTTAATGCATTGATTTGCAAAATTGATATGAAAAATAAAGTGTTGGTAGTTGCCGTTGTGGTAGTTATGGCAGCTTGTAAAAATGCTTCGAACGAATCTTCGCAAATTCAGAGTTTTTCGGCAGATACTGAAATTTCTATTGATACGGCATCTACGCCTGCCGACCCTGATGCTCCTCTTCAATTGGTTCAAAAACATGATCTTACCGCAAAAGACCTTTACACAGACTACGATGGAGGAAATCAGCTGAAAGATTATTTTTTGATCGAGCTGATAGACAAGGCTACATTTCTAAAGAATAAAGCCAATGCCGTGACTTTTATTACCGGCGATTCGGCTTCTTTCCCTAAAATCAATGGTGTACTCAAGCTAAATACAGCTAAAGGAACAATTACTTTTACCGATAATCTCAGTGGAAGTGAAAAGCATAAAGAATATTCTTTTGTCGGTGATATTCCTTCTTTGAGTGTATACCTTATGTCTGGTATTTACTGGGAAGACTGGGACTATTTTTTCGTTGACAAACATTCCGGACATACAAAACAGCGTTTTTCGAATTTCCCTTATATTTCGGCTGATATGAAATCAATTGTCAGTATAGATGTAGATTCGTTCGAAGGTGCTGCCTATATTGACCTCTATCAGATAACAGACAGGCGTTATATTGATCCTCAGATAGGGATGTATATCAAATGCTGGATACCTATCGATTCGCCCGAAAAAATGTATTGGGCAAAAGACAACTACTTATATATACCTGTTGCCAATAGCCGAGATTATTGGGAAGCCGATGGCAATTACTCTGGGCTAGATCAGTATATTCGCTTGAAACCGGCAGCATAGAAAAAAGAAGATGAGAGCTGAAAACCTCATCTTCAACTCTCATTTTTTTTATTCTCAATTATTTATTATTAGCTGTTCACTGTTCGTTCGACTGATACCATTGTTCGTTGAGCATCAGCAATATCGGTAACCGACACGACCGGACGAAAGTCGATATTTGAAATCGCATCCAGTATCTTATTTATTTCGGGAGCGGTAACCGAATCTACAACTTCGAGATTGGTTAGCTGGCCGCCCGATTCGTATATCCGCTTCGACTCGATTCGCGGAAAGTTCTGTCCTCTGCTCCGGCTGAAATATCCGGTGAGGTCTTCGGCTGTGAGTTCTCGTCGTTCACGATTGATATAATCGACTAAGCCCAGATTTTTGCGGGTGGATATACGATTGACAACAAACTCATCGCCTTCGACTTCTATATTTGATCCCTCGATACGCATACCGCCTTGCATGTGGCGTTTGCCACGAAGAAGTCCGCCGTCTTCCAGCTTATCCCATTGCCGTTTAATATTGGCTATTTGTATAGCTGTGGCTGCTGCTGTGATGGCTGCCATAATAGGTCCGATAATAGGTCCCATACCCCAAGCTTTGATGATCGCGGCTGATTGATTGGCTACGGCGGAAGCCAATGTTTGAACTAGTTCTATTTTTTTTTGCTGTTTTTCTTTTCGCTTGATTTGTTTTTCTATTTCTTCTTTTTCTTTTTCAGCGTCTTTCTTTTGTTGAAGAAGTTCTTCTGCAGTAGCCGATTCACGGGCATAATTTTCTTGAAGAGTGGTTGCGTGGGCACCTGATGCTTTTTGCATTTCTTCGTATAGTGATTTTACTTTGTCGGCTTGTTGCTGATAGGCTGTCGTTCTTTCTTCTATAATTTTTTGAACGTTAGTTTGGTCTTCTTTCAGATCGGTTATTTGTATTGACAAAAAGTCTTTTAATACCGAGCCTGCCGCACTATATACACCTTTCCATTTTGTGTGAAAATCAGTGATCTTTTTTGCTACTTCATCAAAGAATAACTGATAAGCTTTACCCATCTCTTCTGTGGAGTCGTTTACTGCTTGCTGGTCAGCTATTATTTGGGTATTTATTTTGTGTAGGGCATTTTTTTGTTTTCCATTGCCTGTGCTTCGCCAAGCGAACCCTTTTCGTATGAGCCTATCAATTTGTCGTGATATTCGGTTATGCGCTTGTATTCTTCTTTGGCAGCTTCGATATTTTGCAGGCGAAGTTCTTTTATTGCCTTGTAGTTTTCTTTGGTTTCTTTTAACTTGATAAAGTTGAAGGTGCGGCCTGCCTCTGTCTGACGTTCTATTGCTGATGTTGTTAAAGCTGTTATACGTGCATTGCGCTCTGTTTGCAGTTTTTCTTCTTCTTTGATATAAGCTAATGTCTGTATCAGATCCGAATTCCGAGCTTCTTTTTTAATATCGTTTTTGTGTTGAAGAGATTTTTCTAAATCTTTTGACTTTATTTGTTCTTCTTCTTTTGTAACCTCTGCTATTTTTTGTTGTACTTCAGTATCCCTATCGCGATATTCTTTCAGGTATTTTTCTTTTTCTTCTAGAACTTTCTTTAATTTTTCAGTATCAGAAAAATACAGTTTTTCTTGAAAATCGTAATATGCAGTATATACTGATTTCGATTGTTCTGTATATTTATAATCTGTATCGTATTTCTTTTCGGAAATATCTTGAATATAGTCTATTTGTTTCTTTAAAGACTTTTCTAAATACATTTCTGCCAATGTATTTATCTTCTCTGATGCAGTATTGACTTCGGGTATAATTTTAGTAATAGTTTCTGCCATATAGTCGGTGTTAGTTCCTATTATATCACTAAAGTCTTGAAAATTGGCAAATATTTTTGCTAGGTTTGACGATAGTATGGCAGATGTGCTTGTTGCTTTATCTAATACCGAAATATTATCTTTTAATTTTTTTTCTCCTTTGGTATTGAATTCCAGAGTAATAATTTTCTTCTTTTCTTTCATCTTTTCTATTATAGATAAAAAAGATGAGAGGTGATAATTATTTGTCGCTATTTTTTAAGATATCGATAGGTAATCCATCTGTTCTAGGTAATTCCTTATAATAATTATCTATATTAATTTTTTTTCCATCTATATGCGTAATATTCACTTCCACAGGGGCACTTTGTGTAGCAGTGGGTATAGGAGCGGGTGCAGCAGTTGTAGTATCGGCTTTGGCGGTGGTAATAAGTGTCGTATTCTGAAAAACTAATACGCCTAAGAAAATAGCAATAATCGTCAGTACAATTTTAGTGTAGATATCCGTTTTCATAATTCATGAGTGTTAAATGGTTTATCTACAAATATAGTCTTTTGTTTGGTTACAGAATTAGAAATCCTGTGTTAATAGCCATGGGATTGTAAATCCCAAGGGACGACGTCTATCCAGTGCATCTATCAGTTTTTCTACATTTTCGGTCGATTCTTTTACTCCGTTAATCTCCATAACGAATGTTTTTTTCTTCTTTTCTTCCATGATTTTTAAGTATAGATAAAAAGAAAGAAATCTAAATGTTATTTGTCATAGTTTTTGTATATGTATACAGGAATTGTCTGATCATCAAGTAAATCTTTCCCATTTATATGCGTAATATTTACATTCACAGGAGCACTTTGTGCAGTAGATGGTATAGGGGCGGGTGCAGCAGTTGTAGTATCGGCTTTGGCGGTGGTAATAAGTGTCGTATTCTGAAAAACTAATACGCCTAGGAAAATAGCAATAATCGTCAGTACAATTTTAGTGTAGATATCCGTTTTCATAATTCATGAGTGTTAAATGGTTTATCTACAAATATAGTCTTTTGTTTGGTTACAGAATTATGAATCCTGTGTTAATAGTCATGGGATTGCAAATCCCAAGGGACGACGTCTATCCAGTGCATCTATCAGTTTTTCTACATTTTCGGTCGATTCTTTTACTCCGTTAATCTCCATAACGAATGTTTTTTTCTTCTTTTCTTCCATGATTTTTAAGTATAGATAAAAAGAAAGAAATCTAAATGTTATTTGTCATAGTTTTTGTATATGTATACAGGAATTGTCTGATCATCAAGTAAATCTTTCCCATTTATATGCGTAATATTTACATTCACAGGAGCACTTTGTGCAGTAGATGGTATAGGGGCGGGTGCAGCAGTTGTAGTATCGGCTTTGGCGGTGGTAATAAGTGTCGTATTCTGAAAAACTAATACGCCTAGGAAAATAGCAATAATCGTCAGTACAATTTTAGTGTAGATATCCGTTTTCATAATTCATGAGTGTTAAATGGTTTATCTACAAATATAGTCTTTTGTTTGGTTACAGAATTATGAATCCTGTGTTAATAGTCATGGGATTGCAAATCCCATGGAATGGACACGGAGGGGAAGATCGAGGTTATTTTGTTATTTCAACAGAAATCGGTGTGTTTTTAATATTGACAGGTAATGTACAATAATAATCTACTCCAACAATTCTGACATCCACAGGTCCATCTTGTACAGCATTTGGTATAGGTGTAGGTCCAGCAGTTGTAGTATCGGCTTTGGCGGTAGTGATGATGTCAAATTCTTTAAGCAAGCTTACTGTCAAACAAATAGCAATTACAGTTAATACAATTTTAGTGTAGATATCCGTTTTCATAATTATGAGTGTTAATTGGTTTAGTATTGCAATATACGAAAAACGGGATTCTTTTTAGAATCCCGTTACACTATTTTGAATGATTGTTTATTGTTTTTCTACTTTATTGGAGAGAAAGTCGCTGACAGTCGTTTTCCACTCGTTGAGCCATGTACGAGGATAGCTTTCGTGTGTAGCATCGGCAAACATGTGCTGTTCTTTAATATCAGAGCCTATATTATTATATATGCGCATCGATTCGTCTACAGGTATGTGTTGGTCTTTGCCTCCGTATAGCAATAGTGTAGGTACTTTAATGTCTTTAACAAACTGATCGGGATTCATCGAAAAGGCATTGAAGCCGTTAACTGCCCCTCCCCAAAATGTCATCAGATAGGAGAGTGGTGTACCTACTACCGGAACTTTGCCTATGCGTACACCTACCGCATCGAACATACGCCCGTAAGGAGCTTCGAGTATCACACACTTTACGGATAATTGATAGTCGTGCATGGCTTTAGTAATGGCCGCAGCTCCCATCGACATACCCAGCAAGGATATACTTTTGGGTTTAAGTTCTTTTTCGGCATAGTCATATACCTGTTTTACATTGGCCGCTTCGAGATACCCGATAGTTGTTTGATTACTATACGAATTGCCCGACCCTCTGAAATTTGGTATCACCACATCGTATCCCATATCGAGTAGAGGATAAGCCTCGTGCAGCATACTTTCGGCATGGTCGGTATATCCATGAAAGAGCAAGAACACTCCTTTCGATACTGAATCGGTTTTTATGATCCATGCTTCCATTGTATTGTCGCCTTCGGCCGGAATTTGTACTGTGGTATAAGGGCGAGCAGGTAGTATGTCGCTTACCGGACATGCTATATCTATTCCTGTGAACAGCATACTGATGATGCCTTGTTCGGAGGCTTCTTTTTCGGTTTTATTTACATAGTGGGTCATCGCATAGGCTTGTATAGCCGCAAGAATGTTGAATACGATAAATATTGCTAGCAGTGAGTAAAGTATCCGAAGCAGTATTTTCGACTGTTTGTTTTTTCGAGTCATATTTCAAAAATAGTTATTTGCCATAAATATAAGTAAAAATAATAAAACGGTCTTTGATCGAAATAATTTATCTATTCAATAAAACTTTAATATGATTAACTCTATTATCAGCCTGTTTCGTAATCAGGCATGCCAACACAAAGCAATCCGTTCTTTTTATTATAACCGCAATTACGAGCTGGGGGCGGGTAATGAATTTCATCCTGTTTTCTGGCTGGAAGATCCTATTATGGGACGCAATCAGCAGAATGTATTTACGAGTACCGTTAATTTTTCAATTCTTTTTGTTCCTGAAGACGATACGGCAGTTGCAGTTTTTCAGAATCTGGCTTTTTCGATCGGCTTAAATATTCTGGAACGGATCAAGATGGATGCAAATGAACCGGTAACGGTGCTTCCGACATGGACATACCTGACATTGAGGAATTATTATGACAATAATGCCTGCGGATGCCGTTTTTCGGTCGATTTAGTTCAGCGTAATATGCAGGATTTGTGTTTGATAGAAGAACAATTCGATTCCGAAAAAGAATTTCAGTCTGATCCTGTCCTGAATGATTTCAGAATAAATGGTGCAAATCAAACTTTTGGGAATAAGCTTCCGGTTTTTGACCTTAAAATCTCAAAACGATGAATACGGCTACGCGTCAGGTATTGGAATGTATAACCGGGGAGATCTTAGAAATTGCCCGTTCGGTATTTGATGAAAACGGGTTGAAAAACAGCTCTATCCGGGAACATATAGAGGTTAGATTGGAAAAAGAGCCGGATGTCGTTATCCGCCTTTTGTTTGATAGCTATCTCGACTTTATAGAAAAAGGAAGAAAGCCCGGCTCGGGAGAAGTACCACCTATTTCAGTCCTTAGGGATTGGGCGTTGAGAAAGGGATTGCCTATCACTAATGATACATTGCATGCTATAGCTAGCGTCATCCAGCGGGATGGTGTCGAGGCACGCCCCATCTTAACTGTTATTGACAGTCGGCTGGATAAAGCGTTCGATGAGCGGTGGGCTGACCAATTATTTGAGTCTTTAATCTCAGAATTGACTGCTTTTTTTGATTAATATAAAAAAACGGATTCCATTTGGAATCCGTTTTTGTTTATATGAGGAGATGTATGAAATGTTCTGAGTCTTTAGAATTTATATCCGACTGAAAGTGATACATTCCGATTTTTCCATTTGGGAACTTCATATGCAGTTACTCCGGTTGATTGGTTGTTGTAGCCGCTGCTATATCCATAGTTAAGATATGTTCCTGAACTTTTATCCAGATTTCTTAATCCGAGTTCGTAATTAACATTGAATGAGAATCTTTTGTATTCTATACCAATTCCTCCGAGTAGCCCGTAGTCGAAACGTTCGAGCCCTGTTTCCTTGTATTTTTTGTATGTTGTTTCTGTATTGACTGATTCTGTTTTTCCATCGGGATATTTGAGTGTACCATTTATTTTATACTTTGAGCGTGCTGCAATTCCATATCCGGCATATCCTCCAATGTTGAAAGTCAGATTGATATCCTCGGCTAAAGGTAACCTATAGCCAATGGTGAGAGGTATTTGAAGAAACATCAGATTCTGAGATGCTTTTGCTTTACCTGTGTATGTGACATAGTCTAGGTCATCAATTGATGTCAATTCGCCTGAATCAAAATAAGGTAGTGAAAAATTGAAAGATTGTTCCTTTAGTTTACTTCCTTTAGAGGTAAATTCCAACCCCGATTGTAGAAAAAATCGATCGCTGAGTTTATACTCTACTGTTCCTCCGACATTGAAGCCTATTCGTCCTGATTCGTTTTTACTGCTGGTGTTTGCAATGTTGGCTCCCGCTTTTACGCCGAATGTCCAGGGTGATTCATTTGTTTGTGCATCAGCAATCTGTGTAGAGGCAATGCTTATGCCTGCCACTGCAAGTAGTGTAGAAATTTTCATCATAAAGATTAATTGTTGGTTAGTGATTTGTTCGTCACAAATCTATCTTCAATTTCTGTAAATAAATGTTGTATTAGTGTAACTCCTGTTAAATTATTTGCATCGAATGTATCTTTTATAAAATATTATGGCAAATATCGGTCTTTTTCTATAAAAATAAGAGAGGAAAGTCTAGGATTATAGATTGTGGTGTTTTTTATTTTTCAGATAATTCCGGATAAACATGTCGGCCAACAGTAAAATCAGAACCGATAGGCTCATTAATATCCACACAGGATTTACATTTATTGCCGGCATTTTGATCGAATAGTTTATTTCAGGTAACGAGAAATTTGTCTCTATACCCGAAAAATAAAATAAAACACAGGGTAGTATTACAATCGCTGCAATACCACCTATGAGAGCACAAGTGTTATATATTGTTCTGAGTCGTGATCTTTTCTTATTCTCTTTTGCCGCAACTGTTTGTATTTGTTGCATCAGTTTACTTTCGAATCCGGCTGATGGCTGATCTGTCCTGATTTCGAGAAATATATCTCTCAACTTATCGTCTGCTCGTTTCATTGCGATATAAGTTTATTGATTTCAAAATTCATAAATTTTCTGATACGATGCAACTTTACTTTTACATTTGACAGGGTAAGCCCTGTAATTGTTCCGATTTCCTGAATGGAATGGTCGTTGAGGTAAAACATCGTAATGAGCAAGGCTTCTTCAGCCGGGAGCATTTTCAATACCTGATCTAGATATTGCAGGCGTTCTTCACTGCTGATATCGTCTATCGAATCGCTGATTTCCATATCTGATACGGCACTCAGATAGCTGTCTTCCACGGCAATCACTTTTTGCGATTTTCTGATTTCAGTAATGGCCGTGTTATATGCTATACGGTACAACCATGTTGAGAATCCGGCATCGCCTCTGAACTTATCCAGAGATTGGTAAACTTTGATAAATATCTCCTGTACAATATCTTCGGCATCGGTATTATTATTGACAATTTTGGCGACAATAGTATATATCATCCGCTGGTATCGGCGAACGATATGTACAAAAGCATTAACTTCTCCGTTTCGGATACAGTTGATGTAATGTATGTCGTCAAAGTCGGTCATGCCTATAAGACGCACGGTGTTGAGATAGGTTACAAATGTATGTATATATTTTAACCGAAAATTTTTTTATTCGATTTTGTAACCTTTTTATATGCTGTCCGTCAAAATAAGCAAACGAATGAATGTCTAACTTTTAAATATATTGAAATATGGAAATTTTAATTCCTTTGGTAGTTGTTCCTGTTATGGTTTTAGGGATCTATCGTTTGTTTGAATTGTATGCACGCCGTAAAGAACGGATAATGATTATTGAGAAGATGCAGTTTAATGCTCCGCAAAAAGATCTGCATTTATCGGATAATTTGAATTTACCGATTTTGGGTAATGTTAATATCAAAATGTCTTCTTTATGGCCTCTTAGAGCCAGTTTGCTGATGATTGGGATCGGTCTTGGACTTATCGTAGCCTTTATTCTTGAATCTACTTTGACTCCTAATATGATGCCTGAATATTCAAGATACGATTATGATGTCAAGAGTAATATCAGTAATACGGTTGCTGTTATTTATTTCGCATGTGTTTCTTTATTCGGAGGAATAGGTCTGCTGGCTGCTTATTTTATAGAACAAAACAAGGAAAAAAAACAGAATAGCTAAGGTCTGATTAAAAAAATTAATTAAAGGGTGTTTTCCTCTCGGAAGACACCCTTGCTGTTTCCTATATTTTTATCTATAGAATAAAAGATAATAATATGGGATTTTATTCAAACAAAGAGATTGCCCAAGTTACCGAACCGAAAGAGCTTACTTTATCGGGTAATCCTAATTTTATAACATTCGATAGTGTAGGGAGTGGTAACCCCGACCAAAAAATGGAGTTACGCATAATAGTTGAGCGGTTAGCTAATTATGAAAATGGTATGCGAATTGACTTTAAGGAGGGATTGACAAACAGCGTATATTCGTTCCAGTCGACACGAAATCCGAATAAACTGGGAACCAATACTTTTCTGGTTGTAGAGGGGAGTGAAAATGCAACTGATCGATCGGATATAACGTCTACAGCTCAGAACCTATTGTTGTGCCTGAGGAATAATCCTTATTTAAGGAATAATTTCGAAATGTATATCAATCCTGATATTTCGGTAGGAGATGCTGACGGAGAATATTTGATCGATAATGGCAATATAATCGTAATTAAGGCCAATGGGTACGGTTCGCAGTATAACTTTCGGTGCGAATTGTTTTATGGTGAAGAATATCAGGAGAATAAACAAAAAACGGATTATATAGACGATATAATCAAAATAGAACAAATCGCGGAAGGTAGTTCGTCGGATTCCATAGACCGTGGCCTTGGAAATACCCGTGTGGAGATTGATTTGTATAGTGATGTCAAATCTGTGCTTGGTGATGATAAAAAAGAAATATCTAATAGCGGAACTTTCCTGACTACTTTATCTAAATCGTATTTCGGGCAGCCTGTTTGGTTTGAGCTCAATGCGCTCATGAATAAGAAAGCCGATTATTCTACCGCATTTCTCAATGCCGATACAGATTGGGTTGATAGCGGCTCGGTATCTTCTTTCCGTGTTGTTGCCCGAAGACAGATCAATGGCAGTAATCAGGTGTTTTATTATTCCCATCCTTTGTATGTAATAAATGGTTATGATGATCTGCTTGTGGAAAATGACTTGAAAAAAGTAAGTGATGATGGTACTGCCTATGTGATGGATTTTTCTCAGGATTTCACCGAAAAGGAGATCGTGAAAGTCAAACCTTTGACTTCCATGTACAACCGTACCCATATCAAAGGGCAGGAACAGTATTTTAATTTTATAGCAGAAAATTTCTCGGTGAAAGCACTTCCCTCTACCGATTTTCCGGACTTAGCTTTGTATTACAGGATGTATACCCAGTCGGGTGAATTTATTTCGGATTATATATCACACAAAATTGAGATCCAGAAATTAACAACGGCAAATACTGCAAAACTCGATCTGGATCGTTTTTTGCCATTGGCAGTAGCCGGCTCAAAAGAATTGATGGTTGGAGAAATAGAGGTGTTTTTATGTGCTTTTCACAAAAATGAAAGCTATAATTCGAGTATGCCGAAGACTATAATTTCAATGCCTTTGACTTTCAGTGTGTTTCCGGAATATCTATATACTGTTAATGACTTTGTCTTTCTTAATAAATGGGGTGGATGGGATAGTGTGAATTTCAGCGGAACGGATTCTACCGAGTTTAAAACAACAGCAACAACCATATTTAAGACTATAACTCCTCAGTCGGGAAGATTTTCGTCTATTGAGACTGTTACCAATAAAGTTGCTGAATCGCAGAAAATTGTACAAAGTGCACCAATGACTTACGATGGTATGGAGTGGTTGCAGCAAATGAGTGCTTCTCGGGCAGTATACGAAATAAGGACGCAAAGATATATCGTTATTGATGATATGTCTTTGAAATACAATAGAAAAGATGATCTGTTTCAGGCAGAGATGAAATACCATTATACCGACTTACCCAGATAAGGCCGCAGACCTATTTATAGCTTTGGCTAGTAAAACAACCAAAGTCCGTTATAAAGAAAAAGTATATCATTAAATACATTTTTGTTAACTTAACTTTTAGCATACAATGAATAATATAGAACTATATATAAATAACCGCTTGTGTGAGATTGCCAATGCGGAAAAGTTGGGTATTCGTCTCAACAGGATACTGATAAAACCAGCTGAACTGAATACCAAGGATGCTCAATACAGCTATTCGATAACCATTCCGTCAACAAATATTAATGATGAGATATTCGGTTTTGCCAATGTAGAGGAAGTGAAAGATAAGTTTAATCACGATTACAATGCTTTACTATATGTGGATGCCGTGCTTGTCTTTGATGGAAAATTCAGAATGAGTGAGATTGATAAGGATGGTAATTTTAAAGGGAATTTGCTTATTCCTGCTAAAAAGACTATAAAAGAGCTTTTCGGCGATACCAAAATGAATGGGCTCAAAACTACTTGGAGTATCGACTTTAAAGAGATGGTATCGAGCCTTAACAAATGGAATACAAAGTCCGGTACTCCCGATTGTATTTTTCCGTATGTATTGTACGGATTGCTGCCTAAAGTACCCAAAGATGCCAATGGTAATTATTCGGCAAAAGATGTTTGGGACGAAACGGTACGATTGGGTATAGAAGATTTTCCTCCTTCTATTAATTGCCTGCAGACCATCAAAAAGATATTCGAGACACTAAAGGATAAAGAAGGAAAGCCCCAAAATATTGGTGGAACTGCTTTTGATGATGTACGGTTGAAAAATCTGTATATGTCATACAGTAATCCTACCGATTATGCTCAGGAATGGAATTGGGGAGATTTAGGGACGATGAGTGTTAGTGGCAATTATAAAAGTATACGTGATTATCAGACAGATGATCCTATATTTGAACGAAGTATCTCTCAGTCAAGTATGGAAAGAGACCATTTCTATACAGTCAACCTTTTTAACTCGCACAATGTGGAATTTTCTGAGATACAGGATACCGGAACTAATATGACTTATTATAAAGAACCGGATGAAAGAAACCCTAGATACATTAAAAAAAATCTGAGAATCCGGATTCCTGCCAGTGGACTTTATAAAGTAAAATTATATTCGGATGTCCTTTTGTACAGAGGAGGCGAAAATGAATCAAGATATGACAAACATACAGATAGGACTTGGGCAAATACCCGAACTGGAAGAGACTCTAAATACAATAACTACTTTGGTATGAAGCGTTATGAAATCCAGGTTGTCAGAGATTTTGGTAGTGGCGATTTTGGATTTGACAATAAGTTGATAGCCGGATTCTACGATAAACCGAATTTACCGCAAAATGATAAGACCGGAACGGATGAACCTGAAAATTATCCGAAATGGTATCCCCAGGAATATTGCCCTATGATTGTCGATCCATCTTCTGATAATAAACTAATCAATGGCTTACACTTCGGTCAAACGGATAGAAGCGGAACTAATGATAGAAACCCTGAGGGAAAACCTTTTAATACCCTTTTTATAAAAAATGGTTATTCTTGGGACAGAACATTCAGTCAGGATAAAAAGATATGTTCGGCATATTACAATCCTTATAAGTACCATTATCATGGATATGTTTCCGAAGAATTGGAAAGTGATGATGATTATGATGTTGTTATAGGTAAAGAGTTAAGGGATAAGTTTAAAACAGATATACAAGATATTCCCATATCTGATATAAGCTATATATCGTCAGCCGATAATAATATCACAGGAGAGGGGCAGGCATCTTCAATCATATGGCTCGATAAGGGTGAGTGTGTGACGGTATGCTGGGTATCAGAAGCCGGAGATTTAAGAAAGGCTGGACATAGTGTAAAAAGGGCTGTAGGTCCCGTGATAGTCGAGGATTTGAATTTTCGTCTTTCTATAGAACCATTCCGTACAGATGAGGAATGGGTAACAATTAATAAAGATGGAGAAGGGACTGCTTCTATGAATTGGACGGATATTCCAAATTTTCAGAAAGGTGAAATTAATCTGATGAAATTTTTACCTTCTGAGCAAAAAGTGGATGAATGGCTCGATAATTTTTGTAAAGCATTTAACCTTCAATTAAATCAAATTGATAATGATACATTCGAATTGAATATAAAGCAGCAGCATGTTAATACTCATATTGCATCTGTACTTGATCTTGATAATAAAGCAGGTATTATTAAACGTTCTAACCAACCGTTGGGGCTGCCTGCTGTATTTGATATCGGTTTTAAAATTAATGAAGAAGAGAAAGGTTTTATAGATACAAAAGATAATGGAGGAGGAAAGATCGAAACGGGTAGTCTGGATGGATCTAGCGTAAATCAGACTTCTAATTTCTCTTATAATTGGTTTAAAACAATAACACAGACAGATAAAGATGGGAACTTGATACTGCAATTACAAATTCCAATTATTTCTAATAAAGAAGTTTGGGATGATACCGAAGATTATAGAGATATGTTGAAAAAAAAATATACTAATTATGCTCAACGCTTTTGGTATAGAAATGAAAATATATTATATAATTTGGGAGATGTATGGAAAACTAATGATATACTTACAGATAGTGATAAATCTCAAAACTTATTTATTCCTCAATTGTCAGATCTTTTGAAAAATAGAAATCCTTTAACATTGAGTTATAAAAATCAACCGAACTCAATACTACAAACTTATTTTAATGTAATTGCTCCTAACGATAGTAATTATACAGACATTGAATGTTACCTTTCTCCAGATGAATACGAGCAATTAAATGGAGCGAAATTAGTAAAGCTTAATAACGATTTGTATTATATAGCGTCGATCGAAGGGTATGATCCTCTTGGTAGAAATAAAACAAAGTTGAGGTTAATCAGAAAAATGTAAGATTCAGAAAAAGAGTATCAGAAATCTTTTTTCAATCTGTCATTGCGGACTTATTTCGCAATCTCCTGATCGTTAATATTTCTTATGGGGAGATCCCGTGTCAAGCACGGGATGACAGATTTTGATATATTCTTTTTTATTTTATGCGTTTATATAAATAAATATATCCTTTTTTAGGTAATATTTGTTGTAAGCTTAATGTATTATTTTCTATGATATATTTATAGGCTAAATTATCATTTAAACGTTTTATACCTGTTCCATTGATGTAATATTTAGTTATAGTATTAATTGAGCTAATCCATTCAAATGTTTCAGTAAAAGTTATAATTGATTTTGATGTTGTTTCACTTCCATCTATGTGTGTTATTTGCCATTCACCTTTTATAGGATTATATTTTCCTTGATATTGTGCATAATGAGAGTCTTTCGGGTCATTCCAGTCTCCATCCCATCTCCATTCTTTATGCACATAGGGTTTCAGTAACCATGTATTTGAAGAATTAATAAGAGTAAGAACATTATTTTTTATATTGTATTTATAGAAATTATCTTTTCCTACTCGGAATGCAGTGTTATTGATGACATATTTCTTTAGATCTGGATATGTAGGATCTTTATCTTCTGCCGGTTTCACTTTAGACTCCGACATATTCAAATCAGAACTGAATTTGATATAATAATGATCCGTATACTCTTTTCCGTTTAGCGAATAAGCTTGCCATTCTCCCTCTATGGGATTATAGCCTTCGGGTTTGTAGTTTTTATCGTTTTTGTCGTTCCAGTCGCCATTCCAATCAGATGGGGTAGGATCGGGATTTGGTGCAGGATAGTTATCATCGCTGCCACATGCTGTCAGTAAAAAAGAGAATAAAAATATGTAGAAAATCTTTTTCATGTTAGTTTTTTTGTGTTGCTGGTTGGTCAAAGATAATAAAATTTTAAATAACTTAAAATTAGTTTATCCGAAACCAGATAAACGGCTGTTAACTAAAATAGTTAGTTTTTTTTATGGAACAGCAGATAATAGAGGAGTGAACAATTTATCAGCCTTTTTAGTTAATTTAAAAGAGGGGGCAATCTGAATTCACATTTATTTGACTAGATTTACCCCCCGAAACAGACATTAAAATTTATACAATATGAAAAAATTATTACTCAGCATTGCACTTTTAGCAGGAACATTGGGCGTATTTGCACAATCGGAACAAGGCGAAAAATCATTGATCGGACACATAGGTGTACAATCAGATCCTGGTCGTTTCCTTATTGGTGCTCAAGGACGTTATGTAATTGCAGACCATATTCGTATAGCACCCGATGCGTCATTTATTTTTCCTAAGAATAAAATTACAGGTCTGGATCTGAACTTGAATGTTCATTATGTATTAGATGTCGACAACCAGGTGTCGGTTTATCCATTGGCAGGTATCGCTATGCAAAATGCCCGTTATTCTGGAGAGACTATCGCCGGAGAAAAACGTGGATCGGACAGTTTTACTAACTGGGGTTTCAATTTGGGAGCAGGAGGTAGCTACAATCTAAGCAGCAATACTTTTGTGAATCTCGAAATGAAGTATACATTCAGTGATGCAGATTGCTTTACTTTTGCATTGGGATATGGAGTTAAATTCTGATTAGATATATCGGATTAAATAAAATAGAAGAGAGTTGTTATCTAACAGATAACAACTCTCTTTTTTATCACTATTCCTTTCTGTAGCAAAAGGTATATGTATAAAAAATAAAAACTCTTTAGGCGACCTAAAGAGTTTCATCCTTAAAATGGAGTATATCCTCCAAATTAGTTTTGAGGAGCAGCAACAGCAGCTGAATCAACAACAGCAGTATCTACTGGAGTTTCAACAACTGGAGCAGGAGCTACAACTGTATCTGCAGGAGCAGCTTCTTCTGCAGGTTTAGAACCACCGTTACAAGCAGCAAATGATGCTGAAATTGCAGCAACTGCTGCGAACAATAATACTTTTTTCATTTTACCTTCTGTTTTGACGAAAAATTGTAAATAATTATCTTTTCGAATGCAAATGTAATATAAAAAATTACAACTTGAACAAAGATTTGCAAATGATTTACATAATTATGTGTAAGTCGCTGCTATTTTTTATGTTTATCGCTAATAATCTATGTTTTAGTAATAAAAAGATCGACCGGTCGGACAGTTTTTTTTCTCAAAAAAAGCAGTTTTATATCTCTATTTTATTTAGTTTTTTTAGTACATATCGACTTTTATCCTGAATTTTCAGAGAAATTCGGTTTCAAAACTATTATAAAGGAAGAATTTTTTTAAGATTTTTTTTTGAATGAGTTCTATCTCATCCCGATTTCGAATGTTTATTTACAATAACAATATGTAACTTTCGAAAAACTTTGATTTACATTGTATATATGAATATAACTTTAGAAGGAAAACATGTTCTGCTATGCGGAGGATCGCAGGGGATCGGATTGGCTGTAGCAAAATTATTTGCTCAGTCGGGTGCATCAGTAACGCTTATGGCTCGAAATGAAGACTCTTTGTCTGAGGCGTGTAAGTCACTCAGTGTGATAAATTCAAATCAGACACATAACTATATTGTGGCTGATTTGTCGGATCCGTATAAAGCAAGTGAGGCTTTGTCTGTTTATTTGAGTAAGGGCAATAATATAGACATATTGATCAATAATTCGGGTGGACCGTCTCCTGCGCCTCTTTTTTCGGAAAAACCCGATAAATTTCTAGCCTATTTCAGTCAGCATATTATAACGGCGCAGTTGTTTGTTCAACAGATAGTACCCTATATGAAAGACAGACATTGGGGACGTATCGTGAATATTATATCCACATCGGTAAAAACACCTATTCCCGGTTTAGGTGTCTCTAACACTGTGAGGGGAGCAATGGCTTCGTGGAGTAAAACTCTGGCGGGAGAACTGGCTCCTTTCGGGATAACTGTCAACAATGTTTTGCCGGGAAGTACCGATACAAGGCGTATTGCATCTATTGTAGCGTCGGACGCAAAAAAAACCGGCAAAAGCGAAGCTGAGGTTCGAGCGATGCGTGAGGAATCTATTCCGATGAAGCGGATAGGATCGCCGGATGAAGTTGCCGCCGGAATTGTTTTTCTGGCATCCGATCAGGCTTCCTACATTACTGGTGTCAATTTGCCTGTGGATGGGGGAAGTACTCCGGCTTTGTGAATTCTCGAAAAAATAAGCAGTTGCTAAGTTTGATCGTTTTATTTTGTATATTTACAAAGGAAGATGCGGTGTAAGTCGTTTTTAGGAATGTTTCGGATCTTCGTTGTCGATTTTGTTATAAGTAGAACATGCGGTTACGTTTTGATAAGTCATTAATTTCCGCTTATTATTAAAAAACTTTGATATGGATAAGAAAACAGCATTGGCATTGACGACTGTTGCGGTTGCGGCAGGTACTGCGGCATTGGTATTCTATTATTTGAATAAGGAAAAGAAGAAAAAGAAGATAGCTTTCCGGTTTGTTTAATTCTGGAGCCCTTTTTTTGAAGATTATATATGTATACCGAAGCCTGCATTTGAATTAATGCAGGCTTTGTTGTTTTAGTTTTCAATATCTTTACTTTAAGGTTTGATGAAGAATCCCGAAATCTGGTTTTCATTATTAAATGTGAATTGAATATAGGCTTTTTGTTTTTCGAAAAGGCAGGGGATGTACACGAATCTATAATTTCCCGATTGACTGTTTTTTATATCTGTACCGATGCTTTGCAGTTTGCCGAATTGAGATTCGATCTGAGCCATAGTTTGCTCAATCTCTGATATCGGAAGAGCTTTTTTCATAGCCGAATCGAAATATTTGTATGTCATTTCATATTTTCCCTCTTTTAGGGCTTGTGCCGCTTCTAATGAGATAGCATTGAGTTGAGAATAATCTATGTTACTTCGCAGTTCGGTTTTATCGGATGAAGGAAGTTCATCTTTCGGTATAAACTGTTCCGGAGATATGAGTAATGCAATAATAATGTAGCTTATTATTTCGGTCAGTATTACGGCTGCAATAAATCCGCTTACGGCTTTTGCTCCTTTTATGTTGCACGATACACTGAAGGCATTGTAAGATAGTATCAGCATCCAAATAATACTAATGAGTATGGTAATGATAAATATCCCGAAATAGATATAATTTTGAGTGTAAGGCATGACAACGTTTGCAGATGGGAGCAGTGAGCTTGTTACAACTATTGTTCCGTCCATAACCATGGGGATACTACAGATGAGAGCAATAAATATAAGAGGTGCTTTAGAAAGACAAAGAGTTCCTACAACATCAATAGCCCGTATAGATGACTTGCTTAACAGAGTCCCTATAATAAATAAAAGTAACGAAAAGAGGATGAATCCTGTCAGTGCGAGAAGAAAGGCATTGTATAAAGGTTGATGCATCAGCTTTACACTGATGACTCCTATAAATACAATGTGCTGTAGTTGTGCTATTATAATTGTCAGGATCAACAGGGCTAATCCGATAAAGAGAGCTTTTGCCCCGGCTATTTTATTAAACGGATTGAGCATTAATTGAAAAAGATTATTCTTGTTCATGGTTTTTCAGTTTAAGGATTATATCATCTAATTTATTTCGGACACTAGGGTAGCTCAGGTTCAGCAGTGACGCCATATCTTTGAGACTGCCACTGTTCTTTACAAAATTAAGAATGAAAAACTGATCTTCGGATGATAATTGAGCCAGTACAGGCAAATCGTATAATCCGTTGACTTCGGTCTCGCAATGTTCACACTTCAGACTTCTTACTTTCAGAAGGCTTTGGCAGCTTGGGCAAATACAAGGTAGTTTCATTTTTTTATTATATGTTTTTGCAATATTACTTATAATCATTGAATAAAATTGAATTATTTATTAATTAAATTAATTTAATTATTGTTTTTATTTATTTTGTATGAATATATTTAAAATATATAAGATGATTGCGGTAGGATATAAACTGTTAGTTTAGGTTAAATTATAAATCCTAAAATTAGCAGATTCCAAATCGGGTATCATTTTTGTATATCTTTGAATACCCAAAGCTCAGACTTAAGGCTTTAGGTTTTGTTTTACAATTATTTTATATTCGGGATTAATTATCTTATGAAGAAAATTTCAATAATAGCACTATTTATCATCGTTTTACTTGCGTTGATTGCTTTCATCATTTATTTGTTGAAATCGTCGGGGAATGAGGAGAAAGTATATGTTACACACGATGTGGTTGTTCAGCAAATTGAAGAATTAGGGAATCTGGAAGTCGTGAAATATAATATTCAGGACGTCGTACAATATGAAAAAAAACGCACATGGCTGCCCAATTCAAAAGCATCGTTGATGGTTGCGGGAGAAGTTATTGCTTGTGTGGATCTCACAAAATTAGGAAAAGATGATATTTTTACCGATAAAGATTCGGTGAGTCTTATATTGCCTGTTCCTGAGATTTGCCATTATAAGGTAGATCATTCGCGGTCGAAAGTATATAATATTGAGTATGGACTGTGGGAGACTGCCAAGCTTGTAGATGATGCTTATGCTCATGCCGAACAGCATTTGTATGAATCCGCTCTGAATATGGGTATTGCTCAGGAAAGCCGGCAGAATGCAATAAAAGTATTGACTCCGATTTTGAGGGGATTGGGTTTTACCCGTATTTATATTGGTTTTAAATCACCCGAGCAATCTTTATCTTCCGAACATGGAAATATAAAGCTTACTAATCCGAAATAACTATATATGCAGATATTGCAATTTACTTTTCCCGATTGGGACAGAGATTTATTTATGTTTTTAAATGGTAAGCATACTCCGGCTCTCGATTTTCCGATGTATGCTATCAGTACATACTTATTCTGGGCATTGTGCTGTGTCGCTCTTATTGTGTTCATGGTTTACCGCAACCGGACATGGGGCAAATGGGCTGCTTTATTTATGATGGGAGGTGTTGCAATGAACAGCTTGGTTAACAATCTTCTGAAGATTGCGATTATGCGTCCCCGTCCGGGATATGATCCACTGATTAAGGATATTATGCGTCAGCTCGAAGATCCCGGGACCAGCTATAGTTTTTTTTCGGCACATTCGTCCAACTCTATTTGTCTGGCGTTATTTTCTGCTTTGTATTTTCGAAACAAGTATTATTCGTTTATAGCCTTTGTCTGGGCATTGGCTATAGCTTACAGTCGTATTTATGTAGGAAAGCATTATCCGTTGGATGTCATTTGCGGATTGATGTTCGGGATAGTTACAGGCTGGATTTCTTATTGGTATTATAGAAGGTTCTATCGGAAAAAGTCGGTATTTATAAAAGAATAAATCCCGGTTGATTTGGGCATATTTAAGATGCCTTTTATAATTTATGTCTGTAGTATAAGTATATAGAAGTGTTTAATGGTAAGTTTTCAAGTTATAACAAGCTTATATTGTTTGCTTGCCAAAGTAATAAATTAGTCAGAGACCTTAAAAAGCAGCAAATATTCTTTTATGAAATATGTGTTATTTATTTTTCTGCTCTTTGCGTCTGTATTCTTTACAGATGCGCAATCCGTTAAAAAATATGGGGTTGTTAATCTGGAAGGGGAAATTATTGTTCCGTTGATATATGAAAAAATTTTGCCATTCGAAAACGGCTACGCCCGTGTTATACGTCGCGAACGTTATGGTTTAATCGATTCTTCAGGAAAGGAGATATTGGAGTGTAAATACCAGGATATACGTGATATTTTAACAGACCGTATTGTTATAAAACTCAACAATAAGTATGGTGTAATAGATTTTAGAGGTAATGTAATAATTTCGTTTGATCAAAGCCGTATTGTTACTCTTGCAAATGGTTTCTTTTTGGCGTATAAGTCGATAACTTGCGGAGTGTATGATAATAATGGCAATATTACTGTTCCTTTTTCCAATAATATACTAGTCCCTTTTTCCGGAGACAGGAGCCTTTTGTTTTCTGTCGATTCTTTCAGACAGAATACAAAGATGATCGATTATCGTAATAATGAGATTCCTGCTTTTACAAATAAACGAATCCGAGACTTAGGTAATGGTTATTTAGGAATAAGTCAACCTCAAAAAGGCATATATAAAGTCGTTGATATTAATGGCAGGGAAATTAATCCTCAGGTGCAGCTCGATGATAGCCAAACTTTTGTAGGAGATTATTTACGCTATTCCATTAATGGTAAACTTGGACTCATAAATATAAGGGGAGAGCAGGTTTTAGCTCCTGTTTATAAACGTATATTTGATTTTAGTGACGGTTATGCAAAAGTTTTGAAAGATTCGACTCGATTCGGGGATAATCAATATGGTGTAGTGGATACTGCCGGAAGAGAAGTGATCCGTTGTATGTATGATGGTATTGGCGAATTCTCGGACGATCGTATTATGGCTTTTGCAGAACAAAAATATGGGTATCTGGATAAGAAGGGGAGGGTGGTGATTCCTTTTGAATATGATGAAGGCAATTCGTTTCAAGATCGTATGGCGATAGTAGCAAAAGCCCGTCATTATGGAGTAATTGATACTTTCGGACGGATTGTGTTACCGTTTGAATATGACGATATAAAGTATTTGGGAGCTTCTGTTTTTGCGGTTTTCAGAAATGGGAAGTGGGTAATTATAGACAAAGCTAAGCATCAGCTAGGTTCGGCTGAATACGACTTTGTCGGCAAATCGTATGCAAATAAATATATTGCAGTTTCGGTCAACCGAAAATGGGGTGTTCTAGATTATTCGGGAAAAGTCGTTTTACCGTTTGAATATTCTGCTGTGGATAACTATGGCGATGATGTATTTGTGGTCGGCAAATGATTTATAATCAGTATAATTATAGTTTTAGAGTATGTTTTTCTCTGAACATTTACTCATATAAGTTGTTTATTTTAAAATAGATCGGAAAAATAAACCCGAATCTTAATTTGACAAAAGGGATTTTAATATCAATAATTGATGACTCGAAAGAAAGTCAAATGGGTCTGAGACCTTAAAATAAATAAAGTATATGAAAAAGAATTATGTATTAGCGATTAGCGTAGTAGCAGTAATGGCGTTTGCCTCATGTGGAGGAGGTAAGACTGAACAGCCAGCTGTAGATCCGGATTCAGTAAATGTAGTAAATGATGTGAAAGATGCCGTTGATACAGCCGGAAAGGCCATTGAAGATGGAAGCGAAAAGGCAGTGAATGATGCTAATCAGGTTATTGATGAAACATCAGATAAATCTAAAGATTTACTCGATAAGGCAAAAGATGAAGCCGGTAAAGGAAAAGAAGGTGTTGAAAAAGCCTATGATAAGAGTAAAGACGCTGTAAAAAGTGGAGCTAATGCTGTAAAAACAGAAGCTGAAAAGGCTGCTGATAAAACCAAAGATGCGGCAAAAAGCGCAAAAGATAATTTGAAGAAAGAAGCTGATA